>CAYOXD010000058.1:13548-19061 GCA_964407825.1 uncultured Desulfobacterales bacterium | reverse complement strand
AGGGTTAGGGGCTTTGGGGGCACTATCAATTTAGTAGCGCCGTCACACTACTCATAACCATCCATCACGCCCTCCTCACGGGGGCCTTCGGGAGGCTTGAGGTGCGGATGCTCGTTCAGGACACGGGCGCAGGTATTCCATCGCAGGGCCGCATCCTGATTGCCCGGAGAGCAGGTGCTCAGCGCCAGCTCATAATCGGCCATGGCCTTGGTGTACCACTCGAAGGCCATCGAACCGGAGTCCGGGCCGCCCCTTGCCAGGTGGGTTTTTGCCCGCCGCTCGTTGATGATGCCACGGTAGTAGATGCGGCAGTGGGCGTCGCTCAGCCGCTTCAGCACTTCTACGGCCCTGTGGTAGGCGGGGAACAGCTCCTCCTTGAACCGGTCGGTAAAGGCCAGGAGCAGCATGATGAGGGCCTCCTGGTTCTCGGGATCCACCAGAAGGATGTCCTGGCAGATGCTCTCCGCCTCGTGGGGTTCATTTAGCAGCCGATAGCGCTTGGCCTTTTCAAGGGCCGCCGGGATGGATTCCCTGGACAGGGGTTTGAGCTCAAACATGGGCGTCTCCATCGGCCTTTTCTTTTCGACGGATGGCCGTTTTGATCCGGGTGATACATTTGGTCACTGGGATACCCTTGGGGCATACCTCGGTACACCAGCGCATGGTCTTGCAGCCCCAGGCCCCCGATTCCCGGTCCAGCTCGGCCAGACGCTCGGAGCCGGCCGAATCCCTGGAATCGAAAAGATAGCGAAAGGCACGCAGCAGGGCGGCGGGCCCCAGGTACTCGGCATCGGCCCGGTTGATGGGGCATGCGGCCGTGCACGAGGCACACAGGATGCAGCTAAGAGCCGGTTCGATGGTCTTCTGGTCCGTGGGATCCTGCAACCGTTCGGTCTCGGGCACCGGCTCGTCGTTGATGAGAAACGGTTTGATGGACCGGTATTTTTCGAAGAAGGGATCCAGGTCCACCACCAGGTCCTTCACCACCTTGAAAAGGGGCAAGGGTTCGATGACAAACGAGTTGCCCGTCTTGAAATCCCGGATCAGCTTCTGACAGCCAAGGGCGATGCTGCCGTTAATGACCATGGCGTCCGATCCGCAGATGCCGTGGGCGCAGGAGGCACGGAAGGCCAGACTGGCATCCTGCTCCCATCGGATTCTGTTCAGGCAGTCCAATATCTTATCCGTTGGCTCGGCCTCCACCACATAGCTCTGGTAGTGCGGTTCCGCGTCCTTTTCCGGGTCGAACCGATAGATCATGAATCGGCATTGCATATCAGTAGGTCCTCTCTTTGGGTTGAAAACGGGTGATGGTCACCGGACGGGTCATCAGCGCCGGCGGTCCGGTATCTCGCCAAAGGGCCATGGAGTGGCACAGGAAGTCCTTATCGTTTCGAGTCGGAAAGTCTTCCCGGAAGTGCGCTCCCCGGCTCTCCTCCCGCCACAGGGCGCACTGCGTGATGACCTGGGCCAGATCCAGCATGTGCCCCAGCTCGAAATAGTCCATGAGCTCCCGGTTGAAACGGCGGCTGCCGTCGGTGAGGGCCACGCGGCCGTAGCGCTCCTTGAGCCCGGCCAGGGCATCCCGGGCCTGGGACAGGGCCTGTTTGCACCGGAATACCGAAACGGATGTCATCATCTGGGTCTGCAGCTCGGACAGGATGGCGCCGATTCGCTCACTGCCCTTTCGGCCGCGGGCGTCGGTGATCCTGGACACCGCCTCCTTTTCACAGGTTGCCGACACCTTGGGCCAGTCCATGAGGGGAACGAGGGCGGCGATGGTCCTGCCGGCCCTGCGGCCAAATACCAGGGTGTCCAGAAGCGAGTTGCATCCCAGGCGGTTGGCGCCGTGGACAGAGACGCAGGCGCACTCGCCCGCTGCGAACAACCCCTCGAAAATGCCGCTTTCGTTATCCGTGGCCACCCGGCCTTCACTGTCCGCGGCAATGCCGCCCATCATGTAGTGGCAGGTGGGTTGCACGGGGATGGGCTCCCGGGTGGCGTCCACGCCGGCGTAGGTGCGGGCGAAACCGATGATTTCGGCCAGCTTGGCGCCGATCTCTTCCTGGGGAAGATGGGTCAGATCCAGGTTCACGTAATCCTTTCCGTCGATGCCGCGGCCGGCTCTGACCTCTTCCAGGATACACCGCGAGACCATGTCCCTCGGGGCCAGGTCCTTGATGGTCGGCGCGTAGCGTTCCATGAAGCGCTCGCCTTCACGGTTGCGAAGAATCCCGCCCTCGCCGCGGGCAGCCTCGCTGATGAGGATGCCCAGCTTGTAAATGCCCGTGGGATGGAACTGTACGAATTCCATATCCTGAAGGGCCGCACCCGCCCGGTAGGCCAGCGCCATCCCGTCTCCTGTGGAAGCCATGGCGTTGGAGGTCGTCTTGAAGATCTTTCCGGCGCCTCCCGTTGCCATTAAGAGTGCCTTGCAGTGAAGGATACGGATCTTTCCGGTGCTCAGCTCGTAGGCACAGACACCGCAGCATCTTCCCTCCTCCACCAGCAGCGAGAGAACGTGATACTCGTGAAGGAATTCGATGCCGCGCTGCAGACTCCGCTCCCAAAGGGTATCGAGGATGACGCGGCCCGTTCGATCCGCGGCGTAGCAGGCCCGCTTCACCGGAGCGGCCCCGAACTCCCGGGTGTGCCCCCCGAAGGCGCGTTGGGCGATCTTGCCCTCCGCCGTCCGGTTGAAAGGCACGCCCATGTGTTCGAGTTCATAGACGACGCGGGGGGCGTCCGTTGTCATGATTTCGATGGCGTCCTGGTCTCCCAGGTAGTCGCTTCCCTTCACGGTGTCGAACATGTGCCACTGCCAGTCGTCCTTCTCCTCGTTGCCGATGGCGGCGCCGATACCGCCCTGGGCGGCGCCCGAGTGCGACCGGGTGGCAAACACCTTGGTGATCACGGCAACCCGGGTATCCCGGCTCAACTCGATGGCGGCCCGAAGGCCCGCCAGGCCCGCGCCCACGATGATCACATCATATCGATGATCCATACCCACCTACCCTCCTCATCGCAATCCCTGTCCCTGTCTCTGTTCCTGTCCTTAGTCCTTAGTCCTTGTCCTTCTCGTTGTCGTTGTCGTTGTCGTTGTCGTTGTCGTAATCGTAATCGTAATCGTAATCGTAATCGTAATCGTACTGGTTGTCGTAATCGTTGCCGTTGCCATTGTCGCAATCGCAATCGTTGCCCAAACCGAAACAGATACCGTTCACTGGGAATTGCTGCTTGGGGACTTGAAAAGCCCAGGATGTTTTTGTTAAACCTCAGCATACCATCATTTTGAATTTCCGGCAGAGACAATTTGCCGGAAAGGCTTGCAACCTGTTTAGATTACAAACAATTTTAATATGACTCACAACACGCCGATTTTCGACCAAATCCGCGATGCCTGCAGGGCGGTTTCAGAAAAAAGCGCCTCTGTCCGGATCCACCATCCGGGCATCGATGCGTATGTCAGGACCCTTCCCCTGGAGCACATCCTCCATCCGGAGATCGACCCCGATACGCATTATCTGGGCCGGGGGCAAGACACGGTGGCCTTTTTCATCACCCTGGACACCATCAATTTCGGCTCGGGCTATTTTCCCCACCTGCGAAAGCGGGCAGGCAAATCCGGCTACTTCACCATCGCCGCATCCCTCAACGATGTTTTCCGGATACAGGGCCCCCTCAACGCCTCCCAGCTGTCACGGATGACCCTGGAGGAGTGTCTCCGGATCTTCCATCAGGACCCGGACAATCCGCCTGCGGTGGAACTGATGGGGCTCTTTGCCAGGGCACTTAGGGACCTGGGAGGCTTTCTGCTGCGGGAGTTCGGGGGCAGTTTCATGGCCCTTGTGGAGTCGGCCGGCGGCTCCTGCCAGCGGCTGGTCCGGCGGCTCACCGCCATGCCGTTTTTCAAGGATGAGCTGCCCTATGGGCAGATGCAGGTGCCCTTTTACAAACGGGCGCAAATTACGGCGGCGGATCTGGCCATGGCATTCGGGGACAAGGGACCGGGGCACTTTGAGGATATTGAGGAGCTGACGCTCTTTGCCGACAACCTGGTTCCCCATGTGCTGCGTATGGATGGGATCCTCCTCTATGACGAGGATCTTGCAGCCCGCATCGACGCAGGCACTCCCATCCCGGCGCAGTCCCCGGAAGAGGTGGAGCTGCGCGCCTGCGCCGTGCACACCGTGGAGCTCATGGCCGAGAGCCTTCGAAGGCAGGGGCATCCCGTCCCCCCCAGACGGCTCGACTACCTGCTATGGAGCCGCGGCCAACAGCGCCAATACAAGCAGAGCCGTCCCAGGCACCGCACCCGAACCGTCTTCTACTGATGCCGCCACTTCGGGGGAAAGCGTGGGGATGGATTACCCTGCGGTTCATATGGAGCAACGATTACCCTATCGATAGCGTTCGATTAATTTTTTATTTGACTGGAGGCATTTTAATGCAAGGGGTGTGGATTGAAAGGGGGCTTCTGTCACTGCGGGAGGATCTTGATATGCCGCAGCCCCGGCCAGACGAGGCTCTGGTTCAGGTGCGCAAGGCCGCCATCTGCGGAACGGATCTGGAACTGATCGCAGGATATGGTGACTTCACCGGCATCCCCGGCCATGAATTTGTGGGCGAGGTGATCGGCTGCCCGGAGGAGGAGACCCTTGTGGGGCAGCGGGTGACGGCGCGGATCAACATCGCCTGCGGCGCCTGTCCCCCATGCGAGGCGGGCCGTCCCCATCACTGCCGAAACCGCACCGTGCTGGGGATCAGGGGCCGAAACGGTGCATTCGCGGAATTTATCAGCGTCCCGCTGGCCAATCTCGTTCCTGTACCGGATGAGATTTCCGACGATTCCGCCGTGTTTATCGAACCGCTCGCCGCGGCCCTCAGGATCCAGGAGCAGGTTCCCATCGGCCCGGCGCACCGGGTACTGGTCCTGGGAGCCGGCAGGCTGGGCCAGCTCATCGCCCGGAGCCTGGCGCTCACCGGATGCCGCCTGACCGTGGTGGCCCGGTATCCGAACCAGGCCGCTTTGCTGGAAACGAACGGGATCTCCTGCACCGACGCCCCGTCCTCCTCCATGGGCGAATATGACATCGTGGTGGAGGCTACCGGCAGGCCTGCGGGATTTTCCCAGGCACTCGCAGCGGTTCGCGCCGAGGGCACCATCGTATTAAAGAGCACCTTCAGTGGCCACTCAGAGCTGGACTTATCCACCCTCGCGGTAAAGGAACTCACCGTGATCGGATCCCGCTGCGGCCGCTTCGAGGCGGCCATCGACCTGCTGAAGGGCCATCGACTGGATCCCACCCCCCTCATCGATGCCCAGTACCCCTTGAGCGAGGCCCTCGCGGCCTTTGAAAAGGCACGGCGGCCCGGGACCCTGAAGGTGATGATGCGGGTTCATACTTGACAAGGCTGAAGGGGTTTGTTCAAAATTTCCTCCGGTTTTTTGATTATTCCCGGCTCTCAGCATGAAAGGAGGTCCCCATGACCCAGTGGTATTTGAGCATCGA
>CAYOXD010000058.1:0-13448 GCA_964407825.1 uncultured Desulfobacterales bacterium | reverse complement strand
GGATGCTCCAGGCGGCCCCCCAGCGGGGCGGCAGCCGGGGGGAAGGCTCCATCCTGGGTTCCCTGGGAGGCCTTCTGGACGGGGACAACCGGTTCTAAATCTCAGGCTCAGGTGGGGGTACTGCGGCTGAACCACCGCCAGATCCGGCCCAGAAGCGGCTCCTTGGCCGAAAGGGCGCCGTGGGGGCACACCTCGATGCAGCAGTAGCAGCGGATGCAGTCGGCATAGTCGAAGCGAACACCCCTCACGTTGTGAGAGATCACCTTGGCCGGGCAGTACTTCCAGCATTCGCCGCAGAGCTTGCAGAGGCGATTGTCGGACACGGGTTTTTGTATAGCGAAGCGCCGCATGAATCGGGCCAGGGCCTTGGGGCCCAGGGTCAGGGGAATCATCCGGGGAAAGGCCAGATCGTTCCGGATCACCATATCCCCGTTTATGCGGACATCGCCGCTCAGGAGACCCAACTCGGCCGCGGCGGCGCAGGTGGCGAGCCGCCCGGGATCGACCCCCAGCAGAATACACAGGACCTTGTCCACGGCATGGGCGTTGTCCCCGCCCACCAGGAGATCGAGCCGCCGGGGAGTTCCCCCCTTGCCGGGCCCCTGTCCCTCGAGGGCCAGGATCCCGTCCACAAGGGTGAACATGGGTGCGACGGCCTCGCAAATCTGTACCAGCAGCCGGGCAAAATACTCCCGGTCCACGCCTGCGCGAAAATGCCACTGGGGTTTTTGCATGCCTACGATGCAGCCGAAGAGGTTCTTGACCCCCAGGCTGAGCAGCAACTGGCTGTGGGTCTTGAGCTTGGCGAGGTTCAATACCGCGTCGGCCTCCACGGCGGCCCGGGCCACCTCGATGACCCCAAAGGGCTCTCCTATGTCCACGCCCACGGAGCGGGTGAAGGGCGCGATGCGGACACCGAGACCGCTCAGGGCCTCCTGGTAACCGCACTGTTTGATGATTTTGTCGAAAGAGCCGATGGCGGGGCTGTCGCCGATACGCACCGTGGCACCGCGCTCTAGGAGATATTCGACCACCGCCCGGACGATGAGCGGATGGGTGGTGACGGCCTCATCGGGCCGGGCCGCGGTGAGCAGATTGGGCTTGATGAGGATCCGGCTTCCCCTACCGATGGCGCCGTTGTCGATGCCGGCCAGCATCTCGAACAGGTGCTCCCGGATGGACTCGAAGCCCAGATCGGTTTTTCGTATGAATACCTGGCTCATGGAACTTGCTGCTATCCAATGGAATCGGGTGTGTCAAGGCTTTTCAGGTCGGGAACCCAGTGCACCCCCTCCTGAAGAAGCCCAACGCTGACGGTACTGCCGATTGCCAGGGAGTCGGCGCGGGTTTCCGCCTCGCGCCGCGAAAGATGGGTCCTAAGCGTCTCTCCGCCGCCGTTTTTCAGGATCACCGACACCATGCCCGTGGTGTTCAGCGGAAGAACCGCCGAAACATGCAGGTTCCCCCGCCACATATAATCCTGCGGGTCGCCCTCGGGGAAGAGCTCGATGCACCAGCCCGGAAGGGTCAGCCAGATCCGCTCGGGGAGATCGTCTCTTCCGGCCGGAAGCCGATTCCGGTCGAGCCGCCCCATGGCGGTTGAAAGCTTCGTATCGTCCACCGTCGCGGCGATGAGATTTTCGATTCCCACGAGTTCAGCGACATAGCGGCTCTTGGGCCGCCGGCACACCTCATCCGGCACCCCCTCCTGCAGGATGCGTCCGTCCTTCATCACCGCCAGCCGATCGGCCAGGAAAAAGGCCTCCTCGAGATCGTGGGTGATGTGAAGGATCGTGACCCCGAGTTCGGTGTGGATCCGTTTCAGCTCGTTCTGGATGCGTCCGCGAATCGCGTGATCGAGGGCCCCGAGCGGTTCATCGAGGAGAAGCGCATGGGGTTCCATCACCAGCGCCCGGGCCAGGGCCACACGCTGGCGTTCACCGCCGGAAAGCCGGGCCGGACGGCGTTTGAGCAGCCCCTCGATGTCGAGAAACCGGGCCATCTCCGCTACGGCCCCGGAGATGTTCCGCTCCGGGGTCCCCTTCAAACGTAGGCCGAAAGCGATGTTCTGGAACACCGTCAGGTGCGGGAACAGGGCATAGTCCTGGTAGACGATGCCCAGGTTCCTCGCCTCCGGCGCCAGGCGGGTGACGTCCTGATCCTTGATATGGATACGCCCTCGGGTCGGCCGGTACACCCCTGCGATGGTTTCGAGAAGGACCGTCTTGCCCGTGCCGGTGGGGCCGAGCAGGACCAGGTAGGTTCCGCGTTCGACGTGAAGCGACACATCCTGGAGGCGAAAATCGCCCAGGCTGACGCAGATTTCTTCAAGCCTGAGCATCTAAGCCTCCCTCCTGTCCCGGGCAAGCCACCGGA
This sequence comes from uncultured Desulfobacterales bacterium, assembly GCA_964407825.1. GTDB lineage: Bacteria > Desulfobacterota > Desulfobacteria > Desulfobacterales > JAFDDL01 > CAYOXD01. Next base: position 11,072 of record CAYOXD010000058.1, on the reverse strand, counting down.
GGCCGGTGAAGACGATCAGGCAGAGGAGAATCAGGATCACCGCCACCGGACTTGCGTATTTGAGTCCGTAGTTTTCGAGCCGCTCGAAAATCAGGATCGGAGCGACCATCGGGTGATAGCTCAGCACGATTACGGCCCCGAATTCGGCAATCCCCCGGGCCCACATCATGATCGCCCCCGAGAGGATCGAGCGCCAGCCGAGCGCCAGGCTGACCTTGAAAAACGCCTGCCAGGGAGAGGCGCCGAGGGTGCGGGCCACGCGCTCCAGACGCGGATCGATGGCGAGAAATCCGTCACGAGCGGCGTTGACCAGAAAGGGCAGGGAGACAAAGGCCATGGCCAGACTGATGCCTGCCTCGGTGCCCGTGAAGTGGATACCCAGATGGGCAAAGCCCCTGCCCGCCCAGAACTGCTGACCATACACCATGAGAAGCGCGATGCCGGCGGCGGTATGGGGGATCATCACCGGCAGGTCGATGATCCCCTGCACGATGGACCTTCCCGGAAACCGCCACCGGGCCAGGCCATAGGCCAGGGGAACGCCGAAGAGGAGGCACCCCAGCGTCGCCCACAGGGCCGAGCGCAGGCTGAGGAGGATCGACTGCATGACCTCCGCATCTTTCAAGGTGGACCACAGGATCGACGGATCGGCTGCCACGATCATCCGGGCCAGCGGGATTCCCACCATCAGAACGAGAATCCCGCCCAGGCCGGATATGATGATTTTAAAACTTCTCATTTCGACAAATGCCGGATGGCGGGGGGCAGCTTACCGGCATCCCCCGTCACCTGGATGGGGTAGATGGCCTTCTGCCCGTTTTTCTCCATGATGGCCCGGCCCTCGGGTCCCAGGACGAAGGCCAGAAATTTGACCGCCCACTTCCGGTGGGGGGCATTGTTGGGAATCGTGATGCCGTAAATCATGGGGGCCCCCTTCTTTTCGATGGTGCTGCCGGGTTTTTTGCCGGAAATCCGAATCATGGCCTGTTTATAGAAATTCTTGTAGGCCGGATCGCCCAGGTTGATCTGGGGCGGCAGCGTGACAAAGGGCATATGGTGCTGCTCGCAGACGGATTTGTAGATGAACAGGTAGTCAAGCTGCCCCGCCTCCAGGAGGGCCATGAGATCCGTCTCCTTGGGCCGTACATTGGCCAGGGGGCAATGGGCCTTCAGTTTGTCGTAAAGACCTGGCACCTTATAGTGCTTTTCGGCAAGCTGCCAGACGAGCTGGCTTCTGTATCCGCAGGGATCGCTATTCGGGTCTGAATGGCCGTACTGCACTCCCTTTTTCAAGAGAATCCGGTACCAATTGGTGCTGTTGATGGTTCCGGCATACTTTGAATTGGGCCGGTACATGATGGCCATTTCGTTGGTGGCGAAGTGAACGTCCCAGGAGGCATAGGCTGGGATCAACAGCGTATCGATAACCGAATAATCGGCAGAAGCCATGATATCGCAGGGCTTTTTCAGATCCGTGATCTTCCTGGCGCAGGTTCGCGACCCGGCCGCCTCCCGAAGCACCTGCACATTCGGATACTGATGGTTGAAAGCCTCGGCCATCTGCTTCATTGGAAGGGACAGGGATCCGGCATGAAAAATGATCACCTTGGCCGAATCCTTCGCCAGGGCGGGAACCGCAATGAGGGCGACACAAACCAAATTGGCCAGCAGAATCAGCTTGCTCCTTCTCCATACATCCATTCTTTTCATTTTCTCCATCCTCCATTCGTTGATTGTAACTGAACAAGAAAAAGCCCGCCAAGCATGGGGAACATGGTCCATGTCAGGGACTGCAGTCCGCCTATGTCTTGCATGATATAATCAAGGATAACCTATGCCATAAAAATGGAAAAAATGGAAAGTCGAAACTGGAATATACGGATGGGGAACCGCGCGCCGGGACGCCTCGCCTGTCAATTCACCGGGAATTGCTGCATCAGCCGTTTTTTGGTAGCCCGGGGTTCCCGAATCGTGATAACAATGACCGAGGCCCATTTTTCCTACCCCCCTTGAGGGAAAGGAGGTGCTATGATGGAACCCGCTCTGAGCCGGAGGGAATTTCTGAAGTACCAGGTGGGCGGATCGCTCTGGCTGGTGGCGGCCGCAACGGGTCTCACGCTGCCGGCGAAACGGCTCCTGGCGGCCCCCGCCATCCCGGACATCGCCGTGGCCAGGGGCACACCGGCCGCCGCCACCCGCGCCGCCGTGGGGCTTCTCGGTGGCATGAACGGTTTCGTCAAGAGGGGAAGCCGGGTGGTGATCAAGCCGAACATGAGCTTTCCCACCCCGCCGGAAAGGGCCTCCAACACCCATCCCGACGTGGTCCGGGAGCTGGCCGCCATGTGCCTGGAGGCCGGCGCCGCCAGCGTCCGGGTGCTGGACCATCCCTTGGCACCCGCGGAAAAATGCCTTGAAAGCTCGGGGATCCCCGCCGCCTGCCGGAACATCGATGACGGGATGGTCCACATGGTGACGGATCCATCCCTCTATCAGGAGAAAGAAATCCCCGCTGGCCGCGTATTGACCCGGACGGACATCATGCGGGCCGTGCTCCAGGCCGATGTGCTGATCGCCGCACCAGTGGCAAAATCCCATTCAGGAGCCGGTGTCAGCCTCTCCATGAAGGGGATGATGGGATTGATTTACGATCGGCGCACCCTGCATGTCCTGGATCTCCATACCGGCATCGTGGACCTAGCCAGTGTGCTGAAACCGGACCTGGCCGTGATCGATGCGACCCGGGTGCTGTCCTCGGGCGGCCCCGGCGGACCGGGAAAGGTCCTCAAGGGAAACCGGGTCATCGCCTCGCGGGACATGGTCGCCGCGGATGCCTACACGGTGTCGGCCTTCGAATGGTACGGCAAGAAATTCGCGCCGGAACAGGTCCGCCACATCCGTGAGGCCCATCAACGGGGACTGGGACGCATGGACATCGACCATCTCACCATCCGGACTGTAACGGCGTAATGTCTTTCCGCGGAAGCGTTCAGATGCTCAGCCTGGTCCTTTTTCTGGGCCTCCTGGCGGGGGCCGGCGCCGACGCCCTGGCATCGACGAATCTCTTTCTGAGGCTGGATCCGTTGCTGTCCGGACTTTCCGCCATCGCCGCCCGATCGGCCGCTCTTGTCTTCATCCCCGCCCTTCTGGTGCTGGGAAGCTGCCTGCTGGCGGGACGCCTGTTCTGCGGCTATATCTGCCCCCTGGGCACCACCCTGGACGCGGCGCAGGCTCTGGCGGGAGCACCCCGCCCCGTGCCCCTGCCCCAAGGCCTGCGCCTTTGCCGGGTGAAATACCTGGTGCTTGCCTTTCTCCTGGGGGCCTGTCTCTTCAGTGTCTCCTACGTCTTCTGGGCTTGCCCCCTGTCGCTCATCACCCGGTTCTACGGACTTGTCCTCCTGCCTGCCGTAAAGCTGCTTAGCCATGGGGCCCTGTCATGGCTCCGGCCTCTGGCCGAGCATTTTCACCTGGACGCCTTGGTCTATGCCCAGATTCGCCCTCCCCGGTTTGCCACCCAGATGTTCATCCTGCTGTTTTTTGCGGCTCTGTTTGCTCTGATCCGCCTGGCCCCGAGGTTCTGGTGCCGGTACCTTTGTCCCTCCGGCGCCCTGATGGCCCTTGTGTCCTTCCGGCCGCTCGTCGGCCGTCGGGTATCGGCCGCCTGCACGTCCTGCGGGAAGTGCGTCAAGACCTGCCCCATGAACGCGATCCCCGAAAGGAACCCCAGGGCCCATCGCGCCCGGGAGTGCATCGTCTGCGGCACCTGCGAAAGGATCTGCCCGGTCAGCGCCGTTACCTTTGACGCGAAGGGGACGGAAAGGATCGATGATGCGCCTGAAGCCCTCCTTGCCTCTCGGCGCCGCTTCCTGCAATGTGCCGCCGCCGGAGCGGCCACGGCGATCGTCAACCTAACCGATCTCAGCGCCCCGTATGGCAGCCCTGCCGCGGGACAGGTTCTGCCGGTCGGCCTTCTGAGGCCGCCGGGCGCCCGGCCGGAGAAGAGCTTTCTGGACCGGTGCGTTCGGTGCGGCCAGTGCATGGCCGCCTGCCCCACCAACACGCTCCAGCCCATCTGGCTCAGCGCCGGCATCATGGGGCTTTTCAGTCCGCGCCTGACCCCCCGCCGAGGGTTCTGCGACCCCGGCTGCAACCGCTGCGGCGCGGTTTGTCCAACGGATGCCATCCGGGCCCTGCCCAGGACCGAAAGGATGTGGGCCAAGACCGGGACGGCCGTCATCCTGCAACGCAGCTGTCTTGCCTGGGCGCAGCATAAGAGCTGTGTGGTGTGCGACGAGGTCTGCCCCTTCGACGCCATCGCCCTTGAAAAGCAGCCGGGGGTTCCCGTCGCCCTGCCTCGCGTGCTACCAGCCAGGTGCTCGGGATGCGGATTTTGCGAGCACTACTGCCCCGTGCAGAACCAGGCCGCCATTGTGGTGACGCCCATGGGTGCCCTTCGGCTGGAGGCCGGCTCCTACATCCGGGAGGCCAAAGTCCGCGGGCTGACGCTTCAGCTGAGGGCCCGGGGCGGCAGCAATCGGATCCCCCCGCCGGCTGCCGCAGACTCGGAGAGCAGCGCGCCGGGATTCGACAGCCCCCCCGCCGGCGCCTTTGATAAATGACGGTGGGGATCCCCGTTTGACAAATCGACAACAATATCATACCCAACCCCCAGCGGAACGATCCTTCATTAACTCGCCCATACATGCTTCGGAAACCATCCCATGAGCGCACAGGTTGACATTCCCAATTCCGAGCTTCGCCTGGCGGAAGAGCTGGTTCGGCATACCGGCTGCCATATCTTTCTGACCGGCAGGGCCGGCACCGGAAAGACCACCTTTTTGCACACCATCCAGAAAAGAACCCACAAACGAATGGTGGTGACGGCCCCCACCGGTGTAGCCGCCATCAACGCAGGCGGCGTAACGCTCCACTCCTTTTTTCAGTTGCCCTTCGGCCCGTTCATCCCGGGCGGCAGGACCCCCTTCGGCCAGCATAGAATCCGGAGAGAGAAAAAAAACCTCATGAAGAGCCTGGATCTGCTGGTCATCGATGAGATCAGCATGGTCCGCGCCGATCTCCTGGATGGGGTGGACAGCGTCCTGCGGCGCTACCGCCGTAGCGATGCGCCCTTCGGCGGGGTACAGCTGCTGATGATCGGCGATCTCCAGCAACTCTCTCCTGTGGTCAAAGACAATGAGTGGCAGATACTGCAGCAGTATTACGAGTCGCCCTACTTCTTCAGCAGCACCGCGCTGGGGCGCACCGAGATGATTCCCATCGAGCTGAAGCACATCTACCGCCAATCGGACCCCCGCTTCATCGATCTGCTCGGCCGGGTCCGGGACAACCGGCTCGATCCGGCCTCCATCGAGGCCCTCAACTCCCGCCATTTTCCGGATTTCTCCCCCCCTGAGGGGGACGGGTACATCACCCTGTGCACCCACAACAGCGGCGCCGATGCCCTCAACGAGGCGCGGCTCAGGGCCCTGCGCGGAAAGAGCCGGGTATTCCATGCCGAGGTGGAGGGAAATTTCCCGGAGCAGGCCTATCCCACCGCCGCCACGCTGGAAATGAAAACCGGCGCGCAGGTCATGTTCGTCCGCAACGACCTGTCGGCCGAAAAACGCTATTTCAACGGAAAGATCGGCGAGGTCACGGGGATCTCGACAGATGGCATCGAGGTGCGCTGTCCCGGGGACCCGGAGAGAATCCAGGTAGAAAAGAGCACTTGGGAAAATATCGAATACGCCGTTGATCCGGAAACCGCCGAAATATCCCAAAGGGTCATCGGCACCTTCAGCCAGTACCCCCTGAAACCCGCCTGGGCCATCACCATCCACAAGAGCCAGGGACTCACCTTCGATCGGGCCATTATCGACGCCCAGGCCGCCTTCGCCCACGGGCAGGTGTACGTGGCCCTGAGCCGCTGCCGGAGCTTCGAGGGAATGGTGCTCAGCTCGCCCCTGGGGCCCCAGCTCGTGAAGACCGACCCGGCCGTTCAACGGTTTGCGAGGGAGACGGCCGGTCATGCGCCTTCGCCGGAGAAGGTGGCAATGGAAAAATGCCGATACCAGCAGCGGCTCGTGCTGGCCTGTTTCACCTTCGAGCGCCTGGTCTGGCTTCTGGGGCGTTTCACGGGGCTGCTGCGCGGTAATGCCCGCTCGATTCAGGTCTCGGGCGGTATCGACATTCAGGCGATCCAGCGCCAGGCGTCCGCGGAGATCTTCACCGTCGCCGAAAAATTCAAACGCCAGCTCCAGGGAATGTTCAGAGACACGCACCCGCCGGCTTCAGATCCTTCCATCCGGGATCGGCTCACCCGGGCCTCAGGCTATTTCCAGGAAAAGTTCGAAGGCATTCTGACGCCTCCCCTTGAAAGCCTTGAGGTGGAGTCGGACAACAAAGAAATCAGAAAAAAAATCAGGGATATATTCAAGCAGCTGCGGGAAGAGACGGCCATCAGGCGGGCCGGCGTGAAATCCTGCCAGGACGGTTTTTCACCAGAGAGATATCTGCGGGCCCTGTCGAGCGCGGCCATGGATACGAAAGAGGCCAGGGGGAAACCCCGGACCGTCACCTATTCCGAGGCGGAGGTGGGCCATCCCGAACTTTTCGAAACCCTGCAGCAATGGCGCAAACAAAGGGCCGCAGAGGAGAATGTTGCCCCCTTCCAGGTGCTCCATCAGAAAACCCTGGTGCAGATCGCGGTCATTCTGCCCGACTCGCTTCCCGCCCTGAAACGCATCAAGGGGATCGGCCCTCGCCTGGCCGAAAGATACGGTGCGGCGTTGACGGAGATGGTGACCGCCTATCGCCGGGAACACGGCATCACGGAGGTGTCCCTGCCCGAGCCTTCCGTGCCGCGTCCCAGGGAGCGCCGAGCGGCCAAGGAGGACACCCGGGAGGTCAGTCTCGCTCTTTTTCAGAAAGGCCATTCCATCTCCGGCATCGCAGCCGAGAGAAACCTTGCGGTCTCCACCATCGAGGGGCACCTGGCCCATTTCGTAACGCGGGGGGAGTTGAAAATCGGCCGGGTGCTGCCCGATGAGAAGCGCCAATGCATAGAGAAGAGCATCGCTGAGATGCCCGGAAAAGCCTTGGGAGATTTAAAAAGGGCCCTCGGCGCCGATTTCTCTTACGGTGAAATCAAGCTGGTGCTCGCCTATCTTGGGCGGAAGTGACGCCCCGTCCCTATATTCTGACAAACCAGGGAATCGCTATCAGTAGCGCCCCTGCGATGATCATAAAATAGGTGTTTGTTATAAAATAGGGGAATACCATCAACCCAACGCCGCTCAGAAGCGGAACCACGGCCTTCTGTTTCTTGCCGTAGGTAAAAAATCCCAGACCGATGGATCCGAACAGGAGCCCCCAGAGCAGTATCGACATTGACATATGTGGCATGACATCCCTTCCTTTCCGCATTATTCCAAAGATAGCAGCACCCCTCCACTGCCCCCCTTGACGAGGGCCAGCGAACAAATGCTCCTCCCCTGAAATGTATTCGGCCGCTGCCGGGAAATGCTTGATCCCGTCAATGCCCTTGACAGGGGACCGATGTGCCTATATATTGCGATTTAGCGATTTATAGAAAGGGTCCATTGTGGATCATAAGCATGCATCTAATTAATACATCTAATTTTTATATCGACATATGACGAATCCAAAAAGTAATGTAAAATCCCTGTCCCGAGCCCCCGACGATCGCACGCTCCTCGTCCGGTATTCCCTGGGCGTTGTCGCCCTGACGCTGGCCTGGTGGCTGATTTACAGTCACCTGAGCCCCTTCGCCCAATGGGTGACAGTGGATCTGTCCCGCTGGTCGGGGTTTTCACCAACGGGTCATTTGGGAGGGGCCGTTTCCTTTTTCGTTTTCGAGACACCAAAGGTGCTGATGCTCCTGACCCTGGTGGTGTTCGGGGTCGGGATCGTGCGCTCCTTTTTTACGCCCGAGCGCACCCGCGCCATCCTGGCCGGCAAACGCGAATCCATCGGCAATGTGCTGGCCGCCCTGTTGGGCACCGTCACGCCCTTTTGCTCCTGTTCGGCCGTTCCGCTCTTTCTCGGCTTTGTGACCACGGGCGTTCCCCTGGGAGTGACCTTCTCCTTTCTCATCTCGGCCCCCATGGTTAACGAAATCGCCGTGGTCCTTCTCTACGGGCTCTTTGGTTGGCGGGTCACGGCCATTTACCTGGGGACCGGGCTCGTCATTGCCATCGTTGCCGGCTGGGTAATCGGGCGACTTAAGATGGAGCGGCATCTCGAAGACTGGGTCTACGAGATCCAGGCCGGGACGACCGATCTGGACAGCGGTCCGAAGGACTGGATCGAGCGCATCCGCTACGGGTTCGAGGCGGTGCGGGACATCGTGGGCAAGGTATGGCTCTATGTGGTGCTGGGGATCGCCGTCGGCGCGGGTATCCATGGCTATGTCCCCGAGGGAATGATGGCCTCCTTCATGGGAAAATCGGTCTGGTGGTCGGTGCCCGTATCGGTGCTGATCGGCATCCCCATGTATTCCAATGCGGCCGGCATCATTCCCATTGTCCAGGCCCTGCTCGAAAAGGGAGCGGCGCTGGGGACGGTTCTTGCCTTCATGATGTCGGTCATCGCCCTTTCGCTTCCGGAGGCGGTCATCCTGCGAAAGGTGCTGAAGATGAGGTTGATTGCCACCTTCATGGGCGTCGTCGGCGCGGGCATCCTGCTGGTTGGCTACATCTTCAATTACGTCGTATAGGCAGGCCGCAATCGAAATCCTCAAGCTCCTGCCGAAGAGCGACTGCAAACAATGCGGTCTTCCCACCTGCATGGTCTTCGCGGCCCAGATGGCCGAAGGCGGCCGGACGGCGGCACGGTGCGTGGCCTTGAACGAGGAGAGCCGTACCAGGCTGGATGCATGCATGGCCCCCTTCGACGTTGATCCATCATAGAAAATTTCAATGAAAATCAATACCGGCATATTAATTATCGATTTGACTTGCCGATCCTCCGAATGAAAGATAACCCTCAGCCGGCATTCAGCCGTCTATTGGCAAATCAGCATTCAGGAGGATACCATGAGCACGGACTACCGATCCATGTGGGCGAAGCTGGGACTCGATCTCGAAGCCCATGACATGCTGCTGGACGTGTTGGGCAAGGCCTACCAGGGCATCTACCTCTCCCAAATGGGCCGCCCCGAGGGGATGGGGTATTTCGATTTTGTCATGAGTGAGGTCCACGGACTGCGAATCCAGGAACTGCTGGAGGAAAAGGCGGCGGGACGCAAGATCATCGGTTCCTACTGCGTCTTCGTGCCCGAGGAGATCGCGCTGGCGGCCAACGCCACCCTGGTGGGGCTCTGCTCGGGAGCCGATTTCGCCACCGAGGCGGTGGAAAAGCTCCTGCCCCGCAATACCTGCGCCCTGATCAAGTCCCTCTTCGGGTTCAAACTCGGCAAGGTCTGCCCCTACCTGGAGAGCGCCGACATGATCGTGGGGGAAAATACCTGCGACGGGAAGAAAAAGGCCTATGAATCCCTGGGGTCCCTGGTGGAAAATCTCTTCGTAATGGATCTTCCCCAGGTGAAATCCGACCAGGGCCGCTCCCTTCTGAGGGCCGAATACGCCCGGTTCAAAGCCGCCCTCGAAGCGCTCACGGGCGTCACCGTGACCGCCGAATCCCTCAAAGAGGCCATTCGGACGGTCAATGCCAAGCGCAGCGCCCTTCATCGCCTGTCCCGGCTGCGCGCCGCCGACCCGGCCCCGCTGTCCGGTCTGGATGCCCTGCTGGCCAACCAGGTTTCCTTCTACGACAACCCGGCCCGGTTCACCGGGTCGGTGAACCGCATCTGCGATGAGCTGGAAAAACGTATCGCCGCCAAGGTCGGCGTGTTCCCGGAGAAAACCCCCCGGATTCTCATTTCCGGCTGCCCCCAGGCCATTCCCAACTGGAAGCTGCCCCATCTCATTGAGACCGCAGGCGCCGTCATCGTGGGGGAGGAATCCTGCGTGGGAGAACGCGGGACACGCCATCTCACGGATGAATCCGGTGAGAGCGTGGAGGAGATGATGGAGGCCATCCTGGACCGGTACCTCCAGGTGGACTGCGCCGTATTCACTCCCAACCCGGACCGGCTGTCGCACATCCTGGAAATGGCCGAACGCTGCCAGGCCGACGGCGTGATTCACTACGGTCTGCAGTTCTGCCAGCCCTATCTCATGGAATCCCTGCCGGTGGAAAGGGCGCTGGAAGACAGACGCATCCCCTGCCTGCGAATCGAGACCGACTACGGCACGGAGGACACGGGGCAGCTCAAGACCCGCATCGAGGCCTTCATCGAGCAGCTCCGATAGGCGCTCCGAGAGGTTTCAATAGGCCATGCATTTCGCTGGAATCGATATCGGCTCCCGCACCATCGAACTGGTGGTGGTGGACGAGGCGGGCCAGGTTCTTCTCAGCCTCCGTGCGGAAACGGGGTTCGATCCCCTGACCGCAGCCCGCCGATTGACGGAGGGCATCCCTTTTGACCGTATCCTGGCCACGGGCTACGGCCGCGGCCTTTTCGAAATTGCCCACGATGCCCCGACGGTAACGGAAATCAAGGCCCATGCCGAAGGCGCCCGGAGACTATTTCCGGAGGTCCGGACCGTGCTGGACATGGGCGGCCAGGACAGCAAGGCCATCTCGCTCTTCGATGACGGAAGGGTAAAGAAATTCGAGATGAACGACCGCTGCGCTGCGGGGACCGGAAAATTCCTGGAGATCATGGCCACAGCCCTTGGCTTTGACATCGCCTCCTTTGGCGGCGAGGCCCTTCTGGCGGAACAGGAGGTTGCCATCTCCAGCATGTGCACGGTGTTTGCCGAATCCGAGGTCACCTCCCTCATCGCCGGCGGAAAGAGCCGACACGACATCGCCCGGGGGCTGCACGCCAGCATCATCCGCAGGGCCGCCGGCATGATCAACCGCGTCTCCTCGGACGGGGATATCGTTTTCACGGGCGGCGTGGCCCGAAACCCCTGCATGCGCACCCTTCTGGGGCAGCGACTGGGCCGGAACATCCTGGTGCCGGACGACCCCCAGATGGTCGGGGC
>CAYOXD010000057.1:0-19831 GCA_964407825.1 uncultured Desulfobacterales bacterium | reverse complement strand
TCCTCTCTACAACCTGGGCTGGGCATATTATAACAAGCATGATTACAAGATGGCTGAAAAGTACTATCAAAAAGCTCTTGATATGGCTCCCGGCTATGCCCGAGCGCTCTGGGGGCTGGGCAAGATCGATATTGATACGGGAAAACTCCATGAGGCCCAGCGGCAGCTGGAGGCGGCCGTTAAAAGCGCTCCCGATTATGCCCAGGCCTATCTCGACCTCGGCTGGCTCTATTTTGAAACCGGTCAACGGGACAAGGCCGTTTCCGCTTATAAAAAAGTCATGAGCCTATCCAGTGACAGTGACACCCGGCTGGCCAAGTCGGCACAAGAGGCCCTTCAGGAAATCCAGGGCAGCCATTGATTCATTGATTCTTCTGGATCGTCACCGCGCAAAAAAGGGGCCGGAATTCCGCGGCAGCGGAAATCCGGCCCCTCCATTGCCGTTCGTCTTAACTTAGCGCTGGGCCAGCTGCACGATCTGGGGAGTGATGAAAATCAGCAGTTCGCCGGTTTTATCCTGGTGGCTCCTCTCCTTAAACAGCCAACTGACAACGGGGATCGAGCCCAGACCGGGAAAGGAGGAGGTTCCCATCTCCTGCGTACGTTTCAGGATGCCGCCGATCACAATGGTGCTCCCGTTATTGACCAGCATGTTGGTCTTTGCTTCGTTGGAATTCAGCGAGGGGACACCGTTAATGATGTCGCCGACATCGTTTTTCGTAATGTGGATGGCCATGGCCACCCGCTGATCCGGTGTCACATGGGGGGTCACCTCCAGGAGGAGATCCACGTTCTTGAATTTCACCGAGCTTCCCCCCGCATCATCCCTTTCCAGGTAACCCACCTCGACCCCCTGTTTGATACTCGCCTTCTGATTGTCCAAGGTCACGATCTTGGGGGCCGAAATAACCTTGCCTTCGCTCTTCGTTTCAATAGCCGTTAGTGTTGCATCGAGCAACGCAGTTCCCCCTGGAAGGCTAGCGAAGTGAAGTCCGATAAAGGAAGAGGCCGCAGCCGGGAAGCTGAAGGCAACATTGCCACCAAGGGCGCCGCCCAGAAAATGCGCCTCTCGGTCGTTTTTCGTCCCGGTCCACGAGATGCCCAGATCGTCGCTGAAACTGTCCGTCACCTCGACGATCCGAGCCTGGATGATCACCTGGGGCGTCACCTGGTCGAGGTGCTTGATCATGATCCTGGCCTGGGCGATTTTAGCGGCTGTATCGGTCATGATGATCTGGTTGCTGCGATCATCCACCGAGACCGATCCCCGCTTCGGGGTGAGCAGCGTCTTGACCTGGGGAAGCACATCCGTCTTGGCGCTGGCATAGTTGATCGGGATGTAGACGGTCTCGAGCGGTTCAAGGGCGGCCTGCTGCTCTTCGGCCTTTTTCTTGGCCGCCAGAATCGCCTGACGGTCCTGCTCCTCCTTTTGGAGGGTTGCACGGGTGGCGATCCGAATGATATCACCATCCTGGACCATCCCCAGGTTGTTCATTTTCAGTATCAGGTCAAGAACCTGATCCCAGGGAACGGGTTTGTCAAAGGACAGGGTCACCTGGCCATTCACATCCCTGTCAATGGCAAAATTTTTTCCACTCACCTGCATGAGGATGCGAAAAACATTCTTGATGTCCGTTTTGTAAAAGTCGAGCGCTATCTTTTGACCGGTGTATTTCTTTTTGCCGAAAAGGCTTGAAGCAGCGGTGCCGCTTGTTTCCTCAGGAGCGGCGGCGCTTGACTCTGGCGCCGTTGACACCTTCCCGGTCCCTTCCATTGCTGCCTCCCAGGCGGGTGTCTTTCCCTTGGCCAACGGTCTCGGTGGCACCGAGGTGGCATCGAAATGGACCAGCAGAAGCCGATCCTGGCGTTCCACATGGTAGGGCACCGCAGCCCTCAAATCGATGACGAATACGGCTTTCGCCGGAGGCCCGGCCTTTCGCTCCGGCAGAATTCGATCCACGGCGCTTTGAAACCGGGTGGTGATGAGGGGTCGCGCCCGATACTTCGGAAGCCGTGTATTATTGAGCGTCAGCAACAGGCGGCGTGGGCCAGCCTTTTTGAGCGCGTATTGCACCGGTTCGGTGGTGCCGATCAAAATGGTGGACCGCCCCTTGGCCTCACTTGCAAAATCGACCCGGTTGACTACGGCCGTCTTGGCCATCTGGGGCGCCTTGGCCGGTGGCTGAGCCTCCTGGACGGTCGGCATGGTTTCAGCTTTTCCCTGCTGGGCGGGAGCGGACGAGGCCTTGGGCATGTTTTCCGCCAGCTGGGCGGTCTCCTGTCCGACCCGGATCTCAAGACCGGATGCCACCGGCCATGCGGCGAATCGTTTCAGATTGGCGGCAGTTGTATCTACCACCAGCCGAATCTTGTCCGGGTAAGCATAGTACCGGACTTTGTGAACCCAGGGGCTGTCCACGGAGATCATCTGCTCTCCGTTCTTGTCAGTGGCTAGATTGAATAGTTCAAAAACGATCCTGGGTGGATTTTCAAGGGTGAACGATTGATAATTCTTAATCTCACCATCCGCCCGAACGCTCACCAGGGTACTCTGACCCGCCACGGCCGCCGATACCTTTGTCAACCGGCTGGCCACGGCCTCGCTGGCGGCCGCCACCGGGACAGCGGCTGGCGCCGGCGGTGCCGCTTTCTCCATGTGCTCGCTCGGCGCTGACGCGGACGTTTGTACGGCTGCGGGCGCGGGCTTGGAAAAGGCAAATGTCAGCGCACCATCTTTCTGATCCACCGTATAATCGCGATCCGCCTTCAGGGCCAGATCAATGCGGCTCGTGGGGCCCCTGTCCGTCAACTCGGTGGCACTGATCCCGGAGAGAACGCCGACTCCCGGCTGGTGGGACGGGAGGCCCTTGGCCAATGTCGTCTGGGGGAAATAAAGGGCCACCCCCAGCGGATCCGGTTGTTTGACAGCGGTATATGTCAGTTTGTGATCACCGCTGATCTTTACCTGAACATGGCCGGCCACTTCCTGGGCCTCGATGCCGGTGATCATCTTTCCCCCAGGCACCGGCTGCTTTTCGGAAGGCACTGCAGGCGTTGCCTCCAGCTGCTGGGGGGGTGTCTTGGGTGCGCATCCGAGCAAAATGGCAGCTATCATTAAAAATACAAGATGAAGCCTGCCGCGTCCGTAACCTCTCTTGAGATGGGGATTCATACTATTCTTCTCCAGCCGGTCCTTGCAGTTTCAGTTCTTTTTGCTTAACCGTCCTCTTTCCGAAAACATTTTCGAGGGATTCCTGTACGATGGCGCCGTCATTCGTGATTTTCACCACCTTGCCGCCGTGGACGCCGATATAGGTCCCCTTGGCAATGACATAGCCCTTTCCCGTGGCATCCTCCACCATGGCGAGATTTCCGCTTTTCGACCAGATGATCCCCACCAGCCGGAGCTGGCTTAAATCAATCCTTTCCAGGGGGGTAAGCGGTCTTCTGCGCACATATTTTTTTCCTGACGAGGAAGCAAGTCCCGGGGTTTCGCTGAAAAGGGGCGCAAAGGGATCGATTTTCCCCTTCGGGTTGTATCGCGGTGTGACATCGGCCAGCTTTTCCGAGAGCGACACTTCCGGAGCGCCTTTCGCTTCGGACGGCTTTGCGGCGGGCGTTCCCGGCGCCTGGGCGTGCGCGGAAGCCGCTGCTTCAGGCGTTCCCGGGGTAGGGGATACCTTCTTCCCTTGGGGTGGGCCTGCAGGCTGCTTTGTAGGTGGCGCCTGGGGCGTCTTTACCCGTACTTTTTCCGCGGACGGTTCCTGTTCACTGATCCGCTTCTTGATCACAACGGGCTCTTCTGATTTTTTCGGCCGCTCCGACTTGCCACATCCTGAAGCTGCAAAAATCAGGAAAAATAGACAAAGCACACTTGCGCCTATCCGGTCTAATGGGATCGATTTACACATGGCGGTCATCTTCATCCTCTGCAATTATCTTCGCCTTCCTCCCCGATGTCGTTTTCCTTTCGGCTGTTCCGTTTGATCCACAAACCGATACGTCACGGCCGTACAGGTCGTCATCAGGGAGTGGGTCCGCCCCTCACTTTTCATCTGGATATTCTCGATATTGACAATCCGGTAGAGTCTGGCGACGTTGTCAAAAAACATAGCCACATTGTGATATCCGCCGGTTACCTTGATGGATACGGGAATCTCCGCATAAAAATCCTTCTGCCTTTCCGGGCGAGGTTGAAACATCAAAAAATTCAGGCCCGCATCCTGTCCTGACTGGCTGACATCGGTTAACAGCGAAGGGATCTCTTTTTTCGCTGGCAACACCCTTCGGGCGAGAAGGAAATCGGCTTCAGCTTGCTTCTTTTTTTCCCGGTATTGGGCCAGCTGTTTGGCCTTTGCCTTTGCTGTGGCCACCTGTGTCTTAAGGCGGTCCCGCTGCGTGGTAAGGTTGTGTATCTTATCCCATTTCGGCATATACGAGAAATAGACGAAGGCGCCGATGAGCAACACAAAACTGCCCACGTAGATGAGCACCCGATGGGCGGTGCTGAGCGCTTCGATTTTCTCGAAAATCGGGTCCATGGCCTGCATGGAGGTATTCCATTTCTTCATGATACCTTGGCCTCTGCGTTTGCCGTGCTCTTGGGTGGTGCCTTATGGCAAGAAATATGGAAAGATTTCAAATTCAATTTTTTGATATCCGTTTGCTTGACATCTACCAGGTTTACAGCGGAAAAGAGCCCCGAGTGTTCCAGGCGCGCCATGAAATCCGCCACTGTCTTATTGTCCAGGGCGACACCCTGGATGTTGACGGTGCTCCCCGTTGAACCGAAACTTGTAAACCACATGCGCTTTGCGACAATCAGCTGCGTCATGGCATCCAGCAGTTCCACCGGTTCCCGCCGATTGGCCTTCAACCTGTCGATCACCTTCCGTTTCTTCTCAAGGTCGGCAAGTTCCTTCTTGATCTTGTCCACCTCCCTGGCGGAGACCATGGCAGCCCCGAGCTCATGGTTCAAGCCAGACACCGTCTGCCTCAACGTAAAGATCTGGTTGTTCCAGATCCGGTTGGAATAAAAGAGGACAATGGTTGAAAAGACCAGGAGCAAAACAAAAATGGAGACCTGACGACGGATATTTTCCTTTTTCCGGGCCAAACGAAAGGGCAACAGGTTAATCTTTATCATTTATCGTCAACCCTTCTCAGTGCGAGTCCCAGGGCGATAGCCGCCTGGGGCGCTATTTGCTGAAGATAGGATGCGTCAAATCCCTCCTCGGATACCATCAGGTTGCCGAAGGGTTTGATGATATCGACTTCGGCCCCGGTTTCGGAGATCAACCGCTCCCGGATGTCGCTGATCCGGGAGCCTCCACCGCTCATCAGGATGCGCTCGATGTGATCGTCCGGAAAGGAGGAATAATAAAAATCCAGGGCCCGACGGATCTCATCGGTCCACTCGCTGGCCATCTCCGAGACGATCTGCTTGAGATCCCCGGATGATAGCCGCTCGGAGGATTCCCCGCGCTTTAGCTGCTCGGCCTCTTCCTGGGAGCAGTCACACTGGCTGGCGATCTTTTGGTTAATCAGCCCGCATCCCAAGGAGATGTCCCGCATAAACAGGGAGGAGGCACCCTTCAGTATATTGAGCGACGTTTTGCTGGCGCCGATGTCCACCAGGGCTGTGACCGCTTCCTCAGCCGCCGCCGCGCCATTGCCCCCTCCGGAAGGGAGGTAGCTCGATTCATAAATGTTCTGGAGCGCAAAGGCGTCCACATCGATGATGCTCGGATGAAGCCCAGCCATCTGGACCAGGTTGATATAATCGTTGATGAGTTCCTGCTTGGCGGCAACCAGCAGCACACTTATCTGGTCCGGGTTGTGTTCGCTTTCGCCGAGCACTTGAAAATCCAGGTTCACATCACTGATGTCGAAGGGGATGTACTGCTCGGCCTCAAAATGGATGGTCTCGAGCAGTTGGTCTTCGCTCACCTTTTGAAGGTTTATCTTCTTTACGATAATGGAGTAGCCGCCGATGGACAGGGCCACCTTCTTTTCTTTCACATTGAGCGTCTTGAATAACTGACGAATCGTGTCAGAGGCAAGCTGGGGATCATTGATGGCGCCCTCTTCTATGAGGCCAGGCGGCAATTCCGTCATGCCGAACTTCTTGAGTATCCGGCCGGCCTTGGACGTCTTGATTTCTGCGAGTTTGATGGATTGAGATCCGATATCCAATCCGACGAGATGGTCCTTACGTGTAAACACCATGGTTAGCTCTCATTCACCAAATAAGCGTTCGTTGGAAATCGTTGGATGTGGAAAACTTACCATAATGTTTTCTCTGAATTAAGTGCGGTTGTCAACCATATTTTTGACTTTTATCGCAATAAAAAGCACATGACCGACCGAACCACACCGGCGAAGTCCTTTGCGATCCGCGTATTGTATTAGTTAAAATAAAGCATTAGCTTGACTTTCGGCTTCTGATCTCCTAAGAACCTCGACAGTTGCCGGAAGCCTTGAGACCAGTGAACTTTCCGGCGGTTGCGCCTGGTAAACGGGCTATTATGACGAGGTCAACTTGAAATACGCCACTGAGACGCCCCCATCATCTGAGGTAAAGGGGAAACCCTATCGTCTGGTTAAGTACTTCACCTTTACGAGCCTGGTTGTCATCTTCATCGGTGCGCTCGTTCTTTCGGCACTTTTCACGCACTGGTTTCGAAGCCTTTACCGTAACAAGAGCGAGGATTATGCGAGGCTGCTCATTGAGAACCTCAACCACCAGGTGTTCTACCAGTTTAATATTCCGGTGGCCTGGCGGTTCGAAAAGATCCAGCTTCGCAACAAGGAGCAGTTTGAGCTGATGGACAAGGTGGTGCGCAATACCCTGCACAGCTTCAATGTGGAGTTGGTGAACATTTACAACCTGAACAACGTGATCGCCTACAGCTTCGACAAGTCCCTCGTAGGAAAGGCAAACGTGGGGGGAACGGGTTATCGGAAGGCGGTCAAAGGACAATTCAGCTCCAGACTGGTGCAGCGAGGAAATTTTTTCGAGATCCTGATCGGCGCTCCCAAGGAGGTGAAGATGGTCAGCTTCGCTCCCCTGCGCGCGGAAACCCCCACCCTCATTTACGTGAAGGGAAAGGGAATTGTCTTTTCGCCCCTTCAGCAGCAGGGCTCGGAGGCCGAGCGCTCCGGTCCGATTCTAGGTGTCTTTGAAATCGTCCAGGATCTGTCCAGTGAGTACAAGGCCATCTTCAGGTTTGAAAAGCTGGTGGTGGCCGCCTGCACTACCGTAATGGGACTGCTGTTCCTAGTGCTTCGGTTCGTGGTCAAGCGCGGAGAGGGTATTCTCGAGGCGCGCGCTCAGGAACGCTTGAGGCTCAAGGAGCAGCTGGACCGCTCGGCTCGCCTGTCTGCCCTGGGGGAACTGACGGCCGGCATTTCCCATGAGATCCGCAATCCCCTCGGTATCATCCGCAGTTCGGCGGACCTTCTGAAGAAAAAGATGGCGGGGTTCGATCCATCCAGCCAGATCCCCAACATTATCATCGAAGAGGCCAACCGACTCAACGCCATCATCACTGATTTCCTGAACTATGCGAAACCCCGCGCACCGCATCTGACCCCCATCCGAATCGAAGAGGTGCTGGAAAAGAACATCCACTTTCTCACCTCCCGAATCAAGGAGGAACGCATTCGGATAGAACGGCGGTATTCCGAACATCTTCCTGAAATCATAGGCGATGTCGACATGCTTTACCAGGCCTTCCTCAACCTTCTGATCAATGCCATGCAGGCAATGCCGGAGGGGGGGACCATCGAGGTCGCTATCGCGCCGGCGGAAGCCGGTCAGATCCAGGTGTGCATCCGGGATGAGGGCGGTGGTATCCCCGAATCGGCGGTGGAAAATATCTGGGATCCGTTTTTCACCACCAAGGATACGGGAACCGGCCTGGGACTTGGCATCGTAAAAAACATCATCGAATCCCACGGTGGCGGCATCCAGATTGAGAATCGGGTCGACGGCGGCGCGGAGGTCATCATCACCCTCCCGGAAAGGCAGGGGGACAACTAATGGAAACCATTTTGATCGTAGACGATGAAAAGAACTATCCTCTCATATTGAGCGCGGTACTGGAGGAGGAGGGCTTTGAAACCCTCACGGCCAACAGCGGACCTGAAACCCTCGATATCCTGGGACAGGCGGAGGTGGACCTGGTCCTGACCGATATGAAAATGCCGGGGATGGACGGTATCGAGCTGCTGGAGCGTATCAAAGGCCGGGATCCCGAGCTTCCCGTGATCATGATGACGGCCCACGGCACGGTGGACAAGGCCGTGGAAGCCATGCAAAAGGGCGCCTACAGTTATATTTTGAAGCCCTTCGACAACGAGCGTATGATCCTGTATGTCAACAAGGCCATCGAAATGTATCGGGTCGTGAAGGAGAACCGCCGCCTTCGGAACCAGGTAAAATCCCTCTACCGCTTTGACAATATCATCGGCAAGAGCCGCGCCATGCAGGATGTATTCGAAACGATCCGGAAGGTGGCGCCCGCCAGCGCCACCGTCCTCATCGAGGGGGAAAACGGCACCGGAAAAGAGCTGGTGGCCAAATCCATTCACTATAACAGCCCGCGCAGGGATAAACCCTTTGTTGCGGTCAACTGCAGCGCCCTGGCCGAAACGCTTCTTGAGAGCGAGCTCTTCGGTCACGAAAAGGGGGCTTTCACAGGCGCCATCGCCATGAAGAAGGGGCGCTTTGAAATGGCGGACAGCGGCACCCTGTTCCTGGATGAAATTGGAGAGCTTTCCCTAAACCTGCAGGTGAAGTTGTTGCGGGTTCTCCAGGAGCGAACCTTCGAGCGAGTGGGCGGCACCAAGCCGGTGGCCGTGGATGTCCGGATCATCGCGGCAACGAACAAGCATATACAACGGGAGGTGTCGAAGGGAAATTTCCGGGAAGATCTCTACTACAGACTGGATGTATTGCACCTGGTCATCCCCCCCCTGCGGGAGCGCAAGGAGGATATCCGCCTCTTGATGGAGCACTTCATTGGCAAGTACGCCGAGGAGCGAAAAAACGAAACATCCGTTTCCGGGGCCACCCAGGCGGTGGAACGCCTGCTCTACGACTACTCCTGGCCCGGAAACGTGCGGGAACTGGAAAATATCATCGAACGGGCCATGATCCTGTGCCCCGGGGACAGAATCAACGTATCGGATCTGCCCAAGAACTTCACGAATCAGGCGGGAGGCACCCTGCACATCGAGGGGATTCCCGTCAATGCTAAACTCAACGAGACGCTGGTCATGGTGGAAAAGAGCATGATCCAGCGCGCCTTGAAAGTGACAGGGAATGTTCAGGCCCGGGCGGCGGAGCTGCTGGGCATTGGAAAGAGCGGTCTGAACCAGAAAATCAAAAAGTTCAAGCTGGACACTGAAAATTGAGGCCGAGAACCGGTACCCCGTTCCGGCCCATCAGGCGCCCTCCTCCTGGGCGATTTTCTGGTAAATGGAGTCCGGATGCTGCTCGGCCAGCCGCTTCAGAATTTCGGTACGCTTTCCCTTTTCCCCCAAATCCCCGTAAAGCCGGCCAAGGGTGAACATGGCCTCATCGGCCATGACCGCACCGGGATCCTTGACGACGGATTTGAACAGGCCCACCGCCTTCTTGTACTCGCCCTTTTCCTCATAGCAATATCCGAGACCGCAGGCTGCCATGTCTTTGATCATACGAGAATTTGGAAAATCCTTCATGGCCTGGGCATAGAGGGACGCGGCCGCATCCAGCTTGCCGGCCCGGTAGCAGATGTGGGCGAAGGCAAGACGGCCGAATCTTCCGCAGGCCTGCCCTGAATAGGTGTCCAGGAACGCATGAAACTCTTTCCGGGTGGTTACATAGGCCTTCTCCGGTCCCTCTATCTTGACCGCGGCTCGATAGCGGCCCATGAGCTGGGTGAGGACAAAGGAGCCCCTGTTCTCGGTCTTGGCACTTGAATAGCTCATCAGCGCCGCCACCACCACCACACCGGTCACCACGGCAGCGGCCGCTATGGCTATTCTTTTGTGCTGCACCACCAGTTGCAACATCTTGGATGAAAAAGATATGAATTCATCCGGCTGTTTGAGCTTCTTTGGTGAAATGCGTTTCTTGCCCATCAATGCCTCCCCCGTCTAAGCCGGTCAAATTTTCGATTCCCGGAAAACAACAACCTCCTTCAGGGCCACACAAGAGCACTGAAAATCCATCCCGAGCTCCCGCTCGCATGCTGGATATGAACCCACTTTCCCTCGCGTTTCAACACCTTGAAGGGAATGCCCTTCTCTACGGAGAACACGACGGGATACTTGAGACCCGGCCCGGAGCGGACATTACAACCATCCAACTTGGTGATGACGGTGGGCGTATCCTCCAAAAGCGAGGCTTTGATCCAGCCCTCATCGCCCTCAAAGTCGCGAAACCGGCACCACCCCCCCTTCTTTTCAAGGATGTCCAGGGGATGGTTCTTCTCCACCTTCCACAGAAGATCGCTGTTGTCACTGGGTCCGGAACGGATATTGGCCACCGGCACCCGGACGGCCATGGTGTTTGCGTGGGCCATACCGCAGAGCATCATATGGAAGATCATCATCGCGCAGATTGTCAATCCCGTTCTGAAATGGCTGGCTCGCATCGCTGCTTCCCCCTTTCTAGGCACTGAAGAAGGTTTCATCCGGCAACCGGACACAGGTCAGTCGGTTGCCATATACCGCACCGGTATCGATACCGATTTTGTAAGCATCCACAAGGGGCTCGGGGAAGGGGGTATGTCCAAAAACCACGCGCTTTCCATAATCGCTCTTTGCGCGTAAAAACCGCCCCCTGGCCCACAGGAGTTGCCGGGGATCCTGCTGGTTCAACGGAACGCCTTTTTTCAAACCGGCATGAACAAATATGTAGTCATCGGTTTCGTAAAATAGTACAAGGGAACGAAAAAAGTCAAGGTGCGCCTCAGGGATGGGAGAGCCGCCTTGATGCTGCTGATGGTGCTTGAGGTAGCTTTCAAGGGTCTGCTGGCCGCCATTCATCAAATAGCCCAGCCGGTCGTTTCCTGATAGATACCCCTCCAGCATCTCCTCGTGGTTGCCCTTCAGAAAAACGATCCCCGGATGGTCCCGCTTGAGCGCCACCAGATACGCCACCACCTCATAGGACTGCGGCCCCCGATCGATGTAGTCCCCTAGAAACACCATCTGGTCCCTGGCCCAGTCGATATCGATCTTTCCCATGAGGGCCACCAGTTTTTCATAGGAACCGTGAATGTCCCCCACGGCGTATATTTTTTGAGCGTTCATCAAACCGGTGCGACCCTTATTTTTGCGGCCATCCCTCTGCCGAAGCTGTAGCGTTTCCGATCCAGAGCGATAACGAGCTGTCCGTTATGATAGTTGGTCACCACTTCGGCGACGTCCCCCGGTCGAAGTCCCATTGCCATCAGCCGCGCGCGCACTGCCGCGCCGCCGATGACGTCCCTTATCATCACCCGCTCGCCGGGCCGGGCCATGTCGAGGGTCAGGGATTCGCTCCGGTCCGCCCGGCACTCGCCGCAGATGCCGTATATTTCCATCTTATGCTGCAACATATGAAAGTTGTGGCTGGCGGTGATGTCAAGCTGCATCCGCTCCAGACCGGCATCGGTGAATTCGATGATGTTGCCGCATTTGATGCAGATCATGTGGTCGTGATGCTGACCCAGGTGCCGGTGCTCGTACCGAGTGGGCTCGTTTTCAAAGGTGTTTTGTTGGGCGAAACCGTACCGGCACATCAGCACCAGGGTATCGCGGACAAACTCACGCTGAAAGTCGGAACCGCTCTGCCGCAACCGTTCCAGCAGGTCATCCACCGTCACGTGGCTTTCAGTCTGAAGAAACACCTCCAGTATTCTGAAACGATCCTCGAAACGGTCGAGCCGTTCCTGCTGGAACAGCTTCTTGAAATGCTCTTTTTCCTGGTGGTGGAGATGAAGGGGTCGCATCGGCTGGTTCCACGTCGGTCGGCTATCAACCGGGACCGGGGATATCGTAGGTGGTGCAGGAGCCGCTGGTGCAGGTGCGCGTCTGGGCGCTGGGCCGGCAGGTGTTCCCCCCGCCGCCGCCTGTCATCGTGTAATGGGTCGAGCTCATGACCCGCTCGGTTTCCGAACCCTCGCATTTGGGACATTGGATCTGCCCCGAATCTGCCTTCATGACAAGTATTTCAAACAATTCATTGCAATTGCGGCATCTAAACTCATAAATGGGCATAAACTTGCTCCTTAACGTTCCTTCCTGATTCATGGGATCGTATAAATAAAAACCCTCAGGGTCCCCATACCTTACATCCTTGCGCCAGCGAAGACAACCCCCTATTCAGCGCTCAGGGCGGGCAGGCGCACCGTAAACCCCGCGCCGCCCCCGGGCTGCTCCTCATAGAAAAGCGCGCCGCCGTACCGACGGACAATTTCGTGGGTAATATACAGTCCCAGTCCCGTGCCCTTTCCCGGCTCCTTGGTGGTAAAAAAAGGGTTGAAGATGTCCTTGCGGATGGGAGGGGGTACGCCCGGGCCGGCATCGATGCAGCTGAACACCACCGATCGGGAGGTTCCGTCATAGCCGGTGACCAAACGCACCGCATCCTTGCGTCCCTGCATGACCTGAAAGGCATTCTGAACGATATTCAGCACCACCTGGCCGAGATGGGCGAAGTTTCCCAACACCGGGGGCAGGTCCTGCCCATAACTCTCCAGAACGGAAAAGGTCCGGTCCCGATAAGGGGTTTCGAGGATGCGAAGGGCGTCTTGAACGACGGTATTGAGGTCTACCCGTTCCGTGCAGCAGTCGGTTTGACGGCTCAGCCCCAACAGACTGCGCACAATCAGCCGGGCACGCCCCAACTCCCTGTTGGCAAAAGCCAGATCTTCGAGGGTCTCCGGGTCCGGAAAGCTCCCGTCTGCCCCCTGTCCGAGGTCCTCCATCACCGTCTGAACGAGACTCAACGCACTGGTCAGGGGATTGTTCAGCTCGTGGGCCGCTCCGGCCACCAGCTGGCCGATGGCAGCCAGGCTTTCTGAGCGAATCAGCGCTTCCTGGGTACGCTCCTTGTCCTGGAGGGCCCGGCGCAGGGAGCGGGTCCGATGGGCCACCTTCTGCTCGAGTTTTCGGTTCAGCTCATCCACCCGCCGGTAAGAACGGGCGTTTTCCACCGCCAGGGCGCTCTGACTTGAAAGGCTCTCCAGGAGCTCCACATCCTCGCGCCTGAATGGCTCTCCCGAGTGCTTCGGCCCGAGCAAAAAATAGCCATTCACATGATCCTTGAACACAAGGGGGACGGCCATGACCGCCCCTATCGCGGTCATTTCCAAGATCAGCGCCTTGCTCGGCCCGTCGTCAATCCGGTCACTTAGCGGGTGCATCATCACGGTGGACCGGTTCTCCATGAGATGGGCGTGAAGGCCGCGGCCGCCGTCCGTCGGCCCCGCTGCGCCTCTCACGAATTCCGGATAATTGAAACAAAGGGGAGCCTCCTCGTCCCGGGCCGGTATCACCAAGTGGCAGGTACGCACCTGCATGGCATCAGCGATGGTCCGGATGAGGGTCCGACCGATCTTATCCATATCAAGAACCGATACGATCATCCGGCTGACCTGATGAATCGTCCGCTGGTAATTCCGTTTTTCCCTGAAAAAGAGCCTGTCGACATAGCGCTGTATCCGGGTCTTGAGCGGACCGAAGACAAGGGTCACGAGCATAAAGAAGAGGAGCGGAAAAAGGATGGTATGGGAGAAGGCCGCCTCGCTGAACACCCTTGTCATCACCGTCACGATCAGTGCATACAGGCCGGTCAGGCAGGCGGTCAAAACCGAATAGACCAGACCCGTGTTGACAATGGCCGCCGTATTCAGCAGATCGAACCGGAAGAGGCCATAGGCAAATACAAGCATGGGCAGAAAGGCGAAATTTCCCGGGGGGTAGAGGTCACTCCCGTAAATGGGAAAAAAATTGAAGCCGTTCAGGACGCCCAACCCGCCGAAGCCTGCAAAAATAAACCACAACTGCTTTTTCCGATACCGGTTCGCCTCTCCGCGGATCGCCCGGTACAGAAGCACGGCGGCGTAAACGCTGGCTCCGGCGCAGCTGAGGCTGAACAGGGGATAGAGGTTGCCGGCTTCGGCAAAAAAACCGAACCAATGTCGCCGCATGCCCGAGATGTACCATGGCGTCAGGGCCATCCCCATCAAGAGGCAGGAAAGGGCATAGGCTGCGGGTATCAGCCTCCGGGGAGGGGGCCAGCCCAGGTAGCGATGAAAAAATGCAATATAGAGCGGCGCCAGAAATGCCAGGAAACAATGGTCCACCCGGCTGACCCAGAGAGCGGCGGTGGCATTGGGGGTGGTAAGGACGTGGAAGGTGGCCAGGTAGAGCAGGGCGGACAGCAGGCAGATCCGGACGAACAAACGGTTGGTTCCGCTGCGAGGGCCATAGAAAACCCCGTAGACGGCCATGCCGAGAAAACCAAGAAAGGACAACAACGGAGGAACACCATACATGAGCGCCTCACTTCATCATGAATGTTCTAACGGTTCATCCCCCCAATGAGATCATTCAAGTTTCCAATTCAACATCTCCTTCGCGTGAGCCAGGGTCGCCTCCGTGATGGTGGAGCCCCCTAACATCCGGGCGATTTCCTGGGTCCGCTGCGCCCCGCCGTCGAGCCGTTCGATGCCCGTCCGGGTGCGACCGTCCGATACTCCTTTGGAAATCCGGTAGTGATGGTCTGCGAATTTGGCGATCTGGGCCAGGTGCGTAATGCACAGGATCTGGTGAAAGCCTGCCAGGCGCCGTATTTTATTCCCCACCATTTCGGCCACCTCTCCGCCGATGCCCGCGTCCACCTCATCAAAAACCACCAGGCCGACGGATTCGGTTTCGGCCAGAATGGCCATGAGGGCCAGCATGAGCCGGGACAGCTCTCCCCCCGAGGCGATTTTTGCCATCGGCTTGGCCGCCTCGCCCACATTGGGGGCGATCATGAAGACCGCCCGGTCCATGCCCGTTTCATTCAGCAGCGCGTCATCCACCACCAAGCGCGGATCCGTGTTCCGGGCCACCGGTGCCGGGGAAAGGCATACCTCGAACCGCGTGCCGGCCATCCTGAGGTCGGATAGCTCCCTTTCCACCTGTCGGGAAAACGCATGGGCGGCCCTGCGCCGCTGCCCGGAAAGCTCCCGGGCCAGATCAGCAGCTTTTGCATGTAGCGCCGTCAGCCGTTTTTCGGCCGCGGTGATCCGGGTGCTCAGGTTTTCCATTCCCTCCAGGGCCGTCTCGATTTCCTGCCTTCTCGCCAGCACCGAGTCCAGATCGCCGCCATACTTTCGCTTCAACCGGTTGAGGGCGTCCATCCGCGCATCCAGCGCCTCCAGGCGGTTCTCATCGGTCTGAACGCCATCGGCATAGGCGCGCAGGGAGTTCACGACCTCTTCCACCTTATAGAGAACGTCGGTCAACGCCTCGGCCATGGGCATCAGCTCGGCATCGATCTCCCCGGCTTTGGCCAGGCGCTTGGCGGCTCCAGTCAGCTGCTCCACCACGGCCCCCTGGCCCTCGTAGAGGTCCTGAATCCCCCCCCGGGCACTCTGATGAAGCAATTCCGCGTGCTTCAGGCGAGCCCGCTCCCTTTCCAAGGCCTCATCTTCCCCTGGGACAGGCGACAACCGGTCAATCTCGTCCCGCTGAAACGCCAGCAGGCTCATCCGCTCCTGACGCTGCGCCTCAAGGTGCTGGAGATCGCGAAGCGCATCGATCAGAGGCGCCATCTCGTGGAAACAGGCCGAGACCTCTTCCCGAAGCGGTAGAAGGCCGGCGAAGCGGTCGAGGATTTCCAGATGCGCGTCCTCCTTCAGCAGCCCCTGATGGGCATGCTGACCGGAGATGCTGGCCAGGTTCTCTGTCACCGCCCCGAGCATCTGGGCCGTTGCCAACCGGCCGTTAATATAGACCCGGTGCTTGTCATGCCGGGAAATCACCCTGCGAATGAGCAGCCCGTCGTCGGCGTCCAGATCGAAGCTCCCCATGACCTTCGCACTGGGGCTATCAGGGGGCACGGCGAAGAGCGCCTCGAGTTCCGCCGTGTCGGCGCCCTCGCGCACCAGACCGGACGACACCCGGCTGCCCAGAAGAAGATTGACCGCATTTATGAGGATGGATTTCCCGGCGCCCGTCTCTCCGGATAAAATGGTCAGACCGCCGGAAAACCCGATATGCAAATCATCGATAATCGCAAAATTGCGAATGGTAAGCTCCTGAAGCATGGCCCTGCAAATGGAAGCGTGACGGTTTGGGGGTTAACGGATATGGCTGGTGTTAGTATCGCCTTATGGCATAGCGCAGCGGTTTTGTAAAGCGCCACCGGGCCATGGCCCAGGAAATAGCTTGACAAGGCGCCATTTCCTTTATATTCAACTTACTTTTGGTATATGGGGATATAGGTCGTTCCACACCTATTTGGATAAATAATCGATTTGGAAAGGAGACGAAAGATGTCAAATTTGATTCCCCCTCATGGAGGAAAGGGCTTGACGTGTTGCCTGCTCGAGGGTGCCGAGCTGGAAGCTGAAAAGAAAAAGGCGGAAGGCCTTCCGAAGGTATCCATTTCCCCCCGGGTCAAGGGCGATCTCATCATGATCGGTATCGGTGGGTTCAGCCCCCTGACCGGCTTCATGACCCGAGCGGACTGGAAGGGCGTTTGCGATAATTTCCTGATGAGCGACGGCACCTTCTGGCCGGTACCGGTCACCCTGGACGCCTCCGCCGAGGAGGCCGGCGCCATCAATGCAGGCGATGAAGTCGCCCTGTACGACCCCGAAGGAAAAATTATCATGGCCACCATGAAGGTCACCGAAAAGTGGGCCATGAGTGATGACGATAAGAAGTGGGAATGCGAGAAGGTTTTCATGGGCGAAGGCACCCCCACGGCCGAGGAATTCTGGAAAATCGCCAAGGATGATCATCCGGGCGTCCAGATGGTCATGGCCCAGAAGGAGCTGTGCCTGGCCGGCGATGTCAAGGTCCTGAGCGAAGCAGAATATCCCACCAAGTATGCGGGGATCTATCAGCGTCCGGCCGAATCCCGCAAGATTTTCGAAGAGCGGGGCTGGAAGGAAGTCGCGGCCCTTCAGCTGCGCAATCCCATGCATCGCTCCCACGAGTACCTGGCCAAGATCGCGGTGGAAGTCTGTGACGGCGTTTTCATCCACTCCCTGGTCGGCAACCTGAAACCTGGCGACATTCCTGCCGAGGTGCGGGTGAAATGCATCGACGTGCTGGTGAAAAATTATTTTGTGGAGAACAAGGTCGTCCAGGGCGGCTATCCGCTGGACATGCGCTATGCCGGACCCCGCGAGGGCCTGCTGCACGCCACCTTCCGCCAGAACTACGGATGCTCCCGCATGATCATCGGCCGGGATCACGCCGGTGTGGGCGACTTCTACGGCATGTTCGAGGCCCAGACCATCTTCGACAAGATCCCGAGCCCGGCCGGAGAGGGAAAGGCGCTCCTTTGCACGCCCCTGAAGATCGACTGGACCTTCTACTGCCACAAGTGCGACGGCATGGCTTCCCTCAGGACCTGCCCCCACGCCAAGGAAGACCGCGTGCTGCTCTCGGGCACCATGCTGCGTAAGGGCCTCTCCGAAGGCACCACCCTGCCCGACCATTTCGGCCGCGAGGAGGTACTCGATATCCTGCGCGAGTACTATGCCGGCCTGACCGAGAAGGTTGAAATCAAGACCCACGCGGCCGCCACCGGCGGGAAATAAGCATTTCGTTTCAATACAGATTCAGCACTGAAAAAGGGGACAGCGCGTTGCGCCGTCCCCTTTTTTTATCGAATAGGCCGATGAGTGGTTTTTGATTCATATCGGTTGCCTCTCATTAAAAAAAAGAGGCGGCACCTGCTACGGTGCCGCCTCTGTTGTCAGTCTATGAGCCGCGCTTTATTTCCTGCCAGCGTACTCCGCGTAGGCCATGGCCACGGTGCGGTAGACCAGGTGCGCGAGCTTGGAGAAGGGCGCATAGGCAAAGAGGCACCAGATGCAGATGAGATGCAGGTAGTACATGAATCCCGACAGGCCGAAGAGGCTTCCCAACCGCAGCATCTCCGTCAGCATGCCCGTGACCCCGAGGGCCAGGACCAGGACCACCAGCTGCCAGTCCCAGTAACTGCTGATGCTATTCTTATCGAAGACGCGGTTTTTCAGCAAAAGGGCCGCGCCGATCACAAGCGAGAGGCCGCCCACGTTGGCGATCCACTTGACGGGGTTGATCTGATGGTAGGGCCCCTCCAGGTGGAATACCCACTCGGCGGCGAAGAAGCAGCCCGTGACGATAAACAGGCCGATGAAGCCATAGAGAACCATCATGTGTGGGGTGGAGCGTTCCACGTTCTCGCCGCACTCGACGAATTTCTCGTGCTTCAGAATTTTGGGTACCACCCGTTTGATCGCCTCCAGAAAGCCGGCCGGATCGATGGTCTCTTTATCGGTCTTTCCCTCAGCCAGGGCGTTGGCATGGATGTCCCCAAGAAAGCGCTTCAGGCCCAGGCCGAAGACCACGACGGCCAGGGTAAAGGTGGGAACCATGATAAAATCAACTAGAAGGTTGCCAAAATAGCTGGCGGGCCACAGGTCATCGCCCGTGGGCGAAAAGTGTAGCCAGTGCAGTCCGACCATGTCCAGCAGCAGCCCCACCACCAGGATGAGCACAGCCGGAATGGCAAGGAGAAAGGGCAACTTCGACGGGTCCTGAACCATCTTGGCAAGCCATTTCGGCGTGGCGTACTCAGCGATGGCATAGGCCCGGACCGCGGCCAGCACATCCCCGGGCTTTGCGCCCCTGGGGCAGCGGGTGGTACAGTCGCCGCAGTTGTGGCACAGCCAGATGTCGGCGTTTCCCAGCAGTCTGTCCTTCAACCCCCATGAAGTGGCGATCATCTCCTTTCTGGGAAACGGTTTCGCCTCGGGTGAAATGGGGCAGGCCACCGAGCAGGTGGCGCACTGAAAGCATTTCTTAACATCCGCCCCACCCAGCTTGGTAATCTCCTTAATAAACCCCACATCAGGATCCGCAACATATCTATCCGTCATGGTGTATTACCTCCTCGTGTATCTACCGAAAAGACGGCATCGGTGTCTGTGCAAGTCATTAGAAACCCTTGAACGGGTTCGGTCCCAGGCCTTCGATCACCTCGACAAAGTCGTTGATGACCTTGGGCAGCTTGTCGTATTCGTCGATGGCCAGTTCGAACTGGGCCACCCGCTCCTCCTCCAGGGCCAGGCTGGCGAGGGCGTCCCCGATCTTTTTGATGCGGATGTCGGCCAGCTCGCTTCCCTTGACAAAGTGGCACTGGTAATCGTCGCCGTGCTTGCAGCCGAGGAGGAAGACACCGTCCATTCCCTGGGAGAGGGCGTCCTTGATCCAGATGACGTTCATGGACCCGAGGCAGCGCACGGGGATGATCCGCACATCGGCCGAATAGGAAAGCCCATTCATGGCGGCGATGTCCATGGCCGGATAGGCGTCGTTCTCGCACACGAGACCCAGAATCCGAAGGGGCGGCTCGGTGTAGTCGTCCTCCGAGGGAACACCGATGGCCTTTACCATGGAGCCGATGGAGTCGATGTTGTAGTCGGCGAAGCCGATGATACGCTCGGGACAGGCGCCCATGCAGGTACCGCATCGGCGGCACCGGGCCGGATTGGGTTTCGGTGTACCCTTTTCGTCGTCGTCCAAGGCGCCGAAGGGGCACTCCTCGGTGCAGCGCTTGCACTGGGTGCAGCGCTGGAAG
>CAYOXD010000056.1:0-19831 GCA_964407825.1 uncultured Desulfobacterales bacterium | reverse complement strand
CCGAGGAAACCGAATAGCGCCACAGGTCCCCCTCGTTCAGGCCATAACCGTCCTGCCGATGCTTCAGGTTCTCCGCCCCGCTCTTTAACAGGACCAGGTCGACGATCTGCTCCAGCCCCAGCAGTGCCACCGCCTCGCGCACCGAATCGACTTTCCGGGGCAGCCCGAAATAGGCCGAATTGCAGGTTCGGAGCAGATTGGCGGTGATGATGGGATCGAACAGAATGATATCCGCCACATCGGACAGTGAGGCCTTGGGGTCTTCCACAATGCTCATGATCTGATTGGCAATCTGTGGAATTGGCTTCAAGGTTTTAATTTCCTTAATTAATTCTTTGATGGTGCTCATATCTTGAGTTCCTCTTGGCCCGACACCTTCAATGTCATGTCCCCACTGGCCACGTGAAGCCGTATGGTCCGGTTGACGTTGCCTCCCACGTCCTCATAATCGATCATCACCTTGTTTTTCCAAAATATTTTTCTTATGGCCGTATGATTTCGTTTGCCGATGTTAAAAAACCCCTTCTGGTCCAACACCTGGGCGCCCCCCACCACCACCACCCGCATGCGCTGCTTCACGGCCCCCAGCTTATAGGTGGTTTTGAACAGCAGCGGAATACCCGTGTCAGCAAACATGAAGGGGTTCTTTTTTGCCTTTTCCGAATCGAGGCTCGATTCGGGCAGCATGTAGTGGAGTAGCCCCCCGACCTTGGCGAAGGGGTCATAGATGGCAACGCCGATGCAGGAGCCGAGGGAGTAGGTCACCAGCGTGGCATCCGGGTTGTTGCTGGTCTTCATGTCAGATACGCCTACAATTATATTCACTGAGACTCCCCTGCTAAACCATCTCCTGCTTGTCGGCGATTTCGAACAGTCCGGCGATGTCAAGAATCAGGCCCACCCGGCCATCGCCAAGAATGGCACCGCCGGCCAGTCCCTTGGTGTGTTTCAGTGCCTCCCCCAGGCTCTTGATGACGATCTCCTCCTGCCCCAGGAGCTCATCGAGGAGCAATCCCCGCTGCTCCTCCTTGTTCTCGACCACCACCACCAAGCCATCCCAGGGGGCCTCGGCGTCCGCCTCGATATGGAACAGCTTGTCCAGCCGGATAAGGGGGATCAGATTTCCCCGGGTCATGACCATCTCCCCCCGTTGCTTGACGGTGTAGTATTCCTCCTTTTTGGGCTTGAAGGATTCCAGGATGGCCATGGTGGGCAGGATGTAGCGTTCCTTTCCCACCCGGACCACCATGCCCTCGATAATGGCCAGGGTGAGGGGCAGGCTGATAATGACCGTGGTGCCCTTGCCCTCGGCGGATTCGACGTCCAAACGCCCCCGGAGCTTTTCGATCCCCTTTTTGACGACATCCATCCCCACCCCCCTTCCCGAGACGTCAGTGACCTGCTGGGCGGTGGAAAATCCGGGATGAAAGATCAGATCGAAAAT
Organism: uncultured Desulfobacterales bacterium; assembly: GCA_964407825.1. Lineage (GTDB taxonomy): Bacteria > Desulfobacterota > Desulfobacteria > Desulfobacterales > JAFDDL01 > CAYOXD01. Next base: position 18,387 of record CAYOXD010000056.1, on the reverse strand, counting down.
TTCCGACTCGGACATGCCGGCCTCGGATTCGATCAGTCCCGTCCTGATGGCCTTCTCGATAATCCTCTCCCGGTTCAATCCTCTGCCGTTATCCTCGATCTCGATAACGATATTGCCTCCCTTGTGATAGGCCCGCAGTTGAACCAGCCCCTGCTCGTCCTTTCCGGCGGCGCTTCTCTCCGCCGGGGTTTCGAGGCCATGGTCCACGGAGTTGCGGATCATGTGAACCATGGGTTCATAGAGCTCATCCACCACATTGCGATCGATTTCCGTATCCTCTCCGCTCATCTGAAGGGCCACCCGCTTGCCGCTGTTGCGAGCAAGGTCCCGGACCAGCCGTACCATCTTCTGGAAGGTGGCCTTGATGGGCACCATGCGCATGGACATGGTGATTTTTTGAAGACTCGATACAATCTGGTTCAACTGGCTGAAATTCTGGTTAAGCTGCTGATCCACGACCTTCTGGATGGCCGGGTTCTGACGGAGCATGGACTGGGAAATCACCAGTTCGCCGGTCAGGTCGATGAGATTGTCAAGCTTGTGGGTGTCCACCTTGACCTGGAGTTCCGCAACGCCGGCCCGTTTCTGGTCCCTCAGGGCGGAGATCACCTCTTTGGACGGAGCGGCCTTTTCCTCCACGAGAATTTTTCCGATCCGCTTCTCCGGAGTGCGCCTTTGCTTCTCCAGACTGGATTGGACCTTCTCGTCCTCGGTGACGCCCTTTTCGATCAGCCGCTCACCCAGCGGGATATTCGCTGAGACGGCGGTCTTGTGGGCGTGGTTGACCGTCTCGATGATGTCCTCGACCGCGATGTCCCCCTCAAGGTCCGCAGATCCCGACGAGATGCTGGTTTCCACCTGGGTGACCAGCTGTTTGAGCACATCCACCGACTCGAGGATAACATCCACGATGGCGTCATTGATCTTATATTCGCCCTGCCGGGCGCTATCGAGAAGGTTTTCGGTGCAGTGGGACAGACGGTTTATCTTCTTGAGGTTCAGGAACCCGGACACCCCCTTGACCGTATGAAAGGGCCGAAAAATGGCGTTGATGGTTTCCTGGTTCGACGGGTCCTGCTCCAGGTCAACGAGGTTGACCTCGATGCTTTCCAGATTTTCCATGGATTCAACCACAAAATCATTGAGAATCTGGATGTCTTCCGCTGACAGGGCAACCGTCTCCCTGGCAGGGGGCGACTCGCCTGCCGGGGCCGGTGGGGAGCTGTCAGTCAAGGCCACCGAGTCGGAAACGGGCGCCGGGAGCTCCACTGCATCGTGGCGGGGGGAGCCTTGCACCTGGATATCGCTGACCCCCAATCGTTCCAGCACCGATGCTTGATCCGGCTGATCCCCCTCACCCTTCTCCAGCGTTCTGAAAATTTCCTGAAGGGCGGTGATGCCGTCTTCCACAGGGGACACATCCGTTTCCTGGTCCAGGATCAGTCTTTCCGTATACATCCTGACGCCCTGGGCAATGGCCATGAATTGACCGCCAATGAGCGATTCGGCGTTCTCGTTCAGGGACGCCAGGGCATTTAGAAGTTCCCCCATGGCCGGGATATCCCCCGCTTCCAGGGTAACAACCCTCAAGGCAAGTTTTTCAAGGTCGGACTTGATCTTTTCCATTCTCGCTCCCGTGCCCGCGGGCATCCCTCATTTCTGGTAAATGGTCGGCCGAATATATTGGAATTGATGCTGGGCTCCCATCAGGCTCTCTGAATGACCGATGAACAGATAGCCGCCCGGAACCAGTGCGTCATAAAATTTGTTCACCACCTGCTGCTGGATCTGCCTGTCGAAATAAATCATGACATTCCGGCAAAAAATAACATGAAAATAGTCTGTCTTGGGAAACGGCTCCATGAGATTGAATCGTTGGAATTTGATAAGATTCCGGATTTCCCGTTTCAACCTGACATGTTGGGCCCATTTGCCCCTTCCCTGCTGAAAATGCCGTTTCATAATCTGTTTCGATAGATTTCGAACCTGATTCAGAGGGTACACGCCGTTGGTGGCGGTGGACAGCACCCGGGTCGAAATGTCGGTTGCCAGGATGGTGTAATCGAAGCGCTCCCGGCCCTCCATGAATTCCCGCAGGCAGATGGAAATCGTATAGGGCTCCTCTCCGCTGGAGCATCCCGCGCTCCACAGATTCAACCCCCGGACCGGCGCCTTGCCGGCTGGAGACAGAAAGCCGGGGAGCACCTCTTCCCTTAAGAAATCGAAATGTTTGGGTTCCCTGAAAAAACTCGTCAGATTGGTGGAAATGGCATCGAGCATCTGCACCAGCTCGTTGCCGGTATCATCGGCCATCAGATACTCGTAGTATTCCTCGAACCGGCTGAAGTTATGCTCGCGAAGACGCTTTGCCAGGCGGGATCGAACCAGCTCCTTTTTCCCCTCGTGAAGATTGATGCCACACTTGTCGTAAACCAGTTTCTTAAAGAGCAGGAACTCTTTATCCGTCAACTTCGAATATGTCATGGCAGGAGGTGCGCTCAAGACAGGGACCACCTATGGTCTGAATTTCAAAATAATTAAAATAATTAATAGTTGATAAACGTCCATCTTGTCAATTCCTGATTTCCCCGCGGGGTCGGCCCATGGCCAGGCCCAGGAGGTTTTGGGCATTCAACCCGCAGATCTTCTCCCTGTCCCCTGGAATAAGCTTCACGCCATCCATATCGGCAAAATAACGCGCCGGCTTCAGCAGCGGGAAATCGCTCCCGAACAAAATCCGGTCGGAACCCATTATCTTAACTGCGATTTCAAAAACTTGCGGGTCATAGAGAAAGGGGGAGGCGGCCGTATCCACATACAGGTGCCCAAGGCGCTCTTTGACCTCCTTTTTCATCAGGTAATAGAAAAAGAGCCCACCGCCCCAGTGGGCAAGCACCATGCGGTTTTCCGGGAAGGTGGTGGCCATCCGGTAAATCTGGGACAGTTCCATGGGCGCCTTGCCCGGGTACCAATGCCCCACCGGCTCGTTGGTATGAATGAGAACCGGCACGGCCTTTTCCCGGCACAGGGCCATGATCGGCTCCAGGTGTGCCAAGGCTTCACGATCAATTCCCGCTTGATAAAAGGCCAGCTCCCCGACGCCGGACAGACCGCCCGACAAACACCGTTCGGCCTCCCGCGCGGCCTGTCCATGGGAGACGTCCAGGCAGCAGAAACCAACAAGCCTGTCCGGGTACCGCCGGACCGAATCCAGGATGTAGTCGTTATGGGCCATGAAATGTTCCGGTTGACGCCAGGGGAAGCCAAACACAACGGACAGGTCCACCCCATCCCTGTCCATGGCCGACACCAGTTCCCGTGCGCCGCAGAGCCGGGATTTGGGGGAATCATAGAGCAGCTTGAATTCCGGTTCACCCTGGAAATAGGCCTCCCGGTTCTCGCGCAGGGGTTTCGGAAAGATGTGGGTGTGAAAGTCGATGATCATGGGTGAGTTCCCTTCTGGGATGCGCAATGAGGGTTAGGGGGGCAGCACCGGTCAATGGATTGCATTTTGCCGGTTAATCCCGTATTAAGCAAGCATATCTTTGATCAACTTCCGGGAGAGTAAGGGATCATGTATTTCGACCAGGCAGGAAGCGTCAATACCGACGAGACGCTGACATGCGCGCACCGGCGGGCGAAAGTCCTCGGGCTCGACGAGGTGGTGGTGGCCTCCACCACCGGTGACACCGCCTACCGAGCCCTGGAACGCTTCGAGGGGTTCCGGGTGACGGTGGTAACCTATCACTGCGGTTTCAAAGCACCCTTTCAGACGGTGATGAAAGACAGGGTGCGCGCTGATATCGAGCGAAAGGGAGCACGGGTGGTATCGGCAAGCCATGCCCTCTCGGGGGTCGAGCGATCCCTCGTCAAGAGATACGAGGGCATCTATCCCGTGCTGCTCATTGCCGACACCCTTCGCCTCTTTGGCCAGGGCACAAAGGTTGCGGTGGAAATAGCCATTATGGCCGCGGATGCCGGGACGCTGAGCGGAAAGGACATCATCGCCATCGGTGGTTCCGGGCGCGGAGCGGACACGGCACTGGTTCTGACCCCCGCCCACCAGAGCAGCCTTTTTGATCTGCGGATACGGGAAATCATCTGCAAACCGAGAGCCTTTTGAATCCAGTCCCATGTCAGTAAAACAGATGCCCCCACCATCGGAGGGCGCGGAACGGCACGTGGTGCTCGTTTCACCGGAAATTCATTGGAATACCGGGAATATCGGCAGAACCTGCCTGGGCTGCGGCGCCCACCTGCACCTGATCGCGCCCCTGGGCTTCTCCCTGGCGGAAAAGCAGGTCAGACGGGCCGGGCTGGATTACTGGCACCGGGTAAAACCCAGTGTATGGCCGGACTTCGAGCAGTTTCTGACCCAAATGCGAGTGCTGGAACACGAGGTTGCCCTCCTGTCCAAATCCGGAGCCGCACCCTTCTGGCAGCTGCCGGTTTTGAAACGGATGTTCCTGATCTTCGGTTCCGAGTCCAGGGGGCTACCAGAGACCGTTTTCACCCGGTTCCCCGGCCGCGCCTATCACATTCCCATCACATCGACCATCCGGAGCCTGAACCTGTCAACGGCGGTGGGAATCGCGCTCTATGAATCCATCCGGGAGGCGGGGCCGGCCCATGCCTATTGAGAACAAGGGCAATCGCGTATCTTTGGTTGGCGGAGCAAAATCAGTATCGGGATCAGTATCGGAATCAAAGCAAAATATTGACATGGTGGAAGAATTTTCTATATTACCGGTATTACGCGATTTCAACGTTCGGGTCCCGTACCGGTATCATAACCCTTAAGAGAGACAAACTGCATGACATTCCAGCTATTGACGTTGCTATTTCTGCTTCTGATGTCCGGATTCTTTTCTTCTGCTGAAACCGCCATGTTCTCCATCAGCAGGGTCAAGGCCCGTCATTTCGGCAAGAGCCACCGCCGTACCGATCAACTCATTTACAAAATGAAGGAAGACCCCCATCGGCTGCTCAGCACCATCCTCATCGGCAACAACGTTGCCAATGTGGGCTCGGCGGCCCTTGCCACAGCGGTGGCCCTTCGGATCTTCCCGGACAAGGCCGTGGGGATCGCCACGGTCCTGATGACCCTTCTCATCCTGGTGTTCGGCGAAATCCTGCCCAAATCCTTCGCCACCCGTAACAATATTCTGTTGGCCAGGGCGTTCATCTATCCCATTTACTGGTGCTCCCTGCTCTTTTATCCGGTCATCCTGTTTCTGAATTTCATTCCGATGATCACCGGGAAAATAAAGAAAACCCCCGCCGTAACCGAGGAGGAACTGCTGACATTCGTGGAAGTTGTGGAGGAGGAGGGGGAGATCAAGGAGGAGGAGAGGGAACTCATCCACAATATCATCGAATTCGATGATACCAGTGCATCGGAGATCATGACCCCCCGGGGCGACATGTTCGTGCTCGAGGCCGAGCAGCCCATCGACCTGCTGGCCCTGCTCCAGTCAGGCTATTCCCGCATTCCCATTATCGACGGCGGTGTGGACCATGTCATTGGCGTGCTGCACCTGAAGGATCTGTTCATGCACCAGGCCACATCCCAAAAGCCGCCCGATTTGAGGTCTCTCATGGCCCTGGCCTATTTCGTGCCTGAGAATAAGAAGCTGGATTCCCTGTTGCGTCAGTTCAAAAAGCGCCAGCAGCATCTGGCCATCGTTGTGGACGAGCATGGAGGGGTCTCCGGACTGATCACTCTCGAAGATGTGCTCGAGGAGCTTGTGGGGGAAATCAGCGACGAAACCGACAAGGTGGAGCCCCACATCGTTCAAATCAAAAAGGACGAATGGCTGGTTCTCGGAAAGACGGAAATCGATGACGTCAACGAAACCCTCGGCATGAGCATTCCGGATATCAAGGAGTATGACACGTTTTCAGGCTATATCCTCGATCGTATCGGCAGAATCCCATCCCTGAAGGAAAAAATTGAGCTCGATAATTTCATGGTGACGGTAAATGCCATCGAAGGGAACCGAATTCGGGAATATATCGTCAAACGAATCCAGCCCCTCCCGGAAGAACGCCAGGTCTCTTGATCCGCAAAGGAGGGGGGGTATCTCACGGAATCCGTTCGCCGCCATCCCTACTCGGTGGTCCTCTTCGACGAGATCGAAAAGGCCCATCCGGACGTTTTCAACGTTCTTCTCCAGATTCTTGACGATGGCCGCATGACGGACGGCCAGGGCCGCACGGTCTCCTTCAAGAACAGCAGCATCATCATGACTTCCAATGCGGCACATTTCCATTTCCCTGACGGAAGGGGCCTCCGCTCTTCTGGCAAAGTTGGGCTATGATCCGGCCTACGGCGCGCGTCCGCTCAAGCGCGTCATCCAGAAGCATCTGGAAAATCCGCTTTCCATGGCAATATTAAAGAGTGAGGTCCGCGAGGGCATGCAGGTGGAAGTGGACGAAGTCGATGGAAAGCTGGTGTTCCATCCGGTGTAAAAGGCAGGATCAGGGACAAGGCGGTAAAAAATCTAATATTTTTCCAAGCTCCCGGCGACCGGCGCAGATTCGTCAGGATGGTCCGGCATCAGGCGAGAGGAACAGGCCACCGGGCGTCCGCGGCCGAACAGGTCGCGACCGCCCGGTACCAGGCTGTCAGACGGTCTCCACCTCCGACATGAAACGATCCAGGTATTTCTGGTCGTCCTCGGGGGTGATGAGCGCCGGCAGTTTTTCAAGAGCGCCTGCGATGGCGTTATCGATGAGTTCGGACATGACGGAAGCCTTGGCGTGCTGGATCCGGCTTTCCACCCGCTGATGGGCGCTCTCGATCATCAGGCGGCTCTGCTCCCTGGCCGACTCGATGATCCGTTCCTTTTCCTTTTCCGCTTGCTGAACGATCTTTTCCTTCAGCTCGGCGAAGCGGGCGTCGCTGTCTGTCAGCTGTTGCTGCGCTTCGGCCACCTGGGACTGGAGAGCGGACTTCTGCGTCTCGAGGGACTCAATCTCATCCTGAACCTTTTCCTTCTGTCCGGCCAGAAAGCCTTTTAACGGCGCACGGGCATACTTCACGATCACAAAGACCAGGATAAAGAAATTCAGCCACCGCATCGCCATATCGTAGGTGGGCCGCCAGCTGGCGGCGCCTCCCGCCGCCCATGCGGCCTGGCTCCAGAACAGAAGCGCCAACACCAACAGAGAGACGATAATCTTCACCTTACGGAAATCGCTTCCGGACTTCATTTTGTCAGCCTCCGATCCAGCATCTTTTCCATGATGGAGACGGTCAGCCGCTCGGACTCATCAGCCATGCTGGCCCTGGCGGCCTCGATCGTCTTTTTCACCTCGGCCTCGGCCTTTTGCTTGAGGGCGTCCATCTCATTGCCGGCCGATTTCAGCACGGCGTTGGCCTCATCCTTGGCGCTCTGTTCCAGATCGGAGCGCAGCTGGAAGGCGTCGGTTTTCATTTCCGCCTCCCGCTTCATGGCCTCGGTCGTGACGCTTTCCAGCTTCTCCTCGGCCTGTCCGATGTCCTGCCGGATCTGCTCGATCGCCTGTTCGCGCTCCCCCATCGTCTGGCGAAGTGGACGGAACATGATCCGGTTCAGGACATAGACCAGGAAAAGAAAGGACAGGAGCTGGACGATCATGGTCGCGTTGATCGAAATCAGGGCGTTGTTGCTTACTATTTCCATGGGTCGCTTTCCCAGAATGTCAGGTTGCACCGGTCAGCGCAGACACCTGCCGCCGCCGGCCGGTCATCTTATCCGCTTTAGACAACAAACAGGAGCAACAGGGCGATAACCAGCGAATAAATACCGGTCGATTCGGAAACGGCCTGGCCCACCAGCATGGTCCGGGTCAGAAGTCCCGCCTCTTTCGGATTTTTTCCGATCGCCTCGCAGGCCTTGCCCGCTGCAAATCCTTCGCCTACACCAGGTCCGATGGCCCCAAGTCCCATGGAAATGCCAGCGCCCAATAACGCAGCCGCCTTTACAATGTCAGCACCTTCGATCGCCATTATACGTTCCTCCTTAAAATAGTGCGTGGGTTACGCCGCGCGGCCCCATGGCCGGCGGGCTATATGACAAATATCAAAATCAATGCGATGACCAGGGAATAGATGCCGGTGGATTCCGCCACCGCCTGTCCCACCAGCATGGTCCGGGTCAGATCGGCCGTTGCCTCCTGGTTCCTGGCAATCCAGCCGACGCTGCTCTGGGCTGTAAAGCCCTCGCCGATGCCCGGTCCGATGGCGCCGATGCCCATGCAGATGCCTGCGGACAGGAGCGCCGCCGCAGGGGCGAGGGCATCTGAGGCCGGAAAGTTCTTGAACATCAGGATGAAGCTGACCAAGAGCCCGTAAATGGCGGTGGTCTGGGTGACCGCCTGGCCCAGCAGCATCACGTTGGTCACCGGTGTCGCCGATGGCGGCGTCCTGGCAACCCCCTCACAGCTGGCGCCGGCCACAAGACCGCCCCCCAGCCCGGAGCCGATGGCGCCGAGGCCCGTGGCCAACCCAGCGCCCAGGACAGCGGCCCAGGTCGGCGAGACGGGGCGACTGGAAAAATTGGAAAACAGCAGAATAAAGGACGTCACCAGAGCGAATATGGAGGGTGTCTGGCAAACGGCCGAACCGATGAGCATATTGGTGGTAAGCCGGCCGCCCATAGCGGGTTGCCGGGACATGCCCTCGCAGGCCGAGGCGGCCGGATATCCCGAACCAACGCCCGACCCGATGGCGCCGAGCCCCATACACAGACCCGCGGAAATCAACACGCTGGCCGTTATGATGGAGCCACTGTGAAAATCATTGAAAAGCAGCAGCATGGCCACCACCAGCGCGAAAATGGACGCCGATTCCGCAATGGCCTGCCCCACCAGCATGGCCTTGAAAATATCGCCGGACAGGCGCGGGTTGCGCGAAATGGCGGTATTGGCCTGGGAGGCCGTGTACCCTTCACCGATCGCCGCGCCGATGGCTCCGAATCCCATGCAGATGCCCCCGCCCACGTAGGCGGATACCTTAACCCAGAATTGAACGTTATCAATCATCATTATTTTACCTGAACCGAGATGTACACGACCGTTAGCATGGTAAATACGAATCCCTGGATAGTGCCCACGAAGAGGCCGAAAAAGGCATTTAAGAAGGGGGGCAGCAACACGGAGTAGGTGAGATACGAGACCACCAGAATGATGATGGACCCCCCCATGATGTTGCCGAAGAGACGGAAGGAAATCGACACCACCTTGGCCAGTTCCCCGATGACGTTGAGCGGCATCATGAAAAACATGGGCTCAAAGTACGCCTTCACATACGTCTTGAAACCCTTGGCGCGGATTCCCGCATAGTGGGCGATAAAAAAGCCCATAATACCGAGGCTGAGGGGTGTGTTTAAATCCTTGGTGGGCTCCTCCAGGTGGGGAATGATCCCCAGCCAGTTGGACAGCACCAGGAACATGAACATCGCGCAAATCATCGGCGCATACTTTTCACTCAGCTCCCGGTCCAGGGCATCGTCGGTCAAGGAATACAGGCTGGTTACCAGAAGTTCCCCCACGGCCTGAAACGGACCGGGCAGGATGCCGCGCTTCCGGGTGGTCATGAAAGCGAACAAGATCAATGACAAAATGACGATCCAGGTCATCAGGATGACCTCCAGGTTGAACGTCATTTGGTATCCCCCGACGGAGATCAGCAGCTGATGTATTTTGCCTAATTCCTCCATACCCCTATCCCTGCTTTCTGAAAGATGATGTTGCCAGCTTCGTGATATGCTCCCCCAATAAAACGATTTGAACGGAAAATATGCCGACCACGACAGCTGGAAGGTTAAATTCCGGAGATCTTACACCCACGATGATCGGTATGCCAAGCAATGCGTATCTCAATAATATGGACAACATTGAAATAACAGTCGCTTTTTTCTGGGATCCAACAAGCCGCCAGGGTATGGTCTCGCCCATCAGGACAAAGTTGATGATGCTGAACAGGGTCCCCAGGATCAATCCCTTGGCCAGGGGCTTGTATCCGGCAATGATGAACCCCACCGCCACCACAATCGCCACGACCATGGCTCTGGAGCAGACCTTTTTCTGTATCTGACGCAACGAGTCCAAGGATTCAGGCCCCAGGGTCCGGCTTCTCCGGATGCGTATCTGAATTTTTCGAAGACGGTTTCATCGTATCGGTTATTTGGCGATAAACCGTCACACCGCCGCCGGCAATCCCCAGCAGAATGAAAATAGCGGTAAAAACCCCCCGGGTGCCCAACCACTTATCCAGTTCGATGCCAATCCAGAGGCAAAACAAAATGCACCCGGCCATGGTAAGGCCGACCTGCATCAGAATATGGAGGTTCTCGGCCCATGCACGGTTTTTTTTGTAATCCAGAACCACCGTGCCCCTCCCAAAGAAAACGTTTGCCGCCGCCTGTCGGGATCCGGGACTCAGCCCGCCTGCCGCCCACCAGCCCCCTTCAAGCAACATCCAGAGCATTTTAGAAAGTCGCAAAGATAGTCAATTACCAACTCAGCCGTTTTATTGTCAAGAAAAAACGGTCTTGTGCCCCACAGGCCATCGCATATCTTTTTTCCCGCAACGGCGCAAGGGAATTCGCCTGGTTTATATTGACATATGAATATGGTATGAAACATCACAGGCTGAAACTCTCAGCAGGGCGCTGCAGGGGCTTTGTTTTTCAACTTATGCGTCTTACCCTTTCAAGGTTAACGACGGATGCAACAGCGGTAAACCAGGAGCGAGGAGGGCTGCCATGGCCCTGTCGGCACAGGAAAAATTGAGGCGATTTTACTCCATCTTCAGGGGAGACGATCAGGTGCTGATCGCCATTAATGCCGATCCGGATGCCATTGCCAGCGCCATGGGGATTAAACGGCTCCTGTGGCGGAAGGTGGCCGGCATTGTGGTGGCCCACATCAACATCATCAAACGACCCGACAATCTGGCCATGGTGCGCCTCTTGAACGTCAAAATGATGCACATGGACAAAATCGATCCGAAACAATTCAACCGGGTGGTCCTTGTGGACTCCCAGCCGGATCACCATCAGGCCTTCGCCGCCCTGGCACCGGATGTGATCATCGATCATCATCCGCTCACCGCCTGCACTGCCGCCTTCCAGGATGTGCGGCCATCCTTCGGTGCCACCGCCACCATCATCACCGAATACCTGAGGGCGGCTGACATTAAGCCGTCGGTCAAGCTGGCCACGGGTCTTTTCCACGCCATCAAGACCGACACCGGCAACTTCGAGCGCCCGACACTCATCGAGGATGTCCGCGCCTTCCAGTTCCTGTACCGGCATGCCAACATTCACCTGGCCAGGAAAATCGAACAGGATGAAATCCGGCTCGACTTTTTGAGATACTACCGCATCGCGCTGGACAGCATGCGCATTCGCAAGGGCCGGCTCTTTGCCTACCTGGGGGCAGTTACAAACCCCGATATCTGCGTGCTCATCGCCGATTTTTTCATGCGGGTCGAACAGGTCGACTACTCGATCGTCTCCGGCATCTACGAGGGCACCCTGGTGATCATTTTTCGAAATGACGGGCTGCGGATGAGCGCGGGCAATCTTGCCAAACAGAGCTTCGGGCAGTTCGGTTCGGCCGGCGGCCATAAAAGCATGGCCCGTGCGGAAATAGACGTATCGACCCTGCCCCGGGGGGTTGACGCCTGGAACACGAAGGCGCTGTTTAAATGGATCGTTGACCAGATCGAAAAGTCCCCGAGAAAAAGGCGCCGCCGGGAAAAGACGACGGCCGATGAGCTCCGGAAGGAGCAGCCGTGAGAGCAGCGCGTACCTGCGTGACCATACTGGGGTCCGGCACCTGTGTGCCGTCGCTCGCCCGCAGCGCCTGCGCCGTTCTGGTTGAAACCGGCCAGGCCGCCATCCTGCTCGACATCGGGCCCGGCACCATGCGCCGGCTGCTGGAGGCGGGTCGGTCGGTTTTCGATATTTCCCATCTGTTCCTGAGCCATTTTCACCCGGATCATTCCGGAGAGCTGGTGGCCTTTCTGTTTGCCAACAAGTATCCCTCCCCGGTTCCGCGAAACAGGCCCCTGACGCTGGCCGCCGGAGAAGGAATCGGGCTGTTCTTCAATGGCTTGAAAGCGGTGTTCGGGGAATGGATCGATCTGGCCCCCCAACGAATCCACCTGGTATCACTGGCGGTTTCCCGGTCCGATGGAATTGATTTCGCGGATTTCCACCTGAAAACCGCACCCATGGCGCATCGGCCCGAAAGCCTCGCCTATCGGATCACTGGCCCGGACGGAAAATCAGTGGTATATTCCGGCGACACGGACGAGAATGAGGACCTGGTCAGGCTGGCCCGAGGCGCCGACGTGCTCATTTGCGAGGCGGCACTGCCCGACGAGCTGAAAACCCCGGGGCATCTGACCCCTTCGCTGGCGGGCCGCATCGCGGCCCGGGCTCGGGTAGGAAAACTGGTGCTAACTCACTTTTATCCGGAATGTGAGGGGGCCGACATGCTGCGGCAGTGCCGAAAAACCTTTGACGGACCAGTGGTTCTGGCCGAGGATCTGATGCGGATGCACCTATGAGATATTATCCGGTGAACCTGGATGTCAAAGACCGCCGGTGCCTGGTGGTGGGCGGCGGTGCCGTGGGCCTTCGGAAGGTCAGAACCCTTCTGTCCTGCGGCGCCCGGGTAACGGTGGTAAGCCCCGAGGCGGGCAGTGCCTTGCAGGAACTGGCGGCGACGGGAAAGATTATCTGGCACCGTCGCGACTACAGAGCGGCGGACCTGGAGGAGACCTTTCTGGTGATCGGCGCCACGGACAGCGAGGCGATCAACCAGCAGATCAGCAGCGACGCCCTCTCCAGAAACGTTCTATGCAACATCGCCGATCGACCGGCGGCCTGCAATTTCATCCTGCCGGCCATCATCGCGCAGGGGGACCTGGTGTTGACCGTCTCCACCTCCGGAAAGAGCCCAGCCTTTGCCCGGCACCTACGAAAGGAACTGGAGGGCCAATTCGGCCAGGAGTATAAGACCCTTCTCGAACTGATGGGAGCGATTCGCAGCCGGCTTTTGGCAGAGGCCCACGCTCCCGAGGCCCACAAGCCGCTTTTTGAAGGGCTGATCAAGGGCGGGCTCTTGGCACGGATCCGGGAACGGGACACCAATGGCGTCAACCGCCTTCTTTTCGACATTCTCGGCGAAGGCTACGAGGTGGAACGGCTGATTCACTGGCACGGATAGGTGCGGAACCTATTCCAGGCGGCCGTTATGATGGTTCAAACAGGCTCAAAGGGGTTACCCATGCAGGAAATCAATCTCATCACGCTGTTTTTTTACCTGCTGAGTTCGGCGGGCTATTTATCATACCTCTTCTTTCAGCATGAGCGTCTCCAACAGCTGGGCTACGGCCTCATGGCGGCCGGTTTTCTGGCCCACAGCGCGTCCCTGGTGGGAGGATACCTGAACACGGGCTTCTTCCCGGGGCACGACCTTCACCAGACCCTGCTGTTCGCTGGCTGGGCCCTCGTCGCCGTTTTTTTGCTCTTTCAATACTGGCTCCCCGTCAAGGTGCTGGGGCTCTACGCAGCCCCCATGGCGACCGTAATCATGGTCGTGACCCTGCGGACCCCCGATGCGACGGGCGCCACGGCTCCGTTTTTCAAGAGTTTCTGGCTTTTTTTTCACGTATTGACCATGTTTCTGGGAAACGGTGCCTTCGCCCTGGCCTGCGGAGCCGGTTTTCTCTATCTTCTCCAGGAACACGGCATCAAGGCAAAACGCCGCGGGTTCTTTTTCAAACGCCTTCCTTCCCTGGATCTGCTGGACAACATGGGCTACCGGTGCCTCGTTATGGGCTTTACCCTGCTGACCATCGGGCTTGTCAGCGGCATGCTCTATGCCAAGGTGATATGGGGAAAATTCTGGAGCTGGAATGTCAAGGAAGTCTGGTCCGGCATCATGTGGCTGTTCTATGCCGCCATCCTGCACGAACGGTTGACAGTCGGCTGGCGGGGCCGTAAAGCGGCCATCATGTCCATCATCGGTTTTATGGTGCTTCTGTTTACTTTTTTCGGTGTCAACTTCCTGCTGGGAGGACACCACGGTGAATTTACAAAATAAGGGTTATGCAAAACATCTACCTAGTGGGCCTCAATCACAAAACCGCCCCGGTGGCGGTCCGGGAGTGCCTTGCCTTCACGGGGCCGGAAGCCATCCACGCCATGGCCCGGCTCAGGCAACTCACAGCCATCCAGGAGGTAATCCTCTTTTCCACCTGCAACCGGGTGGAGATCCTCTATATCGGCCGGGAAGGAGAGGATGCCCTGGACGCGCTCAAGGCCTTTCTATCAGAATATAAAAAGGTCCCTGGAAAGCTGTTCGAGGAAAGCCTCTATCACTATTCCGGCATCGAAGCGGTCCGCCACGTGTTCCGGGTGGCCGCGAGCCTGGACTCCATGGTGGTGGGAGAGCCTCAGATTCTGGGACAGATCAAGACCGCCTACAGGCAGGCCACCCAGGAAAAGAGCACCGGCGTGGTATTAAACCGTCTCCTGCACCGGGCCTTCTGGCTGGCCAAGCGGATTCGCACGGAAACGGGTATCGGCGGCCACGCCGTGTCCATCAGCTATGCGGCCATCGAGCTGGGACGAAAGATATTCGGTGCCCTCGATGGGAAAAAAGTGCTCCTGGTGGGCGCCGGCGAGATGGCGGAGCTGGCCGTGGAGCACCTGATCCGAAACAAGGCGAGCGATATCCGGGTGGCCAACCGGACCTTCGAGCGCGCCGTGGAACTGGCCGGCCGTTACCGGGGCCGCGCCATCCGCTTCGAGGAAATCCCCGATGCGCTGGCCGAGGTGGACATCATCATCAGCTCCACCGGCGCCCGGCAATACGTGATTCTGCCCGGCCATGTCAAGGCCGTCATGCGCACCCGCAAGAACCGCCCGCTGTTTTTCATCGACATCGCCGTCCCCCGGGACATCGACCCCGTCATCAATCGAATGACCAATGCCTATGTCTATGATATCGATGATCTGAAGGAGGTGGTAACCGAGAACATCGAGGACCGGGAACGGGAGGCGGTCAAGGCCGACCGCCTTGTGGACGAAGCGGTGATCCAGTTCCGAAAGTGGCATGAAAGTCTTGAAGTGGTCCCCACCATCAAGGCTCTGCGCAGCCAACTTTCCGATATTGTGGATATCGAGCTGGAACGGACCCTCAAGGGCCTCGGTTACAGGGAGGCGGCCGACCGCGAGGCCTTTTCGAGGATGAAGACCGCCCTTATCAACCGGATCCTTCACTACCCCACCCTGTTTCTGAAACGTGAAGATATTCATGGGGATATGAATATTTATCTCGACGCGGTCAGACGCATGTTTCAGCTGGATGAGAACCGTGAACCGGACGGGGAGCAGGAGCCATCGGCTTCATCCCTGGAAAGAGGTGTCAATTTATGAAAAAGATCGCATTTTTGTTCCCGGGTCAGGGCTCCCAGTCTGTGGGCATGGGAGAGGCGCTGTACCGGGAATTCGATTATGTAAGGGAACTTTTCGACATGGCCTCCGAGCTGACCCACATGGATCTGGCCAGGTTGTGCTTCAAGGGCCCTTTCAGCGAGCTGACCCTGACCATCAACCTTCAACCTGCGATCACCGTGATCAACCTGGCCTGCCTGGCGGTTCTGGAAAGGGAAGGCCTCTGCCCCTGCCTTTCTGCCGGACACAGTCTGGGGGAGTTCTCAGCGTTGGCCGCTGCGGGCGTCATCTCCCCCGAGGATACCCTGCGCATCGTGCTGGAACGGGGAAAGCTGATGCACCGGGAGGCCACCGGGCATCCGGGGGCCATGCAGGCAATTTTGGGCCTCACCATCGATGCGGTGTCAAAAATCGTCTCGGTGGCCGCGGAGGCCGGAATCGTCTCGGTGGCCAACCACAACTCCGAAAAGCAGATCGTGATCACCGGGGCACCGGAGCCTGTGGCCCATGCCGGTGCCCTGGCCGCAGAGAGGGGCGCCAAGGCCATCCCCCTGAATGTGAGCGGCCCATGGCACAGCGAGCTCATCTTGGGAGCTGTGGATGAGTTTGAGGCATTTCTGAACACCGTTGCATTCTCAGCACCGGCCAAGGGAAAGGTCCTTCACAACGTGACCGCGGCATCAGAACCGGATCCCCAGGTGATCCGGTCCCTCCTGGCAAAGCAGCTGTGTTCCCCGGTCCGCTGGTACGACACCATGGTGGCGATGATGGGGGGTGCCCCCGATCTTTTCGTGGAGGTGGGGCCCGGAAAGGTCCTGACGGGCCTGCTGAAGAAAACCCTGCCCCGGGAGGCTTCAAAAACCATCTTCACGGTCAATGACCTTCAATCGTTTGAGGCTTTTTTCAAAGTGGTATAGGCGGCAGTCGTGTTTATGGGAGAATACGCTGAAATGGGGATGACCGAAGTCCCAGGGCGGCTCAGTTGCACTGCAGCGATTGTGGGGTGGGACCGACAAAGGGAAGCTCGGAGCTCAGATCATTGCGAAACCAGGCGCATCCCCAGATCCAGGGCCTGGCGGTTTATTTCCATGAGACTGGCGGCAATGCGCGTTTCGAGCACCTTCAGGATGGCACCGGGGCTCACGAGCCCCGTCCGCTCGATGAGCGCCCCCAGCATGCAGATGTTGAATACCACCGGGTTTCCAATCTCGGCCATGACCGACTCCCATATGGGCAGCTGCTCCTGATGGGCGTCCACCTTCTTTTCGAGGCTCACAAACCGGCTGTCCGTGAGCAGCAGGCCTCCCGGCCGAATGATGGATCTGTACTTGCTGTAGGCCGACTGGGTGAGGCATACCAGGATGTTCGGCTGGACCACCTTGGGGTAGAAGATGTCGGTATCCGAAATGATGACATCGCTTCGGGTGGCCCCTCCCCTGGCCTCGGCGCCATAATCCTGGGACTGAACCGCATTCAGGTGTTCATGGAGAACCGCCGCCTCGGCCAGGATGATGGCGGCGGTAATGACGCCCTGTCCGCCGGAGCCTGAAAAGACAAGTCGGGTGCGGGTCATGGGGAAGGTCCTTTCATCGCCTGGTCCATCATCTTCTGATATTCGCTGCAGTACTCGGGAAGCTCCTTCTGCACGAAGATCCCCCTTTCGATCAGATCGGGGTTATCCGCCTTGTCCCGGGAGCCGATGGGGGTGGTGTTCTCCTTGAAACGCCGCATCATCTCCACGGCATCCCCCTGCCGGTTCTTCCGACCGAAATAGGTGGGGCACTGACTCATGATCTCCACCACCGAAAACCCCTCGTGCAGGATGGCCTGACCGATGATGTCCGACATTTCCTGAACATGGTAGGTGGTGGTGCGGGCCACGAAGGTGGCACCGGCCGCCTCGCTGAGCCGAACGATATCGAAGCCATGGTCGATCACCCCGAAGGGCGCGGTGGTGGCCAAACACCCGTAGCCGGTGGCGGGGGAATACTGGCCCCCGGTCATGCCGTAGATGCGGTTGTTCAGGACCAGGGCCGTCAGGTCGATGTTGCGGCGGGCCGCATGGATGAAGTGGTTGCCGCCGATGGCCAAGGCGTCTCCATCCCCCATGGGGACAACGACGGTGAGTCCCGGCAGGCTCATCTTGACGCCCGTGGCAAATGCCAGGGCCCGGCCATGAAGGGTATGCAGGGTGTGGAAATCCACGTAGCCGGTGATCCGGGCCGAGCAGCCGATACCCGAGACCATGACCACCTCGTTGCGGCTCAGGCCCAGCTTTTCAAAGGCCCGGAGCATACCGTTCAAAACGGTCCCATGTCCGCACCCGGGACACCAGATGTGGGGGAAAAACCGCTCTCGCAGGTATTTTTTCATGGCCATGGCTACACCCCCTCGCCCTGGATCACCCGCAAAAAATCCCGGATGTTGGTGGGCGTAATCAGCTCGCCGTCCACCCGGTTGGCCAGAAACACCCGTTCCGGATGATCCACGGCGGCACGGACCGATTCCGCGATTTGCCCCATGTTCATCTCCACCACCAAGATGCGGCGGGCCAGATGGCATCGGTCCTGAACAATGGACCTGGGAAAGGGCCACAGGGTTTGAAGCTCCAGCAGGCCCATGCGATCGCCCTTGCTGCGGGCCTTTCGGACCACGTGAAGGGCGGAGCGGGCAGCAGACCCATAAGAGATGAGAACCGTCCGGGCATCGTCCAGAAAGTACTCCTTGTAACGGGCCAGCTGCGTGGCGTTGTGGTTGATCTTGTCCACCAGGTGACGGATAAGACCATGCACCACCTTGGGATTGCTCGACGGGAAGCCCCACATATCGTGAAAGAGCCCGGTGACGTTGTATCGGTGCACGCCGCCAAAATCGCTCATGGGCAGACGGCCGTCCTCCCGGGCGAGATAGGGGTGATAGTCCACCC
>CAYOXD010000055.1:0-20123 GCA_964407825.1 uncultured Desulfobacterales bacterium | reverse complement strand
GCCGAGAGCGTGGCCTGGCTGGAGCACCACCTGCAGAGCTATCCGGGAACGGTGATCGCGGTGACCCACGACCGGTATTTCCTCGACAACGTGGCCGGTTGGATCCTGGAGCTCGACCGGGGACAGGGAATCCCCTGGAAGGGAAATTATTCCAGCTGGCTGGAGCAGAAACAGGAGCGGCTGCGCCTGGAGGACAAGGCCGACAGCGTCCGGCAAAAGACCCTGGCCAGGGAGCTGGAGTGGATCCGTATGTCTCCCAAGGGGCGCCATACCAAGAGCCAGGCACGGATCAATGCCTATGAGGCGCTTCTTTCCCAGGATTCCCAGGGTCGTGAAAAGGACCTGGAGCTCTTCATCCCACCGGGACCGCGTCTGGGGGATGTGGTCATCGAGGCGAAAAATCTCAGCAAGGCCTTCGGGGACCGGATCCTGGTGGAAAACCTGAGCTTCCAGGTACCGCCCGGCGGTATCGTGGGGGTGGTGGGGCCCAACGGCGCCGGGAAGACCACCCTTTTCCAGCTGATTGCCGGTCTTCAGATGCCCGACAGCGGCAGTCTGCGGTTGGGGGATACGGTCAAGCTGGCCTACGTGGACCAGGGCCGGAAACTGGATCCCGAAAAGAGCCTCTGGGAGGAGATTTCTGGCGGCAGCGAACAGATCGAGCTGGGCAGCCGGCTGGTGAATTCCCGGGCCTACGTGGCCAGGTTCAACTTTTCGGGCGCGACCCAGCAAAAGAAGGTGGGCGCCCTTTCCGGCGGGGAGCGAAACCGGGTGCATCTGGCCAAGATGCTCCGGGAGGGGGCCAACTGCCTGCTTCTGGATGAGCCCACCAACGATCTGGACGTCAATACCCTTCGCGCCCTGGAGGAGGCGTTGGAGAATTTCGGCGGGTGCGCCCTGGTGATCAGCCATGACCGCTGGTTTCTCGACCGCATCGCCACGCACATCCTGGCCTTTGAAGGGGAAAGCCGGAATGTCTTTATCGCGGGAAACTGGTCGACCTATGCGGCGGACCGCAAGCGGCGCCTGGGCGCGGATGCCGACATGCCCCGGCGCCTGCGGTACCGGCAGCTGACGCGATGAGGGGGGCTGCCTTGCGCGGGTCTTTGAAGGCGGTTCGTTGAAAATTGTTGATTCCTCAACAATTCGGTATCTTCTTCGGTGCGTTCATATTATAATAGGGGCAAGCTCCATAGGATCGGTTCATCGATGATGGCGGTCCTCTCGGGCGCTCGATGATCAAGGGGGCGGTCCCGGTTGGCCCGAACAGCGGTCAGTCCGGATCGATTTTCGCTCCCATATGAACCGTCAAGGAAGTCTATGAACCCTTTCGACCCTGAACAGGCCCTGTGTGACGTCCGCCGGGAGTTCGGCGAGCATGGCGGGGTGAACCCCTCCGTTTCCCGGTCCTCCACCTTCACCGTGCTCGATCCTTCCACCATGCCAAAGATTTTCAAGGGGATAAAGGGACCGGAGCGGGGAGGATGCTATCTTTACGGCCGGCATTTCAACCCGACGGTGAAGGTCCTCGGCCGGTACCTGGCCGCCATGGAGGGCACCGAAGCGGGCCTTTGCACCGCCAGCGGCATGTCGGCGATCTTCTGTACGCTTTCCCAACTGTGCCGGATGGGGGATCACCTCCTGGCCGCCGATACCCTCTATGGCGGCACCTATGCCCTCCTCAGCGAGGTGTTTCCCCAGATGGGGGTCACCACGAGCTTCGTCGATGCGGCGGACCCCGCCGCCGTCGCAGCGGCCCTGAAGGAGAACACCCGGGCCATCTATGTGGAGGCTCTCGGCAACCCCACCTTGAAAGTGTCCGACATTCCCTCCCTCTCGAAGCTGGCCACGGGGAAGGGGATTCCCCTCGTGGTGGACAACACCTTTTCGCCCATGATTTTCTCCCCGGCCAGGCTGGGGGCGGATGTGGTCATCCACTCCATGAGCAAGTTCATCAACGGCGCCTCGGATGCCATCGCCGGCGCCGTGTGCGCCGACGCGGCCTTCATCGATAAACTCCTGGATCTTCACACGGGAAGGGCCATGCTTCTGGGCCCGACCATGGACCCACGGGCGGCCTTCAGCATCATCCAGCGGCTGCCTCATCTGGCCATCCGCATGAGGGAGCATGGCCGGCGGGCCATGGCCATTGCCGAGCGGCTCCAGGATCTGGGGGTGGCGGTGACCTACCCGGGTCTGGCCGGCCATCCCCAGCATGGGCTCTTTCAGGCCATGATGAACGACGGTTACGGCCATGGCGGGATGCTGACCATCGACTGCGGGACCGAGGAGAAGGCCGAGGAGCTCATGGGCGAGCTCCAGAACCAGGAGCGATTTGGACTCCTGGCCGTGTCCCTGGGCTATTTCGACACCCTCATCTCCTGCTCCGGGTCCTCCACCGCATCGGAGATGCCGCCCGAAAGCAGACGGGCCATGGGACTATCCCCCGGGCTGCTTCGCCTGTCGGTGGGCATCACGGGAAGCCTCGAATCGCGGCTGAACCAGATTACCCGTGCGGTAAAGGCTGTTGGATTGGGGTGAGCCCGTGAGTCATGGGGGCCGTGCGTCGCGTTTTCAGAGAGACGCTTTTTGGAATTGATCGCTGAACATCGCTACCGAATTTCCCCAGACAGGGGCTGACGGGGAGGGAGACAGGGAATGGAATCCTACCAGCATATCGTGAGCACCCTGGCGCTGCTCATGGGGGCCTCGTGGGCCAGCGGCCTGAACCTCTATGCGACCATTGCCGTTCTCGGCATCAGCGGTGCCACGGGTGCCATGCAGTTGCCGCCCGATCTCCAGGTCCTCTCCGAGCCGATCGTCATCGGTGCGGCCTGCGTCATGTATGGGGTCGAATTTTTCACGGACAAGGTGCCGGGTCTGGATACCGCCTGGGATACGCTGCACACCTTCATCCGGATTCCCGCAGGCGCCCTTCTGGCGGCAGGCGCGGTGGGGCCGGTGAGCCCTGCCTGGGCCATCGCCGCCGGGATCCTGGGCGGCGGCATGGCGGCGGTTTCCCACACGGTAAAGGCCGGCAGCCGTGTGATGATCAATGCCTCCCCCGAGCCCTTCACCAACTGGACGGCATCCATCACCGAAGATGTGGCGGCCATTGCCGGGCTGTGGGCCGCCCTGCATCACCCCTGGGTCTTTCTGGGGGCCCTGGCGGTGTTTATCCTCTTCGCCATCTGGCTGATTCCCCGCATCGCCCGAGGGATTTCACGTGTCTACAAGTCCTTGGCCCGCCTCTTCCAGCGATCGCCCAATACGGATGGATAGGCCCGATCCCGCTCATCATCGAAAAAGACGCTGTAGCGAAACCGATACCGCGGACGGGTGAAGAACGATGCCCAGGGGGTTCGGGGATTTCATTCGCTCGCGGTGGGTAAGGAGCAGACAAAATTTTCCAGTTCGTCTTCGGGGCCACGGATAGCGAAGCCTGTTGCAGTCTGAAATCGTCAATGCCTCCTCCTTTCTGATTCTGGTTGAAAGGATCGCCGTGAACATTTTCATTTGACAGGTCCACTGCCATTCTATATATTCCGTTTCGACGATATCTTGGATATCCTGAAATATTTCATCGAGCTCATGAAGGCCCTTTCCGTCCCGCCGAACCGCATTAAGATGCTCAAGCTGCTTCAGCGGCGAGTGCTCTGCGTGGGCAAGAATCAAGTAGCCTTGGGCTTGGCCCGGTCCACCGCCAGCAAGCGCCTCAAGATACTGCATGCGGCTGGTTTATTAACCTGTTTACAGGAACGATCCAATTACCGCTTTGGCCTACCGCGCCAGGAAACCCTATGTGGCGATCCTGTAAGGAAATCTGCGACACTGATTGGACAATGACGCGGATGCGACGGGGCTTCGGGAGAGGCTGCCGGAGATAAAGCGCGAAACCATCTGAGGAACTGAATTTCTTGGGAGTTTAAAATATCGATATATGACGAAATATAAATATAATGGCGATCCATAAAGCAACTGCCCGCAGCGGGAGGCCGCCACCGCAAGGGGCACACGCTACGAAAGTATGCACTAACCTGCTGTAGAGTGCCACGATGCAAATTAAAGTGCTGGGCCCTGGCTGCCCCAAATGCCAGCGGACGGAAAAAGTGGTCAAGGAGGCGGTGGCTGAAGCAGGTGTGGCCGCTGATGTGGAAAAGGTCACCGACGTGATGAAGATGGCCGGCTACGGCGTGTTCGGTATGCCAGCCGTAGTTTTAACCAGTGAAGTCAAATCAGTGGGCAAGATCCCACGCAGGGAGGGTGTGCTGTCATGGATCAAGTAAATGGAGGACGAATGAAAAACCGCCGCATGGCCGGGTTTGCGGCCATGTCAATTGCCGCTATTGTTTCATCTTTCGTGTGGGTGGCAGCCGCGTCAAGCGATCAGTCCCTGAAGAAAGGAATAAACGATAAAACCCACTATATGGCCTACTATTTTTACACGACCAGGCGCTGCATGACCTGCAAAACGATAGAACAATTCGCCCAGGAAGCCATAAAAGAGAATTTCAAGGATGATCTAAAGTCCGGAAAACTTCAATGGCAGGCGTTAAATGTTGATATGCCGAAGAACAAGCATTTCATCAAGGATTTCCAGCTCTACACCAAGTCCGTGATCGTTGCGGAATACAATAACGGTAAGCCGGTGCGCTGGGAGAATCTATCGGATGTTTGGCAGCTTTCCCGGGATAAGCAAAAATTTATTCGCTACGTGGCGCGAGAGACTCAGCATTTTATGGAGAAAAAATAATGGCGTGGGACAACCTTCCCATGATTTCGGCCATATGGTTCGGCATTCTGACATCGATTTCACCCTGTCCGCTTGCGACCAACATAGCCGCCACCACCTTCATCGGACGTCAGATCAATACCCGGTTCGGTACCCTGCTGGCAGGAGTGGCCTACACCGGCGGTCGGGCGCTGGCCTACATCCTGATTTGCGCCTTTATTGTGGCGGGGATGTTTTCTATCCCCGGTATTTCCATGTTCCTGCAGGAGAATATGAACAAACTGCTCGGCCCTTTGTTGATCTTGGTCGGCCTGTTCATAGTGGACATTGTACCGCTACGTTTGCCGACAATGGGTGGTGGCGATTCCACTGTGATCCGCAGACTAAGCAATAGCGGTGCCGTCGGAGCGGTGTTTCTTGGTTTCGTTTTCGCTCTATCGTTCTGCCCGGTTTCGGCGGCCCTTTTCTTTGGCAGCGTATTGCCGTTATCGGTCAAATTCGAATCCAGCATATGGCTGCCCTTTTGGTACGGTGTCGGAACGGCGTTGCCAGTGGTCGGTTTCGCTCTATTGTTGGCCTTCAGCGCGCGTTTCGCGGCCCGATTCATCCATGGGCTGACTTTTATAGAACGCTATTTGCGGTGGTTGACCGCTGTGGCTTTTATGGCCTTAGGCATCGATTTCACAGCTACTTATCTGATCGGATTTGATCTGTTGGGAGTTGTTTTTTGACGCTGACAGTGCGGCCGTCAGGGAAGACATGGAAATATGTCATTCCGGCGTTGCGTCCACCCGAACGTTGTCGATGAGCCGCACCTGCCCGAAGCGCACCGCCAGGGACAGCAATACGCTTTCCTGCGCCCATTCCACCTCCTCAAGGGTGTCCGCATCCGCCACGCTGACATAGTCGATCTTCGCATCTGGAGCCTTCCCGATGATGCCGGTCATGAGCGCCTTTAACCGATCGGCCCTGTCCTCGCCACCTGCCAGGGCTTTTTCGGCGGTTGACAGCGCCTGGTAGAGACAGACGGCCTGGCGGCGGTGCGCCGGTGTCAGGCGGACGTTTCTGGAGCTCATGGCCAGCCCGTCCGTTTCACGGAGGGTGGGGCAGGCGATGATGTCGATGGGAAAGTTCAGATCCCGGACCAGGCGGCGGATGACGGCCAGCTGTTGGGCGTCCTTCTGGCCGAAATAGGCCCGGCGGGGTTCAAAGACGTGGAACAGTTTCGTCACGATGGTGGCAACCCCCTGGAAATGACCCGGCCGGGAGGCCCCCTCCAGAATCCCTGAAAGGTGGCGGACGGTCACATCGGTCTGATACCCGGCCGGATAAACGGTCTCAGGGGCGGGGGTCCAGACCAGGTCGACGCCTTCGGCCGCCAGAAGGGCGAGGTCCCGGTCCAGGTCGCGGGGATAGCCGGCCAGGTCCTCGGGATTGTTGAATTGGGCGGGGTTGACAAAGATGCTGACGCCGGTGGCGTCGTTCTCCGCCCTGGATCGACGCACCAGGCTGAGGTGTGCCTCATGGAGGAATCCCATGGTGGGCACCAGTCCCCAGGTTTTGAGGGGCTCTTCCCAGCGGAGGTCCCGCAGGGGGGGGATCTGTGAAAATACCTTCATGTGGGCTCCTGGACTGTGTTCTATTGCCTTTTTTATTCAAGACCTTGTCCCTGGGGTCCGAACCGGGCCCCTTGACACTATTCCAATGGCTATTTTATAGTTTTAAATAGAAAAATCGTCAATGCACCTCGCATCATCCTCACGTTGGCGCGATGCAGCTTTCCGCGGTTTTCAATTCCTTCTCTCCATAGAGGTGTTTTCGTATCCGAGACGCTGAGGTCGCGGTCGACCGGTGTTCATTTGTGAACCTCCGAGAAACATTCCAACCGCAAAAGGGAAAGGAGCACTGCATGAAAAAGCAACTGTTGAATTATGAGACCTTGCTTCGCATCACCCGTGCCATTTCCATGACCCGAGACCCGGAGGATGTGGTCTGGCTGACGGTGGAGAGCCTCAGCCATGCTCTGGACGCAAAGGGGTCCGCCCTTTTCCTCATCAATCGCAAGCGTGAGGAACTGGAACTGGCAGCCTCCTTCGGATTGAGCCGGGAGTATCTCGACAAGGGGCCCATCAGCGCCTTGAAATCCATTGCGGCTTCCCTCCGGGAGGGACCGGTGGCCATCTATGACGTGACCGATGATCCCCGGATCCAGTATCCGGAAGAGGCGAAAAAAGAGGGCATTTGTTCGATCCTCTCGGTCCCCATTGAGGCGCGTGCGGAGGTGATCGGTGCCCTTCGGGTCTATACGGCCGAACCGTGGGAATTTTCAATGGATGACCTCAATTTTGTCCAGGCGGTAGCCGCGATTACGGGCATGGCCATCGACATGTGCCGGCTGAACAAGGGGCTGAAGAGCAGCATCGAAGTCCTGAAGACCCTGCGCGACCCTGCGAAGTTGAGGGCGAAAACCGGCTGATCCCCCGTCTCCCCAGTGTCGTGAGAGGCGGGGCATCCCCTATACCGCCAATATGTTGGCGTCTTCCAGGACGATTTCCAGCTCCGCTATATCCAGTTCGGAGAGACCCAGGAGCTGGGCGGGCCCGGTGGCGGCCAGGATGAGATCTATTGGATCGTGCAGACCGATGCCCATCTTGTTGCAGGTGATATCGGCCATTTGGACCAGGAGCAGGAGGGTGTTGGTGGCGTCGATCAGCTCCTGGTGGTGATCCCGTGCCACCACGCTGTATACCTCCGGCAGATCCCACAATTCCATGAGCATGAATCCCTGCTCCGTGTGGAGGCTCGACATCACCTCGTTCATGAAGGTCGACGAGGGCTGGAAGGCCAGGGTGGGTTCCTTTCGGAGGGATTCCACGACACTGAGCAGAAAGAGTTTTCCCACATCGTGGAGAAGGCCGGCCACAAAGGCCTGCTCCTTGATGTAGGCGTAGCCGCACCGGCCGGCCAGCCAGCTGGAGCCGATGGCCGATCCCACCGCATGACGCCAGAGCCTGGTCATGTACTGCTGGACAAAGGCGTCCGAGGATTGGAAATTGCCTTTTTGAGTGATCAGGATCACCACGGCGCAGATCTGTTTGGCCCCCAGGCGCACGACGGCCTCCCGGACCGTGGTCACCTTGCTCAGTCCCCTGAAAAATGCGGTGTTGGCCATCTTGATAATCTCGGAGGTGAGGGCCGGGTCCGTTTCAATCAGTTTTTCGATGGCGGGGATATCCGGTTCGGCCTTCGTGGTTTCCTGCTGAATTTTAAACGCAGTCTTATCGAACACCGGGAGGTTTACCTTGTCTGATTTCAAACGGGCATCGATGATGTCCTTGAAGGATTTTGCTTCATTCATGACTTCTCTCCGGATTTTCGCCGCAGCTCCGCCAGAGGTCTGGGGCTAATCACCTGGGGGAGGCAGCGCAGTACCTCATCAATGGTGGTGACTCCCTTTGCCGCCTTGACGATGCCGTCTTCCAGGAGGGTGAGCAGGCCGGTCTTCTCGATGCCGATCTGCCGCAGGCGCTGGGCGCTGGCTCCATCGATTATCGCGCTGCGCAAGGATTCATCCATGATCAGCATCTCCAGAATCGCTGCCCGTCCCCTATACCCCGTGAACCGGCAGGCCGGACATCCCTTTCCCTTGCGGAATTCTCCACCCGACACGTCCTTGGAATTATACCCCAGGCGGCGAAGGGATACCAGGCTGGGTCTTTCCGGTGCCACGCATTCCGAGCAGGGCCGCCGCACCAGTCGCTGGGCCGCAATGCCCACCACCGTCGAGGCCACGAGGAAGGGTTCGACCCCCATCTTGAGCAGCCGGGTCAGCGCTCCGATGCTGTCCTCCGCGTGGAAGGTGGTCAGGACCTTATGCCCCGTGAGGGACGCCTGCACCGCCACATCCGCAGAGAAACGGTCCCGGATCTCGCCGATGACCACCACGTCCGGATCCTGGCGGACGATGTGCCGCAGGGTCTCCGCGAAGGTTAGATCCAGCTTGGGGTTGATGGAGCATTGGGCGATCCCGTCGATAATATATTCCACCGGATCTTCCGCTGTGACGATGCTGGTGGAGGGGCTGTTGAGGTAGTTGATGCAGCTGTAGACGGTGGTGGTCTTCCCGGAACCTGTGGGGCCGGTGACCATGAGGACGCCGCTGGGCCGATCCAGGACCTGGTACCGAAAGCGCTCATAGAGCCGGGGGGCGATGCCCACATCCTCGATGTTCAGCAGCGTTGCCTGCTGCCTGAGCAGCCGCATGACGATTTTTTCACCGCTGATGGTCACATAGATGGACACCCGGATGTCCACCTGGGTGTCGGCCATATCGAACAGGATGCGTCCGTCCTGGTGGCGGCGCTTTTCGGCGATATCCGCCTGGCACATGATCTTGATGCGGCTGATGAGAGCCGGGATGAGCTCTCGTTCGTAATCCTTGTACGGCACCAGGACACCGTCCTGGCGGAAACGGATTCGCAGACGGTCATGCATGGGTTCGATGTGAATGTCGCTGACCTCCTCATTGACCGCCGTGATGATGAGGTTGTTGACGATGCCGACCACGGTGTCATGGGCCACCTCGGCCCTGTTGATTTTCCGGCTGCTTCGCTCCATCTGCTTCAAGGCCTCCTGAATGGAGCTTTTCAGCGCGATGGCGGGACGGATGTTCTGGCCGAAAAAATTTCTGGCGGTGTCCAGCTCGTGCTTGTCCAGTGGGTCGGCAAAGGCGACGATGATCTCCTCGCCCTCCCTGCGCACGGGGATCAGCCAGTGGTCCTCGTACCATTTGTGGGGGACCTTGCGATAGAGTTCCGGGTCGATTTTTGTAAATTGGGGGTCGATGTAGGCGAAGCCCATCTGCATGGAGAGAACCTCGATGAGCTTGCGCTCCTCGATGAAGTTGTGTTCGACGAGGATTTCACCGAGTTTCTTTTTACTTTTTTCCTCCGCCTTGATGCTGAAGGCGGCCTGCAGGTCTGCCTCGTTCAGCTTGCCCAGCTCCACCAGCAGACGGCCGATGCGCATCTGAACCCGGTTCTCCTGAATGGCCTGGCGCACTTGGGCGTCCGTGACCTGCTTGAGCTCTTTCAATACCTCGAGGACCGTCTTGGGGGTCGGCAGTTTTTCCTGGATACGACGAGCGTATTGGGCCTGCTCTTCGGTGATGAAGCCCTCCTCGGTGAGAGCGCGCACGATGTCGCTGGCTTCCTCATCCGACGGTTCATGTTTCCCACTGGCTGCTTTTTCCGTCATGGCCAAGTCTCCCCCTCCGGGGCATTGCCCCTTTCCGGATGTTTGTGCCCCTGTTGATATGAAGAATTCTTCCGATTGCCGTCAAGTGTAAATCACAAGGGGATCAAGTCCCAGAGCGACCTTCCCGTTCGGGGCCATAGGGCTTTACCAGGATCAGCAGCTGGGGCAGCAAGGTCAGGGCCACCACCAGCGCGATGAGCATGGCCAGACCGGTGAGGAGACCGAAATAGATGCTGGGAATGAATTCGGACAAAACCAGGATGGCAAAACCGATGATAATGGTGACGGAGGTGTAGTACATGGCATGTCCGATGCTGTCGTGGCAGCGATGGAACGCCCGACGGTAGTTGCCGTCGACCTGGAACTCCTCCTTGAAACGGTGGATGTAATGAATGGTGTCGTCCACTGCAATTCCCACGCTGATGGCGGCGATGGTGATGGTCATCATGTCCAGTGGAATGTGCAGCCAGCCCATGACACCCAGAACGGCTCCCACGGACAGGATATTGGGGAAAATGGCAATCAGGGCGATGGTGAAGGACCTGAACAGGATGAGGAACATCAGGGACAGCGCCGCAAGAACGATCCCGAGGGTCAGGATCTGGGACCTGAAGAGACTCTGGAGCATGTTGTTGTAGAGGACCAGCATGCCGGCAAGGTGGACCTGGTCCTTTTTAAGCCCGAAACGGTGGACGATATCATGTTTAATCTGTTTTAAAAGCATATTTCTCCGGAGGGATTTTTCCGAGTCCTTGATTCGGACCGAGAAACGCAGCTGGTTGTGGGCCACGGAAACATAGGGGGCCAAGAGAAGGTTTTGGTACCGTTTGGGAAGCTCGTTATAGAGCAGCGCCAGCTGGAAATTGTCGAGGGGGTGGCCGCCGTTGATCTGACGGGCCAGCTTGATCAGGGTGCCGAGGGACAGGACCTTTCCCGTGGCCTTGAGGCTCTCGAGGTAATCGTTCACCCGCAGTGCCAGGGAGGCCTTTTCCGGCGTCAGCCAGTATTTTTTTTCATCTTCGGGGGATGAGAACTCATTGAACTCATCGAATATATCCGTCTTGGCGCTGGTCTTGCCGCCGGCTGCGTTTACCGCCGCCTTGGGGTCAGACGAATCGGGCCCCAGATCGATGATGACGTCCAGCGGGGTGGTGCCTCCCAGATGCTGGTCGATCTCGCGCATGCCCTTGTATATTTCGGTGGATTTCTTGAAATAGTTGATAAACGAATTTTCAACCCGGAGCTTGGAGATACCGATGCCGCTAAAGACGAGCAGCAGAACGCTCAATACGATGATGAGCCTGCCGTGCCGCTCGGTAAAGGTTGCCAGAAGCCGGACAACAACGGCCTTGCCGGTGGAGGTATTCTCTTCCGGTCCCTTTTTCAGGAGCACCAGCACAGCCGGGAATAGCAGAAAAGTCAGAACTAAGGACAGACAGATACCGGCGGTCATCATCCATCCGAAGGTGATCACCGGCAGGATGTTGCAAAACAGGAGAGAGCCGAACCCGGCAATGGTGGTGAGGGTTGCGTAGAGACAGGGCACCAGTTTCATGCGAACCGTCTCAAGGGCCAGTTCCTGCTGGGTGGCGGCCGGATTTTTCTCCCGAAGCTCCCGATAACGCACCACCAGGTGGATGGTCCCGGCCATGGCGATGATCAGCTGAAGAGATATGAAATTGGATGAAATAACGGTGACTTCCCATCCGAAAAATCCCAGGATACCGATCATGGCAAGGGCCGAAAGGCCGCAGCAGAGCATGGGCAGCAGAACCCATCGGAGTCTTCTGAAAATAACCCACAGGGTGATGACCAGAAAGAGGAAGATACCCACACCAAAGGTTTCGAGATCCCTTTTGATGAAGCTGATCATATCGTCGGCGACCATGCTGACCCCGCCCAGAAACAGCTGCCCGTCATTCCTGTAACGGTTCATGATGGCCCGAACGGCCAGGAGGGTCCGGTGCCGTTTTTCCCGCACCAGGTCATGGTATTTTCGGAATTCCACCTCGACCGTCCGGTATTTCTTCATTTCTTCGGCGCTCAATCCGACCTTGTTTTTCCTCTTCCAGAGGGCGTTTCGCTGATCCAACAGGCGCTGATAGTGTTTGTCCGGGGCGAGGTAGACGATCAATGCGGTGGTTTTTAGATCCGGACTGACGATGAGGTTCCGGTAGAGGGGACTGGTTTGAAACTCAACCCGTGCCAGTTTTTTGTCCACTCCCGGTGTCTCGAGGGTGCGGAGGTGTTTGGTAAGGTCCCGGACCGGCACCGCCGGGCTATGTAAAAGGGGTGCGTCGAGAATCGAGAACACCGAGCTGACCCCCGGTACGGCAGCCAGTTCAGATTTGAGCCCGGCCAACTGCTTCAATACCGGATCCGAGAACAGGTCCCCGGTCGGGGTGAAGGTCACAACGAGGAAATCCCTGACGCCGTACCGCTCGGCCACCATCCGGGAATAGGCCAGATCCTTGTCGTTTTGAAGCATCAAGGTTTCGGCCGAGGCATCCAGCCGGAAATCCTTGGCATAGTAAGTTAAAAAAGAAAGGATGGCAGCGAGGCACAAAAGGACCGGGATGGGCCTTTTGATGACGACCCTTTCAAAGAAACGAATCACGAGCGCATGGAGTGTGGTCATGATGGGTTGGCCGCCCTCGATCCCGGGTTACCGCGGCTGCGCCAGCCTGTTCAGCAGGTCCGCGGCGGTTCCGTCTTTCAGGATTTCGTTGAACTGGGCTCTGTAACTCTGAACAAGGCTGACATTTTGAATTTCCACATCGTAGAGCTTCCAGCCGTCGGCCGACTGGTAGAGCCTGTACAGTATGGAGATTTTCTTGCCGTTCGAAAGCAGGTAGGTGGGAATCTGTACCTTTCGTCCAGAGACGGAGGCGACGCCGTATGTTACCTCTTCGTTTGTGTAGTTGACCATCTTGTCCAGGTATACCGATTCCAAACGCTTTACGAAGAGGGTGGTGAACCGCTTCCTCTGGCTTTCACTCAGGCTGAACCAGTGCGTCTTGCCGAGCGAGAGTTTGGCCATTAGCGGGAAATCGAAAAGGGAATCGGCGATTTTCGAAAGTTTTTCCTTCTTGACGTTCTCCGGCTGGTTGGTCTGCTGCAGGGTGTTGATTACCTCGGTGACCTTGCCCTTGAGAAAGCTCTCGACACCGCGTGCACCCTCAGCCCGGGCCAGGGGCGTCATGATGAGGCAGAACGCGATCAGGCTCGAGAGGGCCATCAGCTTTTTCTTCATATCCCATTCCTTACATCCATCAGATTCACCTGCGACAAGTACATAAATGCCAAATATAGCTTCATCGCATCATTTTATCAAGAGCTTGTCGGAATCATCGGTAATCCTCGGTGAATCAACCGGTGAGTTGTCCCGGGGGGGGGGCTTCCTTGCTTCCCCCTTCAAGGGTCGCTCATCATGGAAGCCCTTGTGCATGCGTCGGGTGGGTGCTACAGTGGTTTCAACGATCGTGGAAATGCTTCATTCCCTAAAGAAACCTGCTTGCCCGTGGGATCATTCTATGCCTGCCAATTATGAAATCAGGAAGCTTGTCGGCCTCGTGGACGGCGAAGCTGCGGATCCGGGACGGAAACGACGGATTCTTATAGTCGATGACGAGGCGGATATCGTCGATATTTTGCGCCAGGGGGTGATCAATTTCGGTTATGAGGGCCTGGGAGCCCTATCGGGCGAGGAGGCCCTGTCGATTTTAGAGGGCACGCCCGTGGATGTGCTGGTATCGGATATCCAGATGCCCGGCATGAACGGATTGGAGTTGGTGAAACGGGTCAAGGGGCTGTACGATATCGACGCGATCCTCATGACGGGATTTACGGCGGATTTTACTTATGAAAATATCATCGGCCTGGGGGCCGTCGATTTCATCCAAAAGCCGGTGAGCATCCGAGAGTTCATCGCCCGGGTGAAACGGGTCCTGCTGGAGAGGGCCACGCGTATCGAGCGGAATCGTGCCACCCTGGCGCTGAAGGACAACCTGGAAAAGTTCCAGCGGGCCATGGAGGGAATCATTCAGGCCATCGCCGCCACGGTGGAGATGCGGGATCCTTACACCGCGGGACATCAGGAGCGGGTGGCCGCCATTGCCTGTGCCATCGGGCAGGCCATGGGGCTGGCCGAGGACCGGCTCTATGGGCTGCGCATGGCGGCAGTGCTCCATGACCTTGGGAAAATCGCCGTGCCTGCCGAAATTCTGTCCCGGCCCGGCCGGCTGACGCCGCTGGAGTACGGTATCATTCAGAATCATCCGCAATACGGGTACGATATCTTGAAAAAGATAGAATTTCCATGGCCGCTGGCCACGATTGTGCTTCAGCATCATGAGCGCGTGGATGGTTCGGGCTATCCGCAGGGGCTCAAGGGCGAGGAGATCATCCTGGAGGCGCGGATCCTGGCCGTCTCCGATGTGTTGGAGACCATCGCATCGCATCGGCCCTATCGGCCCTCCCTGGGGGTCAACCATGCCATATTCGAATTGCGAGAGAACCGGGGACGCCTCTATGACAGGGACGTGGTGGACAGCTGCATGGAGGTGTTATCCAGCGGCGTGTTCAAGATGGAGGACCTGCCCTGATCCTCTTGGACGGATCCGGACGATCGGTCAGGGAGGAAGGAAGGGGCGGTTTTTGCTTACACAGCCGCGCAGCGGCTTGAACAAGGGGGTGTGGAGCCGGTGACGGCATCGATGGATACCGAATTGGAGAGCGTGAAGCGGATCCTCCTGGAGGTTGTAGAGGCGTCCCACCGGAGACTTACTCCCACAGAGGTCCGACGACGGCTCTCCCATGGCCACGGCATTGCCAAGGCTGCCGTCGTTCGTGCCATCCAAGCGCTGACCCTGGAAAACATCCTGGTCTATACCAATCAGTTTGGATGTACCTTCCTCGAACCTTCCTTCAACAGGCCCGTGCGCATCGGCCCTCATCTTGTTCTCAAGCCCCCAAACCTGGAATTCCTTCATTTTTCGCAGGGGGACATCGTCATCGATATCGCTGCCGGAGCCGCCTTCGGCGCCGGAGAACATCCCACCACCCGTCTGGCGTTGCGGGCCCTGGCCCATTGCGTGGAAGAGCGGCCGGACCTCCGGGAGGCGTCTGCGCCCATGCTCGATATGGGCACCGGCAGCGGCGTGCTTGCCATCGCCGCTCTGCGGCTCGGTATCAATCTGGCAGTTGGGGTGGATATCGATCCCTGCGCCCGGGGGGAGGCGGAGACCAATGCCCGGATAAACGGATTGTCAGATCGCATGCGGGTGGTCGAATCCCTGGAGGGGGTATCCTCCCCTTCCTTCTGCATGGTGAGCGCCAATCTCCGGACGCCCACCTTGAAGTCCCTGAAACCGTTTTTTGCCGCCTGTACGAGCGGCCCCCTGGTGTTCTCGGGGATCAGGGCCGATGAGATCGTCGATATCAAGGGTTATTATGGCAAGGCCGGGTTCGAATGCACCTGGGCGGAAACCGAGAAGGGCTGGGCAGGCCTGGTGTTTTTTGGAATCTTCTGAAGTCTGTGGTATAGGGCGGAGTGGGGGGCGACTTGCCGGGGATGGCGGTTGATGCCCCTCTGGAGAACCTGAACCGGGCATGCGGCAAGGAGTCTGCCATGAGGATCTTTGGTGAATGGGGGAAACGGTCGTCCCGCTTTTTCAGTCAGGACCTGTGGGAAGAGCCCGTACAGGATCCGGTAAGACCTCTGCGGGGGCTGTTTTTTCTCCAGCTTCGCATCCTGAGTTATGCCGTTTGGGGGTTTCACCGGGACAAGTGCTACCTGAGGGCTTCTGCGCTCACGTTTTACTCACTCCTGGCTCTGATGCCGGTTGTGGCCGTTGCCTTCGGGGTGGCAAAAGGGTTCGGGTTCAGGAAATTGCTGGAATCTTCCCTGCTGGAAAAATTTCCCGGTCAGGAGCAGATCCTGCATCAGGTGGTGTTGAAGGCGGACGCGTTCCTGGAGTCCGCCAAGGGCGGATTGATCGCCGGCGTCGGCATCGTGCTGCTCCTGTGGGTGGTCGTCAAGGTGCTAGGTCATGCGGAGGGGGCCTTCAACCACATCTGGCAGATCCGAAGGTCGCGGTCCATCGGCCGGAAATTCAGCGATTACCTCTCCCTGATGATGATCTGCCCCCTGCTGTTCATCCTGTCAAGCAGCTTCGCCGTCTATCTCACCGCCGAGTTTCGGGGCATCACCGAAAAGATAAGCTTGCTGGGGATGGTGGCCCCCTTCGTTTTCTCGGTGCTCGATTTTTCCCCTTACGTGATCATCTGGATTCTCTTCACCTTCATGTACATGTTCCTGCCCAATACCCGTGTGCATTTCCGTTCCGCCCTGCTGGCCGGTGTGACAACGGGTACGGCTTTTCAGCTCGTGCAGTATCTGTATTTCCATTTCCAGGTCGGCATGGCACATTATAATGCCATCTATGGGAGCTTCGCCGCCCTGCCCCTGTTTTGCATCTGGATGCTCGTCAGTTGGCTGGTGGTCCTGTTCGGGGCCGAGCTGTCCTTTTCGCACCAGAGCGCCCGAGCGAAGATGCTTCCGCCGCCGGGTGCCCAGCTCAGCGCGGCCCAGCGGCGTCTCATCGCGTTGGGGATCGTTCACCTGCTGATAGCGGATTTCAAACGGGGCGAACCGGCTTCACAGGCCGGCCGGATCGCCTCGCGTCTGGGCATTGCCCTGGCATTCACCGAAAACATCCTTTCGATGCTGTGTGAAACCCGACTGGTATCGGCAGTGGACCCCCAAAACGGAGATCCCCCCGGCTACCAACCCGGTCAGGACATCACCCGTCTGACGATCCATCGCGTCCTCGAAGCGGTGGACAATTTTGGCGCCTCCAAACTGGCCTTTTCATCACGGCCGGAATACCAACCCTTCCTGGCGGCACTGACCAGCATCAGTGATCTCATCAAATCGGCGCCCGTCAACCGATGTTTGAAGGACCTTTAGGTCTTCGAAGCCCGTGCAGTGAAAGGAAAACGGCTGATTCATTAACGAATCAGCCGTTTGGAGGAGATAAATCATCCGGTTGCGCCCAAACAACCGGATGATTAAGGAGGAGAACAGATGAAATATTATCTGGTCGATATTTTAAGATGCAATATGCTTGCCAATTCTTGATGAACTTGCCGACTTCCTCATCTAAATTTGTAACTATCCAGATTGCCATATCAATCAAACGGTCTCCCCTCTCTGGGGGGCCCTGGCATCGGGTCATTTTCAGTTCCATTCACCCGCTGGAATTCAAAATTTTGAACGCAAAATGAGAAATATGATCCATATCCAAGGCGTTTCAAAAGGTTAGGGCTTCCCCGCCAGAATTCAAAATTTTGAAATGGTGCCGCCGGACGGGGGGGTTAATGTTAATATATTGATTTTGTTATTAAATTATGAGTTCAAACTTTTAAACCCGCGCATTTTCACCGTCCCATCGAGGCGGTTCCAACAGAGCGGCTGCCATGGGCGGCAAGCGCTCCGGCAATGGGGCGATCACGCTGGGAGGGCCGACGGGTCCAGGTCCGGCAGCATCGCGCCGTGGGTCAGCAGGTTGCGGTGCAGCTCGAAGCAGCGCGACAGGTTGTGACGGATGTGTCCGGGACGGGAGTCTATCAGATAGCGGTTCAAATAGTCCCGGTAGGCCGGATGGGCGCAGTGGTTGATGATGGTTCTGGCCCGCTGTAGGGGGCCGAGGCCGCGCAGGTCCGCCAGCCCCTGGTCCGTCACCACCACCTGGACCGAGTGCTCGTTCTGGTCGATATGGGGACACATGGGGACAATGGTGCTCACCTTTCCGCCCTTGGTGATGGCGGGGCACATGAAGATGGACAGATAGCTGTTTCGGGTGAACTCGCCGCTGCCGCCGATGCCGTTCATGATGTCTGTGCCGTAGAGGTGCGAGGAGTTGACATTGCCGTAGATATCGATTTCCAGGGCGGTGTTGAGGGCGATGACGCCCAGGCGCCGGATGACCCCGGGATGATTCGAGATCTCCTGGGGTCTCAACACGATCCGGCGTGCGAAGAAGTCGATGTTGTCCATGATTTGCCGCAGCCGCGGGGCGGTGACGGTGAGACTGGTGGCACTGGCGGCCAGCAGACGTTCCCGGGTCATGAGGCTGACCAGGGATTCCTGAAACACCTCCGCATACATGGTGAAGGCCGGCACTTCCGGGGTGTCGCCCAGTGCCGCCATGACACCGTTGGCAATATTGCCCACCCCGGCCTGAAGGGGCAGAAACTCGCGGGGAATTCGGCCCGCTGCCATCTCTCGCAGGAAAAAGTCCGCCACGTGGCGTCCGATGGCCCGGCTGATCTCATCCGGCGGGCTGAACGCCTCGACTTCGTCCGCCGCATCGTTTTCCACGACCCCGACGACCTTGGCCGGGTCCACAACGGCATAGGGCCAGCCGATGCGGGTAAGGGGCTCGTGGATGGGGATGGGATGGCGGTGGGGCGGCGGGGGCATGATGAAAATATCGGCCATCTCGCTGAGTCTGGGAGAGTGACGCCGATTCAGCTCGATGACCACCCGTTGCGCATGCTTGAGATAGGTGGGCGAGGCGCCGATGGAGGTGGTCAGATACACACGGCCGTCGGCGGTGATGTCCGTTGCCTCCACCACCGCCAGATCGATGCGCCCTAAAAACCCCCACGCCACCATCTGGGGCAGATGGGAGAGGTGCATGTCCACATATTCCACCTTTTGCCCGTTTATCTGCTCCCGCAGACTCCGGCCGGACTGGTAGGGGGCCCGCCAGGAGATGGCCTCGCAGGCCGCCATCTTCTCATCGATGCTGTGTCCGCTGGAGGCGCCCGTCAACACCCTGAGCTGAAAGGGCTCACCGGCGCGATGGCGCTCCCGGGCGTACTCGGCCAGGGCCTCGGGCACCGCCTTGGCGGCACCGGCTGGGGTGAAGCCGGAAAAGGAAACTGTCTGGCCGTGGCGAATGCCCGTCACGACTTCCCGGGGACTCAATATGGGGTAGGGACCGTAATTTGCCATGAGAACCCCTTTCCTGTGACTCAAGCAGGGGAGCACAGGCTGCCAGCAGGGCTCTTTTTCCCTTGGCAGCGCCTTTCATATTTCGCCTGTTCCTTCAGGTAGCACCGTTTTACCTGCGCATCGGCCTGGGTCAGGTCCAGGCCGTTTCGGATCGGCTCGGTCCGGTCCGCCGCGTTATAACTGAGGACCGTGAAGATCCCGCGGTTGGTCGTCTTCCCGTCGCCGTTGCCCACAATTCCCATCGTCGTGACAAGCACCTCCACCACCAGGGTTGTCCTGGCCACAAAGACCACCTGGGCGGTCATTTCCACGAGATCCGCCGCGAAGAGGGGCTTGAGGAACAGGACATCCTCCATGGCGATGGTCACCATGCGATGGTTTCCGGTAAACTGGCGGGCCGCGGCCACGGATAGCTCCTCCATCAGCGCGGCGGTGTCGCCGCCGAATACGATGCCCAAGGTGTTGGCGTTTCTGGGGAGAAATCGTTTGCGGATCGTGAGGCGGGTTTCGGCCGGCGAGAAGGTCCGGTCCCGGGGGTAAGGATCCGTGAGGCGGGACGGGTCGATATCGGTCAGCGCATCGATCTTTTCCAGCCAGCCGCTTTCTTCCACAAGGAAACGGTCCCGTTCATCGGCGATGCGTTTTTTTTCCATATCATGCGGAGAGTCGTACCTCAGGGCGGGAATGTTCTTGTTCGGTCGTCCCTTCTCGTCGATGGCCACCATGGTGATAAAGCCGCTGTGGCCAGGCCGGACGATCATTTCGGTGGGAGATTTGACGGACCAGTCCACCTGAACCACAATGCTGGATCTGCCCACCTTGATCACGCAGACGTCGAAGCGGACATAATCCCGGTGGTAAATTCGGTCGAGCAGTTCGATCCGGTCGAAGGCGAGGGTTACAAGGGGGCATTCGGCATGCCGGATGGCCGCGTCCGCCGCCGCGAGATCCATCATGTGAAGCAGCTCGCCGGCAACCATCCGCTGGCCGATCAGGCTTTCCTCTCCAACGATCTCGGCGATGAAGCCCCGGGAGTCTGAAGGGGTCTTGGTCCTTCTTTCCGTCATGGGACTGATCTCCAGCCGGCGTGCGGCGCGATGATGCGGCCCTGAG
>CAYOXD010000054.1:0-20414 GCA_964407825.1 uncultured Desulfobacterales bacterium | reverse complement strand
GACTTCTACCGTGTCAGGGTAGCGCTCTCCCCCTGAGCTACGTGCCTCAATGGTGGCAACCTCGATAGCACCGATCCTCTTGGCCTGTCAAGGAAAAAGCAGTGCCATCAGCGATTCTAACCCCCAGGAAAAAACTATCGATTAAAAGGAGCTGATATACTCGGCCCACTCCATGGGAAGAAGCTGCCTTTTCTTGTTGTTACACTCCTTGCAGCAGGGCACGAGGTTTCCCTTGGTGCTCCGCCCTCCCCTTGCAAGGGGCACCAGGTGATCCATGGTGAGCGCCGCCGGAGAAGTGGCTCGCTTGCAGTAGTGGCAGACGCCCTTTGCGATGCGCCGCTTCCACCACTGGCTCTGACGAAGCTGCCTTGCCTTCTGGCGCTCGGCGCGAATGGCCGCATCATCCCAGTCATTGAGATCAAAATCCATCGCCTATGCCTCCGGGCCGTCCAGGGACTGGAGCCAGGCCTCGACCGCCTCCCGCAGCAGCGCATAGTAGGCGTCAGACCCGCCGATTCCTTTCCTGCCGAAAAAATAATTGATTTCGAGAAAAAGGGGCGCCCCCATGGGCTGCCCGGATGCGTCCGCCCGGAAAAGAAGGTCCAGCCCCGCCAGATTGATGCCCGTTCGGGAGCAGAATTCGGCCACCGCCGTCCTCCCCAGCCCCTGGGGCTCAGGGTACGCCGTCCGGTCGATCCGAGCGCCGCAGGAGAGGCCGGTCAGAAAGCCTGTTTCATCGGGCAGCACCCGCCAGTAGGAGATCAGCCGGGAGCCGATGACCACCACCCGAAGGGACCTGCCGGCCGTGGGGATGTATTCCTGCAACAGAAAGCCCCGCTGGCCCGTGGCCTCGAATGCCGCCGCCCGGTCCAGGGCCCGGGTCAGGGCTTCCCGGGAATCGATGTGGCAAACGCTTTCCCCCTCGCCGCCCCAGTCGAACTTGAAGACCAGGGGGAAATCCGCAGAAAAAGCACTGGCTCGGGTCTTGAATTCGGAAACGGAGGCAAGGCTGCAGGTCTTCGGCACGGGCACGCCGGTCTTTTCAAAGAGCCGTGCCTGGCCGGTCTTGCCGGGAAATTGGAACCGGGCATCGTACTGGGGAAAGACATGCCGGCAGTGCTTCCGGGCCATCTCGTAAAGACTCCAGTAACACCCCTGGGGAAGGATAACGGCCCGGGCCCGGGAGATGGCCGCAAGATCCTCCGCGTCGGGCGCACGTCCCGCGCAGAGCCGGTTTTCATCCTTTTCGATGAGCGGGTGGTAGGAGAGGATCATCCGTAACCGAACCGTCGCAGGGCCCGGGTATCCCGGCTCCAGTTTTTCTGCACCCGGACGAAGAGCTTCAGAAACACCCGGGCCTCCAGCAGGTGCTCGATTTCCGCCCGGGCCGCCTCTCCGATCTGCTTCAGTTTCTGACCCTTTTTTCCGATGACGATGCCCTTCTGGGAATCGCGCTCCACGTGAACCGTGGCATGGATGTGGACCACTCGCCCTTTTTCCTTGAAGGATTCCACCGTGACGGCGGTGGCGTAGGGGATCTCCTGGTCGGTGAGCCGGAATACCTTCTCCCGCACCATTTCGGCCACGATGAAGCGCTGGGGCAGGTCGGTGAGGGCATCTTCCGGGAAAAAGGGCGGCCCCTCGGGCAGGAGGCGCTCCATTTCAAGGAGTAGCGCCTCCACCTGATCCCCGCTCGTAGCGCAAATGGGAACCAGCGCGACGAACTCATGGCGCCTGGACCATCGGTCTATTTCCTTGAGCAGCTTCTCTCGGGAAATGAGATCGATCTTGTTGAGGGCGAGGATCACCGGTGACCTGAGCGATGCCATCCGCTCTAGGAGAAGGCCTTCGGAGGCCTCGTCCGGATGGCTGGCGTCCACCATGAGGAGCACCATATCGGCCTCGGTAAGGGCCGAGAAGGCCTCGTCCACGATCCGCTCGTTGAGGGGCCCTATTGCCCGGTGAATGCCCGGGGTATCGACAAATACCATCTGGGCGCCCTGCCGGTGCACCACCCCGAGAACGCGGTTTCGCGTGGTTTGGGGCCGTTGGCTGGTGATGGAGATTTTCTGCCCCAGCAAGCGGTTGAGCAGGGTGGATTTACCCGTGTTGGGAGCCCCCGCGATGGCGACAAAGCCGGATCTGAAGGTTGTTTGTGCCTCTGTCATATGAATTACATGCCCGGTAGGCGGTTCAGGCCTTGATTTTTAGTTTCGGCCAGAGTTGTTCCATCCGCAAGCACCAATGGCCGCCAGGATGGTCAAGCCTGCGGCTCAAAAGCGCGGCACAGCTCCTGGATGCGCTCCCACAGGATATCGCGGCCCTGGCGGGTTTTCGCCGAAAACAGGATCAGCGTCTCGGGATCGATCCCCATCTCCCGGCTGATGGCCAGCCGGCGGTTCTTCTGTTTTGTTTTGGACAGCTTGTCCGCCTTTGTCAATACCCACAGGCAGGCGATGTTCCGGGCCGAGAGCCAACCTGCCAGGCTGTGCTCCTCAGGCCCGGGTTGGCGCCGTATATCCAGAAGGTTGACAAGGCCGCTCAGGTTCTCCCGCTCGCCGATATACCGCTCGATCATGGGCCCCCAGTTTTTTCGAACCGCCACCGGAACCTTCGCATACCCGTATCCGGGCAGGTCGACGAACAGGACCGATCGGTTTACCAGGAAGAAATTGATCAGCTGGGTGCGCCCCGGCGTGCGGCTGGTCTTTACCAGATGCCGCCGGTTCACCAGGGTGTTGATGAGGGAGGATTTGCCCACGTTGGAGCGTCCGGAAAAGGCCAGCTCCGGGTATTCCGGGGGCGGGTACTGGGTCGGTTTGACGGCGCTGGTGATAAATTCCGCGGATGAGATGATCATGGTGTTGCGGCCTCGTTCGGTTCCCCTATCGGCGCTTCAGATAGGCTTCGATCCGGTCCATTCCCTCGGTGATGTTTTCGATGGAATTGGCGTAGGAGAACCGGATATAGCCCTCTCCATTGGCGCCGAAGGCAATGCCGGGGGTGACGCCCACATGGGCCTTTTCGAGAATGTCCATGGCCAGTTGGAAGGAATCCTGCGAAAACCGCCTTGCATTGGCGAACACATAGAAGGCGCCCGTGGGTTCCACCGTGATGCCGAACCCCATCT
This sequence comes from uncultured Desulfobacterales bacterium, assembly GCA_964407825.1. Lineage (GTDB taxonomy): Bacteria > Desulfobacterota > Desulfobacteria > Desulfobacterales > JAFDDL01 > CAYOXD01. Next base: position 17,284 of record CAYOXD010000054.1, on the reverse strand, counting down.
TCTTCAGCCGGTCGATCATGTATCGCCGGCGCCGGTTATAGGTGTCCAGCATGCGCCGGACCGGCCCGTCCGCCTCCCGGAGGGCGGTGATCCCGGCCGCCTGGCTGACGGCATTGGCGGAGATGAAAAAGTTCTGGTTGATCTTCTGAAGGGGGCGGATAAATTCCCTGGGCGCAATCAGGTACCCCAGCCGCCAGCCGGTCATGGCATAGAGCTTGGAGAAACCGTTCAGAACAAAGGCCCGGTCCGTGAATTCCAGAATGCTGTGGGCCTTTCCCTCATAGACGAGCCCCTGGTAGATTTCATCGGAAATGATGTACGGTGAAAAGGCCGCGATGGCCCGCATGCGGCGCTCCGAAAGCAGGTTGCCCGTGGGGTTCGAGGGAGAGTTGATCAGGATGGCCCGGGTCCGGTCCGTGATTTTGCCGGAGATGGCACTGGACCGGTACTGGAAGCCGTCCTCCTCGTACACGGGCACCGTCACCGGCACTCCGTCCAGAAAGGTGATGAAGTTCGGATAGCAGCAATAGTGGGGATCGGAGATGATCACCTCGTCTCCGGGCTCCAGGATCGCCGAGAGAAGGAGAAAGAAAAGGGGAGAAGTGCCGTTTCCCACCAGGACCTGATCCGGGTCCACCCGGACCCCGTAGGTCTGAAGATAGTGGGCACAGATGGCCTCGCGCAGCTCAACCACCCCCATGCTGTGGGTATAGTGGGTGTGCCCCTCTGCAAGCGCGCGGCCCGCCGCATCGTTGATGCAGGCGGGGGTATCGAAATCCGGCTCCCCCACCTCCAGGTGGATGACATGGATTCCTTCCCGGGCCATCTTCTGGGCCCGTTCAAGGACGTCCATGACCACGAAGGGGGGGATATCCGCCGCGCGTTTGCTGATCATGGCCCTTACACCACCTTGTTGAGGGGATACTCGATAATGCCCTCGGCGCCGGCCTTGAGGAGTTGAGGAATCAGGTCCCGCACCACATTGGTGTCCACCACCGTTTCCACGGACAGCCAATCGCTCATGTACAGATGTGCGATGGTGGGCGCGTTGAGGCTTGGCAGCAACGGTACCACGGTCTCCAGGCGCTCCTTGGGCACGTTCATCTTAAGCCCCACCAATTTCTCCCCCAGCAGCGCGCCTTTGAGCAGCAGGGCGATCTGCTCGATCTTCTCGCGCTTGGCCGGAACCTTCCACGCCTCGTGGTTGGCGATCAGCTGGGTGTTGGTCTGCATCAGTTCGTGAATGATCCGAAGCCCATGGGCCTTGATGGTGCTGCCGGTTTCGGTGACCTCCACGATGGCATCGGCCAGGCCAGAGACCACCTTGGCCTCCGTGGCGCCCCAGGAGAACTCCACGCTGACCGACACGTTGTGTTCGGCAAAATAGCGCTTGGTGAATTCCACCAGTTCCGTTGCGATTTTTTTGCCGTTCAAATCCGCGAGGGTCTTGACCGGCGAGTCGCAGGGTACCGCCAGAATCCAGCGTGCGGGCCGGGCGCTGACCTTTGAGTAAACCAGGTCGCTGACCACATGGATGTCCGATCTGTTTTCAGCGATCCAGTCCTTTCCGGTCAGGCCCGCGTCCAGGGTGCCGTTTTCCACATATCGGCTCATCTCCTGGGCGCGGCAGATGGCGCACTCTATCGAATCGTCGTTGATTTCCGGGAAGTAGCTTCTTCCGTTAACATTAATTTTCCATCCTGAGCGCTTGAACAGCGCAATGGTCGCATCCTGCAGGCTCCCCTTGGGGATTCCCAGCTTCAGTGTTTTGATCATTCCTTGTAGACCTCCTTGGGATCAAACACGGGTTTCCCGATTATCTCGACCGCACCCGTTTCGGTGATTTTCTGATAAAAGCAGCTCCTGTGACCCGTGTGGCAGGCCGCCCCGCCCACCTGCGCCACCTTCAGCAGCACGGTATCGTTGTCGCAATCGACCCGGATCTCCTTTACCAGTTGAACGTTCCCCGAGGTGTCGCCCTTGATCCAAAGGCTGTTGCGGGTGCGGCTGTAAAAGGTCGCCTTGCCGCTCTTGAGGGTGTGGCGCCAAGCCTCCTCGTTCATAAAGGCCAGCATGAGCACCTCGCCGGTTTCATGATCCTGGACGATGGCGGGCAAAAGCCCTCCCATCTTGTTGAAGTCAAGTTGTATCATCTCTTTCCCTCTTAAATGACTAACCCCACATAAAATCTGCAAAATATACCGGCTGAGCCGTGAAAAGTCAATGCCTTTTATAAGGCGGGTTTCCCTCCGGCTCAATAACCCATGCCCACTGGCCGAAAGGAGAATAAGGCGATCCGCGCAACGCTCAGGGCAATTCGCCGGGAATTGCCGTCGGCGTCCGGCGCCGCTTGCTTTCATGTGGTATATTTGGTAACGCTGCCACCCTAGGATAGGTGGAAAGTGTAAGCGTCATGTGAGGGGTCAAAGGGAAAATGCCAAAAAATAGAACCAGATCTGACATTAAAAAAAACAGGGTCCGGAAGGAGCCGGGCGGACTGATCCGCAAGCTTCTCAAAGTCGCGGCCTGGATCATGCTGGTCCTTGTGGTGGCCGGCGGGCTTGCCGGTGCCGGTCTCTATTACCACCTGAGCCGGGGGCTTCCCAAAATCACCACCCTGGCCGATTACGCTCCCCCCGTCATTAGCACGGTCTACTCCGAGGACAATCACAAAATTGCTGAATTCTGCAAGGAACGGCGGATCGTGGTTCCCTTGAGTCGAATGCCGCGGATGCTCCTGCAGGCCTTTGTCTCCGCCGAGGATTCTCGTTTTTACGAGCACCCGGGAATCGACTTCATCAGCATCATTCGGGCATTTTTCAAGAACCTCGAAGCGGGCACCATCGTCCAGGGCGGCAGCACCATCACCCAGCAGGTGGCCAAATCGTTTTTCCTGACGCCGACAAGGAGCTATATCCGGAAGATCAAGGAGGCCATTCTGGCCTACCGGATCGATAAAACCTTCTCCAAGGATGAGGTGCTCTATCTCTACCTGAATCAGATCTACCTGGGACACGGCGCCTATGGGGTGGAGGCGGCCGCCGAAAACTATTTCGGGAAATCGGTCCAGGACCTGAATCTGGCCGAATGTGCCGTCCTGGCCGGTCTGCCCCAGGCCCCCAGCCGGTATTCGCCCTTCCGGCACCCCAAACTGGCCAAGCAGCGACAGATTTATGTGCTGAACCGGATGGTGGTGGAGGGCTACATCACCAAGATCCAGGCCGCCGAGGCCATCAACGCCCCGCTGGATATAAAGGAGCGAAAAAACTGGTTCATCGACGAGGTCCCCTACTACACGGAGTATGTCCGTCAGTATGTGGAACAGAAATATGGAGCGGATGCCCTCTACAAGGGGGGGCTCAAGATCTATACGGCCGTCAATATCGAAATGCAGAAGGCCGCCCGGGAGCAGATCGAGGCCGGACTCCGGAGCTTGGACAAGCGGGAGGGCTACCGGGGGCCCCTGAAGCATCTGGCGGCTTCGGAAATCGAACCGTATTTGAAGCGCTTGGAAACCCAGGCGGATCCGGTTGCCCTCACACCGGGGCTCCGGACCACCGGGGTGGTGGTGGGCGTGGACAACAGCAAGAACCAGGTCCGGGTCCGCCTGGCCGGGGGGACGGGTGTCATCGCCCTGGCGGACATGCGCTGGGCGCGCAAGCCCAATCCGGAGGTCGCCTATTATCAGGCCCAGGTACGTCATCCAGGAGATGTCCTCTCCGTCGGAGATGTCATCCAGGTCAGGGTCAAGGCCGCGGCGGACAAGGACGGCATTTTTCCCTTGGCCCTGGATCAGACCCCCACGGCGCAGGCGGCGCTGATGTGCATCGAGGCGGAAACCGGCTACGTCAAGGCCATGGTGGGCGGTTCGGATTTCAGCAAGAATCAGTTCAACCGCGCCATCCAGTCCCGGCGCCAGCCTGGCTCGGCTTTCAAACCGATTATCTATGCAGCGGCCATTGACAAGGGATACACGCCGGCCTCGGTGATTATCGATTCCCCCATTGTGTTCACCGACAAGGAGACCCACTTCACATGGAAGCCCAAGAACTATGAGGATAAATTTCAAGGTCCCACCCTTCTGCGCGATGCGCTGACCCACTCGTGTAATATCATCTCCATCAAGCTCCTGAGGGACATCGGTATCGGCTACACCATCGATTACGCAAGGAAACTGGGAATCACGTCTCCCATTCACCGGGATTTGTCCATCGCCTTGGGCTCGTCCGGGCTTTCCCTCAAGGAACTGCTTACCGCCTATTCTGTTTTCGCCAACTACGGCTACCTGGTGCGTCCTATTTTCATCACCAAAATCGTGGACCGGGACGGCAATGTGCTGGAGCTCAACAGCTCCACCCGGAAGAAGGTCATCGACAAGACAACGGCGTATATCATCACCAGCATGATGGAAAGTGTCATCAGATCCGGGACCGGATGGCGGGTCCGCGAACTCGACCGGCCCGTTGCGGGCAAGACCGGCACCACCAACGACCTCCATGATGCCTGGTTCATGGGCTATACCCCCCGTTACATCACCGGTGTCTGGGTGGGGTATGACGAGGAAAAATCCCTTGGCAAGGGGGAGACCGGCTCCCGGGCGGCAAGTCCCATCTGGCTCGGCTTTATGAAGCGTGTCCTGGCGAACAAACCGGTCCGGGTGTTCGAGGTGCCCGATGGGGTGGTGTTCGCGAAAATCGATGCGAAAACAGGGCTCCTGCCCATTCCGGAATCGAAAAAGACCCGGTTCGAGGTGTTCAAGGAGGGAACCCAGCCCACCACGTATACCAAGGCGCCGGAGGCGCTGACCGCTCCGGCGGATCTGTATAAGTCGGATCTATAGGATCAATGAAATAGTTCGACTATTCCTGCGGTTTTTACCGTAACCGATCACGCGAACATGACCCAAATCAGCGGCCCTAAAATGCAACGTTATTTTTGCGTGGACCCTAAGGAAAAAGTGGAAACAGTGACGCCGTCCGGCTCCAGGCTGGGATCCGGGCGGATGGTGAGGCCGGCCAGGGGGAACATCCGTTTCAACCGGTGGACATTGGCGTTGTTCTGCCCCCGCATGCGCGACAGACGCCTGGGATGCACACCGATCTCGAGATGGCGGCCCTCGAGGCGGGAAGCGGTAAGATCGGCGTTTTTCAAGGCCTCCAGGGCTCTTTCCAGGGTGATCTCCGAGAGCACCAGGTGACCAAATGCCGGGTGATAGGGGCCGGCCAGAACGGTGGCGCCACCATCGAGTTCGGCGGTGGCCTGAAGCCCCATGCGGATGACGGGTATCTTCCTCCCATTGAAAGTCCACCACATCTGCTTGACCAGCTCGACGCTTCGCTCCAGGGACCAGGGGGTATAGGCACCCCGGGCGAGTTCTCCGGCGAGGGCGCTTCCATCCAGCACCAGCGTGGGATAGATGCGGACAAAATCGGGACGCAGATCGGCAATCTGTATGGCGGAGGCAAGGGCGCGGTCCTCGTCGTCCCCCGGCAGCCCCACCATGAGCTGCACCCCTATGACATATCCGCGTTCCCTCAGGAGAGCGACGGCCTCCCGGGTATTGCTGGCGGCATGTCCACGTCGGGATCTTGCCAGCACCTCGTCATCCATGGATTGGGCTCCCAACTCGACGGCAAGAACGGTATAATCAGCCAGAAGATCCAGTCGTTGCGGGATGACCGTATCCGGTCGCGTGGAAAAACGAATGCCTCGGATGCGCCGCCGGGCCTCCCCGAAGCGCGTTGCTTCCAGCAGCATCCGCATCCGGCTTTCGGGCAGGCCCAGAAAATTGCCGCCGTAGAAGGCCGCCTGGACCGGGTCCGCCTCAGGTGGCAGGTGGGCTATAAAGCGGCGGATGTCCTCCCGGATGCGTGAGGGATCCAACGGATCCCCGTAAGTGCCGGTGATGCGCTCCTGGTTGCAGAATACGCAACGGTGGGGGCATCCGGCATGGGGGATGAAGAGGGGAAGGATTTTCAGGGGCATCTGCGGCCATTCCCGTTTCAGGAGGGAGCCAGGACGGCCAGGGCGTTGTGGGCGGCCTCCTGCTCCGCTGCCTTTTTGCTCTTTCCCGTGCCCTCGGCGGTCAGTTCGCCGACGGTGATCCGGGCGCGGAAGGTCTTGTCATGGTCGGGCCCGCTCTCATCGATCAGCCGGTACTGGGGGGTGATGCGCAGCTTCAGCTGAACCAGTTCCTGGAGACGGCTCTTGTAATCCAAGGGGACTGCGGGAGTCGGCATTTCCTTCAACCTGGCGGAAAAATGGATCGAGAGCACCTCGAAGGCATTGGTGAAGCCTCCATCCAGATAGATGGCCGCCGCGAGCGCCTCCAGGGCGTCCGCCAGAATGGACGGTTTTTCCCGGCCGTTGGCCTGGTCCTCGCCCTTTCCCAGAAGCAGGCAGTCGCCGAGGCCCAGGGTTCTGGCCAGGACGGCCAATTCCTGTTCATTGACGAGTCCTGCGCGCGTACGGGACAGATCGCCCTCATCCATAAAGGGATATTGCATCATCAGGACATGCCCCACCACCAGATTGACGACCGCATCCCCCAGGAACTCAAGCCGCTCGTTGTCCCGCAGGTCTTTCTCAGTCGATTCGTTTACATAGGAGCTGTGGCGCACCGCCTCGTGCAAATGGGCGGGATCCGAGAACCGGTATCCCAGCTTTTGCTGCAACAGGTCGAGGGGGGAGGCGGTCATGGCGCTTGAATCAACTCCTGGTAACAGGTGTAGGGAATGAACAAATCCCCGCGACCCCTGCCCATCTGGATGTCCGGATTCAAGTCGCCGTGGAAATCCGATCCTCCGGTCATGAGAAGCCCGTGGGCACGTGCCAGATCACGATAGGATTCGGTTTGGCCGGGACTGTGCTCCGGATAGAAGACCTCGATCCCATTCATTCCGTGGGATTTCAAGAGCGTCACCAACGCTTCCATCATTCCGGCATCCGGCAGGCGAAGAAGGCAGGGATGCGCCAGAACCGCCACGCCACCGGCGTTGCGGACGACCTCGATGGCGCGTCGCCAGTCAATCCGGTATTTATCTACATAGGCCGGCCGGCCCTGACTCAGGTAGGTATCGAAGGCCTCGTCGATGGAGGATACGAACCCTCTTTCCACCATGTGGCGGGCGATGTGGGGACGGCTCATTTGCCCCTCACAGACGGAGAGGAGGGCTTCGTAGGATATCTGGAACCCCAGGCGATTCAGCAGCCGGACGATTTCGGGGTTTCGGTTGGCGCGGGCCTCTTGAAGCCTGGCCAGTTCACGGTTCAGGTCGGGATCCTCCAGGTCGACATTGTATCCCAGAAGATGCATGCTGCCCGAGATGGGAAATTGGGCGGGCGCGCTGGCGCTGAGTTCGACACCGGAAACAAAGTCGATCCCGGCGGGGATCCCGCTGCTGAACGCTTCCCGAACCCCGGTGAGGGTGTCATGGTCCGTGATGGCGATGGCGGACAGTCCGAGCCTCCTCGCCTCCCTGATGAGTGTGGGTGCCGAAAGCGATCCGTCCGATGCCGTCGAGTGGATGTGGAGATCGATGAATGCGGACGAATCAAATACCAAGAGCTTTTTCCATCGCCTCTTCTTTGGTCTTGCATTCGATGCATTGGGTGGTGACCGGTCTTGCCTTGAGACGATTTATGGAGATATCCTCGCCGCATGATTCGCATATGCCGAAGGTGCCGTTTTCGATGCGATCCAATGCCTTCTTGATCTTCTTGATCAATTTGCTTTCCCGGTCGCGGATTCGCAGCATAAAATTGCGATCCGCCTCAAGGGAGGCCCGGTCTGTAGGATCAGGGAAATTGTCACTCGGCCCGGTCATATCCGAAACGGTGTCGTCCGCCTGGGACAACAGCTCATTAAGGCGATCTGAAAGATATTGCTTGAAATATTCAAGAGTTTTTTTGTCCATGGGCGTCTCTCCCTTGCTACCTAACAATTTCCGAAGTGGTATTATGTAACATGATACAATATTCAAGTAAAGGTATAAAAGGGATTATTGTAGACGCTACTTGAAAAGCGCCGGGCACCGCCTCAGGACGTCTAGCAGATCCGGTTTACCGATCTCCTGGAGGCTGTAAAAAACCCGGGTGTTGGGATGGGCAATCCGGAGGATGCGTTTCAGGTCGATGGGGGTGCCGACCACCACCGCATCGCAGGGGGTCTTTGCAATCGTGGCCTCCAGGTCAGCCAGTTGCTCAGGGCTGTACCCCATGGCCGGGAGGAGGCAGCCGATACCGGGATAGCGCCGGAAGGTGTCGGCAAGACGGCCCACCGCGTAGGGCCTCGGATCCACAAGGGTGGCAGCGCCGAATTTCCGGGCAGCCAGGGTTCCGGCACCGATCTTCATTTCTCCATGGGTCAGGGTCGGTCCGTCCTCGATCACCAGTACCCGCTTGCCCCGGACAAGATCCGGATTTTCCATGACCAGGGGGGAGGCGGCATCCACCACCGCGGCGGTGGGATTGAGCGCCGCGATATGCCGGCGAACCGTATCGATATCGGCGGCATCGGCGCTGTCCACCTTGTTGATGACCACGGCATGGGCCATTTTCAGATTGGCGGTCCCGGGGTAGTAGGTGCGTTCGTGGCCGGGCCGGTGGGGGTCGCATACCGTGATGTGAAGGTCCGGTTTCAGGAAGGGCAGATCGTTGTTGCCCCCATCCCAGAGCAGGACATCGCAGCCCTTGGGGTCCTTCTCGGCGGCTCGCACGATGGCCTCGTAATCCACTCCGGCATAGATCACGTTCCCCCGAGCGATATGGGGCTCGTACTCCTCCATCTCCTCAATGGTGCAGTGGTGTCGATCCAGATCCGCGAGGTCGGCAAAGCGCTGCACCGCCTGAAGTGCCAGGTCCCCGTAGGGCATGGGATGACGAATGGCCACCACCCGACGACCGCTTTCCATCAGCAGATCGATGATTCTCCGGGCCGTCTGACTCTTGCCGCATCCGGTGCGCACGGCCCCCACGGAAACCACCGGTTTCTTGCACCGGATTTGGGTTTTGGAGGGACCGGGCAGAATGAAATCGGCTCCCGCGGCGTGAACCACGGCGCTCAATTCCATCACGTGCTGGTTGGAAACATCGCTGTAGGAGAAGAGGCAGGCGTCCACCCCGAGCGCGACGATAAGCCGGGGAAGATCGGATTCCGGATGAATGGGGATTCCTTCAGGGTATTGGGGACCGGCCAGGGCGGCCGGATATCTGCGATCCTCGATGTCAGGGATCTGTGTGGCCGTAAACCCCACCACCTGCACCGCCCGGTTCTTGCGAAAGCACATGTTGAAATTATGGAAATCACGACCCGCCGCGCCCAGGATCAGTACCTTCTGTTTCGACATCGCATCCTCCTGATTCATGACCGGTTAAGGGGTGTTAGGGGATCAGCCGGGTACCCGCCTCGCCGGCGACTGCGGCGGTGATATCGGAGAGGTGGCAAATGACGCCCTTCTTTCCGGTGGCCTTGAAAAAGCGGAGTATCGCCTCAACCTTGGGCCCCATGGATCCGTCCGGAAAGTGCCCCTCTGCCAGATAGGTCATGAGATCGGCCACCGGAACCCGTTCCAGCACCGTCTCCCTGGGGGTTCCCCGGTGGATGGCCGCTCCGGGGACATCCGTTGCGATGACGAACAGGTCGGCGCCGATATCCCGGGCCAGAACGGCGGAAGCCAGGTCCTTGTCGATGACCGCCTCCACCCCCTGGAATCGTTTGCCCCGGCGTACCACGGGGATCCCCCCCCCGCCACAGCAGATCACGATGAAGTTTTCGTCGATTAGCCGCTTAATTTCACGGTGCTCCACGATGGTGACGGGGCTGGGGGAGGCCACCACCCTGCGCATCCCCCCATCGGTCTCAATCAGCCGATAGGGCAGATTCCGGGCCTCCTCCCGGGTGTAGCGGGGACCGATGGGCTTGGAGGGGTTCAGCAGGTGTGGATCGGCCTCGTCCACCACCACGTAAGTGATAAGGGTCAGAAAATACCGATCCTCGACACCCTCTTCCATAAGGGCCGTGTCCAGGCAGGATTCGATCATGTATCCGATCTGCCCCTGGGTCATGGCGCCGACAATGTCCAAAGGCATGCTCGGCACCTGGCGGCAGGTTTCCTGCTGCAGCAGCAGGTTTCCCACATGGGGGCCGTTACCGTGGGTGATTACCAGGTTGCAGGTACGTGCCAGCGAGGCCACCTGTTTCATGGGCAGCACGAGGTTTTCCAGCTGCTCCTGCGCCGTGCCCTGCTGGCCCTTACGAATCAGGGCGTTTCCGCCCAGCGCGATCAAAATGGTCGGCTTGGTTTTCATGCCGTCTTTTTTAATTGGGGCCGAGGCCTATGGGGTTACCGGGGCATCAGCCATGGTCGCCACCATGACGGCCTTGATGGTGTGCAGGCGGTTTTCCGCCTCCTGCCACACCAGGCAGGCCGCCGATTCGAACACCTCGTCGGTGACCTCCATGGCCGACAGACCGAATTTGCGGTGGATTTTCTGGCCGATGGTGGTTTCCAAATTGTGAAATGCCGGAAGGCAGTGCAGAAATCTGACGTTCGAATTTCCCGTTTGTTGCATCACGGCGGCGTTTACCTGGTAGGGGGCGAGCAACTGGATCCGTTCCTGCCAAATCGCCTCCGGCTCCCCCATGGAAACCCAGACATCCGTACACAAAAAATCGCACCCCTTCACCCCCTCGGCCAGTTGATCGGTGACGGTAATCCGGGCACCGCTGGTGCGGGCGATCTCCCGGGCTGTTTCCACCAGGGCCGCCTCCGGCTGGACCTCCGGCGGGGCAACGGACCGAAAGTCCATGCCCATTTTGGCGGCCCCGATCAGGAGCGAATTGGCGACGTTGTTGCGGGCATCGCCCAGGAAGGCGAGCCGCAGGTCCCGCAGCGGTTTGCCGCTGCTTTCGGTCATGGTCATGAGGTCGGCCAGAATCTGGGTGGGATGGCATTCATCCGTGAGTCCGTTCCAGACGGGTACCCCCGCATAACGGGCCAGGGTTTCCACCCGCTCCTGGCCGAATCCGCGATATTCAATGCCGTCATACATGCGGCCCAGCACTCGGGCGGTGTCCTGGATGGACTCCTTGGATCCGATCTGGGTGCCGGTGGGGCCCAGATAGGTCACATGGGCCCCCTGATCGTGGCAGGCCACTTCAAAGGCGCACCGGGTTCGCGTGGACGCCTTTTCAAAGATCAGTACCACGTTCTTCCCGGTGAGCCGCTGCCGTTCCCTGCCCGAGGATTTCTCCTCCTTCAGCGTTCGGGCCAGGTCCAGGAGATATTCAATTTCCTCGGCGGCCATATCCTGAAGTTTCAGAAAATGCCGTTTCCGCAAATCACAGGTCATGGGACGTGCTCCTCGACTAGTTCACCACCACAACGGTTACATTTTTCGCAGCATGGAATACCTTTTGGGAGACGCTTCCGAGGAAGAACTCCCGAATGCCCGACAGCCCCCGTCGCCCCATCACCACCGTATCGTATCCGGTGCTGGACCGGGCGAGAATATCGCGAGCCACGCCGCTTTTTTTCATCTCGATGACGGTGTCGATCTGATTTTCCCGGAACCCTGATTCTATCAAAGCCCCCTTGGCCGTGGCCATGGCCGCCTCCATGATTTGTTTCTTCTTTGCCTCCAGCACACAGAACTGGCTCTGCTGATCCACAAATTGATCGGTCAGCTCCGGGCTGTAAAGCTCGCACAGGGCGGCGGTATCCTGCAGCACATGGAACAGGGTGACCTGCGAGTCCTTGGCAAAGGCGCGGCCGACGTAGGAAACGGCGCGCATGGCGTTTTCCGAATCGTCGAATGGAATCAATATTTTTTGTGCCATTGCGTTTCTCCTCAATGGTTTGGGTTGATCAGAGCCCTATCCTGTATTATTCCTGAAACCCATGGGACTTACAAGAAAAATCGTACGTCGCAGGGGCCGTTCCGCTCACAGTTCAATAACATGGCGCACCTGGACTCCCGGGGGGGCATGGGCCAGCAGTCTCCTCAGCTGGATCATGCAGGCAGGGCAGGTGGTGGCCACGATGGCGGCACCTGTAGCCGCAATGTGCGCCCGCTTCGGGGAGCCGATCTGCATCGATATGCCGGCATGATGGAACCCGAAGCTGCCTCCCATGCCGCAACAGCCGTCTGAGTCCTGCATCTCTACCAGTCGGTATCGCGGGTTGGCCTGGATCAGGGCCCTGGGCTCGGTGAAGATGCCCAGGGATTTTTTCAAATGGCACGGATCATGATAGGTGACCGGTATGGGCGCCGTGGCGGTTGGCAGCGGCCGCTGCCCGATACCCGCCACGTGACATAAAAATTGAGAGACGTCCAAGGTCTTTTCAGCCATGCGGTCCGCCTCTGCCGCCAGGGTTTGGGAGACCTGGCGGCAGAGTGTGGGCCAGAGGGTCCGGATGGTGGCCGTGCAGGTGGCGCAGGCGGTCACCAGATAGTCATAGGAATGCCTGCCAAAGAGGTTCACATGGTGGCGTACCAGGCGACTGAAGGTTGAAAGATCCCCCGCCGAGACGGCCGGCATGCCGCAACATCCCTGATCCAGCGGCAGGATCAGGTGGGAGGCGCCCTGCCCCAGGGCCCCCAGGGTCCGGTGGGCGATGTTGGTGAAAACCTTGTCCGGCAGGCATCCGACAAAGAAGGCCACCCGTGGCCCGGTGCCGATCCGCCGAGTGGGTTCCGGCATCCCCCGCCGGCGCATCGTGTCGAGAAAGGACTCGGCCGCCGGGGCGACCCAATGGTTCGGTCTCAGGGGCAGCGGGCCCGGCTTCGGGCGCAGAAGATCCTCCTCCTTCCGCTGCGGGGGAAGAACGCGATTCATTGCGCCGGCCATGACGGCGAGGAGTCGGTTGCAGCGCTGGGGCATGGCCAGGACCCGCCGCAGCCCGATCCGCTGAAGCGCAGATAGCCCCATGGTTTCCTTCAGGATAAAGCGGGCCCTGGCGAAGATTTCCGGCGTATTCACCCCTACCGGGCAGCGCCGGGCGCAGGCGCCGCACATCAGGCACCGCTCGAGCCGGGCCATGACGCCGGCCGGCGCCTCAAACATCCGGTCGGCCAGGGCCTCCAGAAGCGCCAGTTTGCCTCTGGCCGCATCGGCCTCTCTGCCTGTGGCCAAATATACGGGGCATGCCGACAGGCAGGCGCCGCACCGGGTACAGGCGGACAGGCGGTCTTCCAGTTCGTGAAGGGATGCCGCAATTCTTTCGATCTCAGGACGCATAACGATTCCAGCTCTATCTGGGTCCTGCCCGGGTGTCAAATCCCATGGCGACCGCATGTAACCACATACCGCCACGCAGGGCCCTTCGCGCTGCACTGCTGCGGTGGGTGCACCCGTCGATTCACCGCATCTCACAAGCCTTTCGGCATTGAGTAAAAAGACATTTTCGCGACTATTTACGACGACGATGCCGTGATCGGCCGAGCCCCTGGCCGATCGCAGCCGGGTTAATAGACTTTATTCAGTTAGGATTGCTGGGACCTGAACTTTATTTTGACAAAATTTCCTATGCACGTTAATATAATAGGTTATTTATTGTTTTCGAAATGCTAACCATTGGTGAAGCCGCCTTGCGATCGGGGCTCATCAATCATCAGGAGGCGTAACATGGCGGAAATCGATTTTGGCGGGACCTTGGAAAATGTCGTTACATCGGAGGAGTTCTCTCTGGAAAAGGCGCAGGAAATTCTTCGAAAGGAGACGGTCGTGGTGCTTGGCTACGGCGTGCAGGGGCCGGGACAGGCGCTGAACCTGCGGGACAATGGCATCCAGGTGATCGTGGGTCAGCGAGAGGGCACTGCGTCCTGGGAAAAGGCGAAGGCCGATGGGTTCGTTCCCGGCGAGACCCTGGTGTCCATCGAGGAGGCGGCCCGCAAGGGGACCATCATTCAGTTTCTGCTCTCGGATGCCGGCCAGGTGGCCCTGTGGCCGAAGGTCAAGGCCTGCCTCAACGCGGGGGATGCACTGTTTTTTTCCCACGGATTCGGGGTGGTATACAAGGATCAAACCGGCATTGTGCCGCCGGCGGATGTCGATGTGATCCTGGTGGCACCCAAGGGCTCCGGCAGAACCGTCCGGACCAATTTTCTTGACGGCAGCGGCATCAATTCGAGCTTTGCCGTGTTTCAGGACGCCACCGGCCGTGCCCGGGAGCGCACCCTTGCCATGGGCATCGCCATCGGCAGCGGCTACCTCTTTCCCACCACCTTTGAAAAGGAGGTATACAGCGATCTGACCGGCGAGCGCGGGGTCCTGATGGGATGCCTGGCCGGCGTGATGGAGGCCCAGTACCAGACCTTACGAAAGAACGGCCACTCACCCAGTGAGGCCTTCAATGAAACCGTGGAGGAGCTTACCCAGAGTCTCATCCGGCTGGTGGCGGAAAACGGAATGGACTGGATGTTTGCCAATTGCAGCACAACGGCCCAACGGGGCGCGCTGGATTGGGCCCCCAAGTTCCGTGATGCCGTGATGCCCGTATTTGAGACGCTCTATAAGAGTGTCGTGACGGGAGAGGAAACCCGCAGGACCCTGGATCTGAACAGCGCGCCGGATTACCGGGAGCGGCTTCAGGAGGAGCTCGACGCCATCAAGAATTCAGAGATGTGGCGTGCCGGCACGGCGGTGCGATCCCTGAGGCCGGAGCGGCGGGGAAAATAGGCGTTCCCTCGACCATGGGCATGACCCGGTTCCTGCCCATGGTCTTTGCCTGGTAGAGCATCCCGTCGGCCGCCCTGACCAGGCTCTCCAGGTCAGGGTAATGCCTCAGGCTGGCAACACCGAAACTGGCGGTTTTGCGAAGGAGAGCGCCGCCCTGGATGGGGATGCCAAGCGTTTCGATGATCCCTCGGAGGCGGTTGGCCAGCTCAACGGCTTTTGGCATTTCGGTGTCCGGCAGCACCACGATGAATTCCTCACCCCCGTACCGGGCCAGGTAGTCGCCTTTTCGCACAGCGCACAGGACCGCGTTTGAAATTCCCCTCAGCACGGCATCCCCGGCAGGATGACCGTGGGCGTCGTTGACCTGCTTGAAGTGATCGATGTCGAACATGATGAGGGAGAGGTCCCGGTCGTGGCGGTGGGCGCCTGCGATATGATGGGACAGGAGGCGCTCGAACTCCCGTCGGTTGTAGCACCCGGTCAGCGGGTCCATGGCCGCATCATCCGCCAGGCGTTTGATGCTCAGATGGTTCCTGAGGGCGATGCCCAGGGTTTTAACGACGACCTCGAGTATTTCCCGGTGATAGGGCAGCATGCGCCGCTCCGGCAGGAGGTACATTTTTGCATGGAAGCGTTCCTCGGCCAGGGTATAGGAAAGAACACCGTCAAGGGCCACCAGCTTCCGGGGCTCTGCCTCCTGTTCCTGGATGGAATGGAACGCCGGTGTCAGGTGACTGGCGAAGTCCCTTCGGATCACCTGCATCAGGGGGGCATGGTAGATGCGGGGATCGATCCACACGTCCAGGCGGTCGGCTTCCTGAACCGCAAAGGCGAACAGGTGGTAGTTCAGAATCTCCTTCAGGCACCGGGCAGCCTCCTGGAGAATGTGATCCAGGGACGGCCCCTGGTTCATGGCGAGAATGTAGCGGTTGAGTGCCCGGTAATCCACCTGCCGGGCCAGTCCGAACAGCGCATTGGCAGCCGCATTGGCGTTTCTGAAAAATCGTTTGATAGGCAGCTTCATGGGCGTTGCATCCTTTTTAATTGAATCCATGGTGCTAAAAAGGCGTTCGATGAATTGAAAAGCAACATGCGTGCCAAATGTTATTTGCTTGTAATTACAGAACAAACTAAAAACACAGGGATGGGGGGCGGCAATTTTTTCCGATCCGACGCCGTCAAATGATTGACGCTCAGCGGTTCGCTGGCGCCGCCGACCTGCCTGCGTTCATTTAGAATCGCTGGCCTGTGTTTCCGCAGATTGACAAACGGACAAACAGGGCGTAGGTTTTTATTCAGCCATGTTTAAATAGAAATGGAGTTAACCATTTGGGAGATAAGGGAATGTTTGAGACCAAAGAGGAGATCCTCGAAAAGCTGATCGATCAGAAAAAGCCACTGTGCCCCCATTGCGGCAAGGAAATGAAGCTCTGGGAGGTACCGCCCATCAACGTGGGCGATGGATTGGGCTGGGGGACTCCCTATCTATATCTGTGCTTCAACGATGAGTGTCCCCTCTATGTCAACGGTTGGGAGAACATGCGGGAGAACTTCGGCCGCAACTCCTCCTATCGGTGCTTCTGCTATCCAAACGAGGCCGGTTTCGAGTGCATGCCGGTATTCAGCCCCATGGGCGCATCCGGCCAGACCATCGACGATCAGGTGATGATGGAGCAGGAGATGCTCAAGGAGGCGATCAAGCGGGGATTTTCCATTCTGGCGGATTGTTACAACGAGGGGGACGGGGTGGCGGTGCTCCGGATGCTCACCGATTCTTGTGAGCCCACCCGGGTTCGTCTCAAGGCCGCGGAAATGATCGGAGATATCGGGGAGCTGGAAGCCCTGGAACCGCTCCGCGCACTGAAGTTCGGAAACCGGCTGCTGCAGGATAAGGTGAACGAGGCCATCAAAAAGATCCACGGCCGGTTTTTCACCCGGGAATGCCCGTTCTGTGCCGAAGTCATCAAGCAGCGGGCCAAGGTGTGCAAGCACTGCGGCAGAGACGTGGCCGGAGAGTAGGAGCGCCGGCCCGCTGGCCGTGCATCGGCGGCAATGGGCCGGGGGCGGTGGAGACGCTGGAACTGAGGGTGCTGGGCGAGTGAGGGTGGCGTGAATTTATTGGTGTATTTGATTACGTTTCTGCTTGTGTACATCTCCTATGCCCTGATCGTGTTCGGGCCTTTCATCCTGCTGTTCGTTTTGCTTGAACCCGTTGCCCTTGAATTTCTGTTCATGCTCGATACCGCCATCTGTATTGTTGCCATACCGGTACTGGCGCTTCTGTTCTGGTTCACCCACCAGACCACCAAAAGAATCGCCTACGAGCGCCTTTCATTGACCAAATCTTACAAGGATACCTTCAGGCACTTTAAATCCCGCCTGCGTGATCCCGGCCGGTAGTCGTCTTCCCCTATTCCCGAATCCTGCATCCTGCCTCTATTTAGTGTCCATCCAGAAATAGGCAAATTGGGTCGAGATCAAGGCGCACGAAAAATTTAACCGCAGGCATATGGTTGATATTCCGAGGATTAAATTTTTCGCGCAACGCGGATATCGGGCGAATTGGCCATTTCTGGATGGACACTATTTAAGCATGGGGCTTGC
>CAYOXD010000053.1:0-20660 GCA_964407825.1 uncultured Desulfobacterales bacterium | reverse complement strand
CTGATCATAGTGTTAGTCCTCCATGGTACATCTGAGGGGATAGCCGTTTTCCCTTGCCAGACTGTGCACCCTTTCCACCTTTGTCTCCGCCACATCACGGGTATAGACACCGCAGAGGCCGCTGCCCCGGCGATGCACGTTCAGCATGATATGTGTGGCCGCCTCCTGGGATTTATGGAATACATTTATCAAAACGGCGACAACAAACTCCATGGTTGTATAATCGTCGTTGAGTAATAATACTTTAAACATCCGCGGCTCCCGTACATCCTCCCGGATGCCGGTTTCCACCTCTTCTCCGGTATGGGTTCCGTAGTCGCTCATCACCACCTCCCCTGCCCAGAGACGGCCGGCAATCGCATATGATCCAAGCCTTTCGGGCAGGTTGCCTGGGATCCCACTTGAATCTGCCGCAGTGTCAGTCCCTCGGCAGCACCGAATTTATTATAAACATCCACCGCAACACTTGTAAAGAGTTCTTGCGTATACACCGACTGTTGGCGAATCGCCCCAAAACGCGTGGTCATCGGCCACAGCATTTTTTGTATTTTTTGCCGCTGCCACAGGGACAGAGGGCATTGCGACCGACCTTGGCCTCGGACCTTTTCACGGGTTGTTTCCGGGTCGACCCGTCGCCATGGGAAAAAGTCAGCTGCTCCTGCTCGGGCTCGTGCATGGCCTCCATCTCCCTTTCCGTGGCCATCTGAACCCGGAACATGATCGACAGGGCCTCCTCCTTGATCCTGGCAATCATGTCCTGAAACATTTCGAACCCTTCCTTTTTATAAACAATCAGTGGGTTCTGTTGGGCATAGCCGCGAAGCCCGATCCCCTCCTTCAGGTGATCCATGCTCAGCAGGTGATCCTTCCACAGGTTATCGACGGTCTGGAGCATGACGATCCGCTCCATCTGTCGGTATGCCTCAGGGCTCACCATGTTGGCCTTCTCCTCATAGACCTCGATGGCCCTGTCCGCAATAAGCTGTGCCAATCCCTCCCCGGTCAACCCATCCAGGGTGTCCTCGTCCGGTTTTTCCATTCTGAAGGCGAACTGGGTGAAGATCGCATCCCCTATCCCCTGAAAATCCCACAATTCGGGAGGTTGCCGCTCCTCGGCAAACTGATCGGCAATTTCCTCGGCCTTCTCTTCGATGAGTTCCTTGATCACGGGGTAGAGATCGTGCCCGTCGAGAGCCTCCCGGCGCTGGCGGTAAATGACCTCGCGCTGTTGATTCATGACGTCGTCGTACTCGAGCAATTGTTTCCGGATCTCGAAGTTATGCCCTTCGACTTTGGCCTGGGCGTTTTCAATCGCACGGCTGATGAGACCGTGCTCGATGGGTTCGCCCTCCTGCATGCCCAGACGCTCCATGAAGCCGGTGATCTTGTCGCCGCCGAAAATACGCAGCAGGTCATCTTCCAGGGAAAGATAGAACCGCGAGGAGCCCGGATCTCCCTGGCGGCCGGAGCGACCCCGCAGCTGGTTGTCGATACGCCGGCTCTCATGTCGCTCCGTTCCGAGGATATGAAGCCCTCCGAGATCAACGACCCCCTCGCCCAGAACGATATCCGTTCCGCGACCGGCCATGTTCGTGGAGATGGTGACCGCACCGCGCTGACCCGCCATGCTGATGATCTCCGCCTCCTTTTCATGGTTCTTGGCATTCAGGACCTCGTGCTTGACGCCGTGACGTTTGAGCTTCTGGCTGAAGTTTTCGGAGACATCGATGGAGACGGTCCCCACCAGCACGGGCTGACCCTTTTGGTTCAAATCGATGATCTCCTGAAGCGCCGCATCAAATTTTTCCTTCCGGGTCTTGTAGATGAGATCGGGAAAATCTTTCCGGACCATCGGCTTGTGGGTTGGAATCACCGAAACGTCCAAGTCATAGATTTTCTTGAATTCCGCGGCTTCCGTATCGGCCGTGCCGGTCATGCCGGAGAGTTTGTCGTACATGCGGAAATAGTTCTGGAACGTTACCGTGGCCAGGGTCTGGTTCTCATTCTCGATTTTAACGCCTTCCTTGGCCTCCAGCGCCTGGTGCAGCCCTTCGCTGTACCGGCGGCCCGGCATGAGCCGGCCGGTGAACTCATCTACGATGATCACCTCACCGTTTTTCACGATGTAGTCCACGTCACGCTTGAAAAGCGCATGGGCCTTCAGGGCCTGTTCCACATGGTGAAGCAGATCGATATGCTTGGGGTCATAGAGATTCTCGACGTTCAACAGCTTCTCGGCGGCAGGTATCCCCTCCTCGGTCAACGCCACCGTGCGAGCCTTTTCATCGATGGTGAAATCCCGCTCCTTGGTCAGTCTCGGAATTACCGAATTAACATCGTAGTAGAGGTTGGTGGATTTTTCCGCGGGCCCTGAAATAATGAGTGGGGTTCGGGCCTCGTCCACCAGAATGCTGTCCACCTCGTCCACGATGGCATAGTGAAGCGTCCGTTGCACCAGGCGCTCAGAATCGAACTGCATATTGTCCCGGAGATAATCGAAGCCGAACTCGTTGTTGGTTCCGTAAGTGATATCGGAGTCATATGCCTTCTTGCGGTCGCTGTCGGTCATGTCGTGGCGAATGCACCCCACGGACAGCCCCAGGAACTGATGAATCTTGCCCATCCACTCCATATCCCGGGTTGCCAGGTAATCGTTGACCGTGATGATATGAACCCCCTTGCCCGTCAGCGCGTTCAGATAGGACGGCAGGGTGGCCACAAGGGTCTTTCCCTCTCCGGTTTTCATTTCCGCAATCCTGCCCCGATGCAACACGATGCCACCGATCAGTTGAACATCGAAATGACGCATCCCGAGGGTTCTCAGCGAAGCCTCGCGAACCGTTGCAAATGTTTCGGGAAGGATGTCGTCCACGGAGGCGCCCTGGTCCAGCATCTCCTTGAACTTGATTGTCTGCCCCTTCAACTGCTCATCACTCATGGCCTGAAGGCTGGGCTCCACGTCATTGATGGCATCGATGATGGGCTGCATTTTTCGAAGTTCCCGATCGTTCTTGCTTCCAAAGATACGGGTTAATGCTTTCATGAACATGAATCTGCACCTCTGCTCAATTCGACCATGTGAGCGGGCCGGTAGCCCATTGCAATTAAAGACTTCACCCTACTGTCATCACGGGGACCATACTATACTTTGCCATCTATTGACAGGTCAAATGCCGGCAGCGCCGGCAGCAATTCCCGATGAACGGCATTCAAAATGTGCACGGTGCAGAAAAATTCATCTGTCTCTCACATGATCATTCATCGGGGTCCATATCGGAATCGCGATCGAATGCCGCAAACGGTTTCGATACTGATACCGATTCGGATCCGGGGATTCCGGCTATCAATGTTTAGGGTTACGCATTGGATTAGGATGCGGCTGCTTATGTCGATTACGACAAGGGTAATCGTGAGAAACGGGTGATGCCCCCATTCCAACAGACTGGAAAGAACCGGAGAAACTCAAAGTGGGAAGGGCCGTGATCCTATTTTTTGGCGAAGGCTTCGCCCAGGACGTATTTCATCGGGTTGACGGGCACGTGGTTCACGAAGACCTCGTAGTGGACATGGGGACCGGTGCTCCTTCCGGTGCTGCCGACCTCGGCGATCTCATCTCCCCGCTTTACCCTCTGGCCTCGCTTTACCAGCAACTTACACGCATGGCCATACCGCGTAACCAGACCGAAACCATGGTTGATGACCACGCAGTTGCCCAAGAGCCCCTTTCTACCGGCAAAGGTGACGATACCGTCCGCCGTGGCAACGATCGGGGAGCCCTTCCTGGCGGCGATATCCAGGCCACAATGGAATTCGCGCCGATCTGTAAAGGGCGAGATCCGGTAGCCGAACTTCGAGGTGATCCATCCTTTTACGGGGTAAATGGAGGGGGTGGCCGCCAGGATCGTTCGCTTCTTTTCCAGCTTCTGGATTAGCGACTTGAATCGATTCTGCTGGGTGCTGGCGGCCGCCTCGAGTTCATTGACCTGCTTGTGCATCTCACTGATGAGGCGTTTATGATGTGCCTTGACGCTCAGCTTGGGGTTCAGATCCTCCGGCGCGGGCCCGCCCACTCCGAACAGTCCATCAGGTTCCGAGGAATCGTCCTTGAGGTTCGCAATGATCCGTATCTTGTGCTCGAATTTCATCAGGTCGGAGAGTTGGGTCTTGAGGGAACCAATTTTTGAAGCGAATTCCTGGAGCTGTTTACGTTGGGAGGCAACCATCGCATGGGCCTTCTTGGCTTCCTGCTGGGCGGCCTTGTCCCTATGAACCGTTGTCCTAAGGTTGATGTAGTCATAGGCCATCCATGCGAACAGGACGAGGGACAGCGCCGCAATGGCTGCGCTACCCCTCAAAATGGCCTTGGAAACCGTCGCCTGCCTGATGGATGACCCATTATGATCCAGAATAACCAAAGAAATTTCGTTACGCATATGCACCATTCCCATAAGTGGTTTCATGGGGACCAGGGGGCGGTGCCGGAGGCCGGCGCCGCCCCCCACCTGTCAGATACCTAGTTTGAATTTAAGCGATTTCAGCGTATTTAGCATCAACATGGTGATGGTCATGGGACCGACGCCGCCAGGTACGGGAGTAATCCACCCGGCAGTCTCCTTGGCTGCGTCGAAATCCACATCCCCCTTCAGGATTGCCACCTTCTTTCCGGTCTTCTCGCTTATTTTTTCGCCTACCCGATTGACGCCCACATCGATCACGCAGGCACCCGGTTTGATCCACTCGGGCTTGACCAGATCCGGCACCCCCGCTGCAACGATCAGGATATCGGCACGTTTGCAGTGGGCGGCCAGGTCCCGGGTCCGGGTATGCACCACCGTAACGGTGGCATTGGCACCGGGTCCCTTTTGAAACATCATATTGGCGATGGGCTTGCCCACGATGTTGCTTCTTCCCACCACGACCACCTCGGCGCCGCTGGTTTCAACACCGGCGCGAATGATCATCTCCTGAATGCCCGCCGGTGTGCAGGGCGGGAATTTCACCTCCGAGCCACCGATCATGAGCCGCCCGACGTTGACAGGATGAAAGCCATCCACATCCTTGTCCGGATCGATGGCATTGAGGACCTTCTTTTCGTCCACGTGTTTCGGCAGGGGCAGTTGCACCAGAATGCCGTGGATGGAGTCGTCCCGGTTGTATCGATCGATCAGTGCCAACAGGTCTTTCTCTGAAATGTCAGCGGGCTGTGTGTCCTGAATTTCCTTAAATCCCACCCGGTGTGCGGTTTTTATCTTGAGGGTGACATAAGATATGGAGGCCGGATTCTCCCCCACCAGGATCGTGACCAGTCCCGGCACCACACCATGAGCGTCCTTGATCTTTGCAACCTCCGCCGTGATTTCCTCTAAAATCTGCTCTCGGATCTCAGTTCCTTTGATGAGCTTGGCCGTCATGTTCCTGCTCCTTTCTCCTCACTTTAGAGTTGGCTGGTTATTGAAGTCTATCGCTATACCGGATACGGTGTCTGCAACAGACCGTCGGTCTGATCGAAGCCCTCCATGAGATTCATGTTTTGAACCGCCTGGCCCGCCGCCCCCTTTACCAGATTGTCAATGGCCGAGATCAGGACCAATCGACCGGTGCCCGGATCCTGGCGCACGGCGATATCGCAGAAATTAGTCCCTCTCACGTTCCGGGTATCCGGGAGACGATCCTCCGGAATCAGTCTTACAAAAGGATGCGGGGCGTAGTAGTCCGTCAGGCACTGGCGGACCTGGGCGAGACTTGCCGACTGGGCCAGGGTCGCATAGATGGTACTCATCATTCCCCTGATCATGGGCACCAGGTGAGGGACGAAGGTGATCGCCACCGGTTCCCCGTGGATGCGGCCGAGCACCTCGTCTATTTCCGGATTGTGCCGGTGTACCCCGACCTTGTAAGCCTTGAAAGACTCGTTGACCTCGCACATATGCGTGGTCAGGGAAGCACCGCGGCCCGCACCGCTCACGCCGGATTTGGCATCGGCGATAAGGGACCGGACATCCACCAGTCGGGATGCAACCAGGGGCGCCAGGGGCAACAGGATGCTCGTGGGATAGCATCCAGGATTTCCAATGAGCCGGGCCCTTTCGATTTCAGGCCGGAACACTTCGGAAAGGCCATAGACGGACTCGGCCAGCAAGGCCTTGGCCGTATGGGGCTCATAGGCCGCCTCATAGGCTGCAGCGTTCTTGAACCGGAAATCAGCCGACAGATCGATTACCTTCTTCCCGTTCGCGATGAGCTCGGGCGCCATGGACATGGGCAGCCGATGCGGCAGGGCCGTAAAAACGACATCGGTCCGCTCGCAGATCCGCTCCAGATGGGTTTCCTCACAGACCCTGTTCACAACGCCGGTCATGGCGGGGTAAATGGCATCGAAGGGCACGCCAGCGTATTGGCGGGAGGTCAGAACGGTTACGTCCACCCCGGGGTGGGTGGAGAGTATCCTTACTAGCTCGGCACCGGCATAGCCGGTAGCGCCGATGATCCCGGCTCGGACCATGATATCCCCTTTTCAGTTGCGTTTTTTGTTCCGCTCCTGCCTACCAAAGGTGGCGTGCTTTTTCAAGATAATTCAGCCATTCCAACTCCGAGAGTGATTTCAGGAGACATTTGGGACGCTACCGCGGGTTGAGATAAGATCGCCGGACAGGGGTCCAGCGGGCCGCGGAAACGGCCAAACACGCCTGTACTATGCTGTTTATCGGCAGAAGGTTCGTTCTCCTTTAAGAGGGGAGAAAGAAATTACGACAACGACAACGATTAAAGTGATTTGACGGAGCAGGATGAAGGCGGCATCTCCGGTTGCCCGCAACGGCCCGATGTTGCATGGCTCCGGCATATCTGATAGACAGGCTTCAGTTCTATGCAAAACGGCCCTTCAACGGGCAGCGGCACATCGCGCCGACCCCATTTTCCCGGTTCAACTGGTCCGGGCAACGGCATTCCATCTGAAGGAGGACGGGTTATGAAGCCAATCAGTGAAATGAATTTCCCGGAAACGCTGCGCTATTCGAATGAACACGAGTGGATCACCACCGAGAACGGCACTTTTCTCGTGGGCATCAGCGATTACGCCCAGGAACAACTGGGGGACATCGTCTTTGTCGAGCTGCCGGAGGTCGGTGCCACCTTTTCCGCTGGCGACGAGTTTGGCACCGTTGAATCGGTCAAGGCCGCCTCTGAGCTTTACATGCCCATCGACTGCACGGTGCTGAAGGTGAACCCAGCCCTTGAAGACGCGCCGGAAATCGTCAACACCAATCCCTATACCGATGGCTGGATGCTTGAGGTCAAACCGAAGGATCCCGCCCAGCTCGATACCCTGTTGACAGTGGCGCAGTACATGGCCATGTTGAAGGAAAAGGAGTAACCTGGGTGATCGCCTATACGGCCGACCTGTCCCTGACGCCCTATGAAACCGCCTGGGAACTCCAGACCCGGCTCGTCGCGGCAAGGTGCGAAGATCGGCTGGATCGGGATCTGGTGCTCTTCGTGGAACATCCGCCGGTTTTGACCGTGGGACGCAGGGGCGGATGCGCCAACCTGTCCGCATCAGAGGACGAGCTGAAACATATGGGGGTCCGACTGCTCACCGTTGAACGGGGGGGGGATATTACCTACCACGGACCGGGGCAGCTGGTGTGCTATCCCATTGTCAAGCTGACCGACCTGCCCCTTGGGATCGCCGAGTTCGTGGACCGCCTGGAGGAGCTCATGATCCGCACCGCCGCGGACTGGGGCATCGAGGCGACGCGCAACCCCTTGAACCACGGGGTGTGGGTTGGAAACGACAAGCTGGGCAGCATCGGCATCGCCGTGCGCCGGGGCATCACCTTTCACGGCCTGGCCCTGAACGTGGCACCCGACATGCGGCACTTCGATTGGATCACCCCCTGCGGCCTGCCGGGAGTCAAGATGACCCGGATGGCGGCCCATACCGCAGACCCGCCGCCGATGGCAGAGGTAAAAAGAAGCATGCGCCGCCACTGGGAAAGGATCTTTTCCGTGACCCTGCGGGGCCTCTCACCGGAGACGGTGGCCGGATACACGGTCACCTGATTCATTCGGCGATAGTATCAGAACATCCACCAGATGGTTGCTCGGCACCATGCCGATTGGCCGGAAAGCGACGTATCCCATGCCACCATCCCGGCAACATCACCCCATGACCCCGAAACCCGACTGGCTTCGGCGACGCCTGCCCTCAGGCCCCGGTTTCGAAAAAATCCGTGCCATGATCGAGAGGGGCCAGCTTCATACCGTGTGCCAGGAAGCCGCCTGCCCCAATATCTGGGAATGCTTTTCCCATGAAACCGCCACCTTTTTGATCCTGGGGGATCGCTGTACGAGAAACTGCAGATTCTGCGCCGTGGATCACGCTCCCCCCGAACCGCCCGATCCGGCCGAACCGGTCCGGGTGGCCCAGGCCGTGGCGGACATGAACCTGCGGTATGTCGTTATCACCTCGGTTACCCGGGACGACCTGCCGGACGGCGGTGCCGCCCAGTTCGCCGAGACCATCGTCCGGATCCGGGAACGTATCCCCGAGGCGCAGGTGGAAGTTCTCATCCCCGACTTCCAGGGCAATCACCAGAGCCTTCTCACCGTGCTGCAGGCCCGGCCGGCTGTGCTCAACCACAACCTGGAAACGGTGCCGCGGCTCTACGAGAACGTCAGGCCCGGTGCCGTTTATGAAAGATCCCTGAGTCTCATCCGTCGGGTATCGGAAGAGGGACAGGGCGTTCCTCCCAAATCCGGCCTGATGCTGGGGCTTGGAGAGACGGACCCGGAAATTGAGGAGACGCTTCGGGACCTGCGCCAGGCGGGATGTCGGTTTCTCACCCTGGGGCAGTACCTGCAGCCCTCCGAGGCACACCTGCCGGTGGAGCGGTTCGTCCGGCCCGAGGAATTCGACCGGTGGGCAAGGGTAGCCAGGGAACTGGGGTTTGAACGCGTGGCCAGCGGCCCCTTCGTCCGAAGCTCCTATCACGCCAAGGATCTGTATACCGGTTGAGGTGTTCCGGCCGCTGAAGAACGAACGATACCGATCACGATTACGACAACGACAACGATGGGTACTGGAGTTCCTCACCGGTCGGTTGGCATTGATCAGCGCTCAGGGGGTCAGCGGCCGAACCGATATATCGATGACCATTTCGTCGCTCAGCGCCTTTAGCTCCCGGCGCAAGGCCGTCGGGTCCATGCCCTCTGGAACGGCCAGGTGGGCCTCCATGGTGAAGATGGGGATACCGCTTTCCGGGGCCCTGGTAATGTGGGTTTTCAGATCCACGATGTCCACGCCGACTGCGGCAAGAATCCGGGAACAGCGGCTTACGATGCCCGTCCGATCCTGCCCCACGGCCCTCAGGAGGTGGTTGGCCTCTCCGGCTGCAGCCGCATGGGGGCAATGGGGCCAGCAATCCTTCACGGGAAAGACTACCGCCTGGATCGGCGGGGAGGTTTTCAGCTCTTCACATCCCGCCAGAAGCGCTCTGGCCGCCTCCTGGTCCTTAGCGGAGACCAGGGTCAGCAGGGCAAACTGATCCCCCAACCGGCTCATCTGTGAATCTTCGATATTGCAGCCGCTGGTGAAGATCATCTCCGATACATCCGCCACGATGCCGGTTCGATTCTCTCCCACCGCCGCAACGATGTGGTGTTGTTTCTTCATACCGTCCCCCTGTCCGTTACAGAACATCATATCCCAAACGGTTCACCTTGAGATCGTTGGTGGTTCCCTCCACATATCCCGGCTGCCCCGAGGTGATCACCACCAGGTCTCCGCGAGAGACAAGGCCCGTGGCCATGGCGGCCTGGGTGGCCGTCTCCATCATCGTGTCCGTATCGACGGCTTTGGCGACCAACCGGGGGGTACAGCCCCAGTAGAGGGCCAACCGCCGGACCGCTTCCTCCTCGGTGGACAAGGCAATGAGCCTGGGCCGAGGCCTGAACCTGGAGATGTTCCGGGCCGTGGCTCCAGACCGCGTGGTGGCGATGATGGCGCTGGCATCCAGGTGATCGGCCAAGACGCAGGCGGCATGGGCGACCGAAGCGGATATCTCTTTCTTTGGAATCATTTTCAGATACCGTTCATGGTCGAAGGTTTCCTCGGCGCTCTTGGCGATTCTGGCCATGAAGGAGACGGCCTGGCTCGGAAACTGTCCGGTGGCGGTTTCCTCTGAGAGCATCACGGCATCGGCTCCTTCGAATACCGCATTGGCCACATCCGCCGCCTCGGCCCGGGTGGGCCTGGGAGCGGTGACCATGGAACGAAGCATCTGGGTGGCGATGATCACGGGTTTTCCCACCTCGTTGGCCTTCTTGACGAGCATCTTCTGGATATTGGGAACATGCTCGGGCGGGATCTCCACCCCCAGGTCCCCCCGGGCCACCATGATAGCGTCGGCCACTGCCATGATGGCGTCGATGTTGGTCAGGGCTTCATGCTTTTCTATCTTGGCGATCACGGGCACATCCTTCTTTTCCCTGCGGATGATCCGCTTGAGGGCCTCTATGTCCTCGGCCGTCCGAACAAAGGACAGGGCCACGTAATCCACGCCGTTGGCAAGGCCGAAGAGAAGATCCGCCACGTCCTTCTCCGTGAGGGCCGATACGCTCACGGAGCTGTCCGGCAGGTTGATTCCCTTGTGGGAGGTCAGCTGGCCCCCTATAATCACCCGACACCGGATCTCCGCCTCTCCGATCCACTCCACCTGCAGTTCCATGATCCCATCGGCCAGAAGGATGCGGTCACCCACGCGTACATCTTGTGCAAGGCGGGGATAGGACACGGGGATGCAGGCGTCGCAGCCCGCATCCGGGCACCCCGTGGTCAGGGTCAGGCTCTGACCGGGCTCCAGACGGATGCCCGGTTCGGCTATTTCGCCCACCCGGATCTTGGGGCCGCAAAGGTCCTGCAAGATGGCCACGGGACGCTTCTCCTCTGCGGAGATCTTCCGGATGAGCTCGATTTTGTGCTTATGATTCTCATGGGTTCCATGGGAAAAATTGAGCCGGGCGAGACTCATTCCGTTGCGTATCAGATCCCGGATATCCTCAGGTTTGTCCGTGGCCGGGCCGATGGTGCAGATAATCTTGGTTCGTGGCATAATCGATTCCTTTTCAGTCTGAGAACCTGTCCCTCACAACCGGCGGTCTGGATCCACCAATTCCCGGTGAACCGCTTTTACTGTTGATACGGCACAGATGCAATCGTTGTCGTTGTCGCAATCGGTAACCACTCGAAATTCGGTAACATACAGCATGCGCAGGATCAACTTCTGGGGGTGGTTTGCCGCTTTAGCGAAAATAATTCAGTTTATTTCGACTACGATTACGACAACGAAAACAAAAACAAAAATCTTGCGAAACGGGGGATGCCCCCGTACGCCCTCATGAGCCCTTGAAGAGTTCCTTGAACGGTTCTATCCAACGGCTAACAGCCAACTTCAATGTGAACAGATCCGGATGATCAGCCGTTCCAGCAGGAGGCGAGGATCCTGGCGACTGCTCTTTAGCAGCATATCCACCTCACTCAGCTGCCCATAGATCCGCATCAGTTCATCCATTGGGAAAAGGGATGCCTTCTTGAGCGTCAGGTAGACCGGATAAGGATTGTTCGGATTCTGCGCCACCATCAGCTCCGCGCTTCGGCTCTTTTTCTTTTTCGACTTTTTGCCGCCCGCCGCCTCCCCCCCCGACGCGGACAAAATGTCAATCATTTGGCCGTGGGTATCCACAAAATCAGCGTCATAGGCCTTGATGGCCGGAAGCACCGCGGATCTGAAGGTGGTATAATCCATGGTGCCGCGCCAGGAACGGCCATGGGGGCTCTCGGTAAAGGCCTTTGCCAGAACCACCTTTCGGAACTGGTTGATCAGGGCCGCCAGGATTTGAAGGGGATGTGCGTTCTGGGCCAGAAGGTCCTTCAGTTGTCGCAGGGATTGCTCGAGATCACGATCTGAGACCGCACCGGTAAATTCATAGATGGGGTTCTCTCGCGTACGATCCAGGGCCGAGGCGACATCTTCGGCGGTGATGGTCTTGCGCTTCCCTGAAAAGAGCGCCAGCTTTTCGAGATTCCCGGAAAAGGTCCGAAGATCAAATCCGGTCATCTCCGTCAGCGCGGTGAACGCCCGGGGCTCCAGCCGCTTTCCCTGCGGACCGAGGATCCGTGCGACCCGTTCCCTGAGAACGTCCTCTTGGGCACGGCGGTCCACCTGGCGGTTCCCCTTGGGGACCGAGCAGTCCACCACCGTACCGGACGCCTTCAGACATTTGAAAAGGGTGCGGCGCCGGTCCACCAGATCCGTGGTGATGATGAGATGGTTTCCCTCCGGAAACCCCTTTTCCACGGCCTCCTGGAGCTGGCCGCAGTCGTCCTTCGCGGCGGGCGCGCTCAGCTGGTTCTCCCGGCAAAACGCGAGGAGCTCCGCCAGCCACCGGGCCTCCTGATCATCCGGCACGAAGAGGGAAAGCCCCCCTTTTCCGTCCTCAAGATCCTCCAGGGCGAGCCCCGAGGCCGCCATGGCACTGAGCACATAGCCCGAGGCTTTCATTTTTTCCCCTGCCTCCCAGGCCTCTTCGGCCTTCTTTAGGAGCGTCTCCTTTCCCTGACGGGCGTAAAAAAGCTTTGCGTTTTGATAGGAAACCACCTTCGCCCCGGACAAAAGGGAGTAGGTGTTCATGCGGTTCAGCAACTCCGGTACGTTTTCCGGCTCGCCGTCGATGATGTCGTGGCTCAACGCGCGGGCCTCCGGAGGCAATATGGCGGCAACCAGTGCGTCGTGGGCGGCTTTGTAGAGCACCTCCTCGCCGTACACGAGATAGACCGGTGAAAAGGCGCCTCCGGCGCTCGCAATCTTTTGCAGATGAGTCTCTAATTCCTTGCAGCTGATCTCTGCCATGGACGATTCAGGCGTCCTTGCGCCCGGTCCCTGGTTTCGGCCCGCTTCCGGGCTTGATCCACAACATGGCGATAGCGAGAATCGCCACGGGGAGACTGATGATCTGAGCAATGGAAACGGTCTGATGGAAAAAGAGCCCCCTGGGATCCCCTCGGAAGCATTCCACAAAACTGCGCATCAGCGCATACAGCAGAAGGTAAGTCCAGAACAGCTGCCCGTCAAAGCGCTTTCGCTTGCGAAACATCCACAGGCAGCAAAAGATGAGAAAATTACCGGCCGCCGCATAGAGCTGGGTGGGATGAAGCGGAATGCCGCGGGGTGCCAGGGACATGGGATCGGTAAAGGTCACGGCCCAGGGTACGTGGGTGGGCTTGCCATAGCAGCATCCGGCACAAAAGCATCCGAACCGCCCCAGTGTATGGCCCGCCGGAATCCCCACCGCGAGGATGTCCAAGGTCTGCCAGAGGGGCATCCGCCGGCTCTTGATAAACCACCAGCCGATCGCCGCTGCGCCTATGAATCCGCCGTAAAAAACGAGACCGCCCTGCCAAATCTTGAATACATCCAGGGGATGTTTCAGAAAAAAGGGCCATTCGACCCCCACATAGAAGAGCCGGGCACCGACAATGGCGCCCAGCAGAATAAAAAAACACAGATCTCCCACCACCGCGGGGGACTGCCCTACACGACGGGCCTCCAGTTTGGCCACCTCGATCCCGACGAAGAAGCCGAGAGCCACCAGGAGGCCGTAACTGTAAACGGTAACCGGGCCGATATGGAATAGTACTGGGTGCATGATAATACCAATCTTTGGACGATGGGCCACGGACGACGGGCTATCGCCAGTGGTCCCCTTTTATGATGAAATGATAGGCGCAGATCGTGATCCCGATGCTGATGGCGCTGTCGGCTATGTTGAAGGCGGGCCAATGCCAGCCCTTGACGTAGAAATCCAGAAAATCCACCACCTCGCCGAGCCGTACCCGGTCGAGGAGGTTGCCCGCGGCGCCGCCGAAGATGAGCGCCAGAGCGAAGGACAGGGATGGATGTGCGGTAGGCGCGGAGCGGTAAAAGCAATAGATCAGTCCCATGGCGAAAATGGTCACCCCCAAGAAGAAGAAGTGTCTCACCCCAGGGCCGGCCTGTGCGAAAATGCCGAAGGCACCGCCTGGATTTTCCAGATGGGTGATGTTGAAAAAGCCATTGATGACCGGTACGGTCTCATAGAGGGGCAGCCGGCTCATAATTATCCATTTGGTGAGTTGGTCCAGCGCCACCACCACAGCGACGATCACCAGCAGGCGCGGGATGCTGTTGCGCTCCTGGCCAACGCCCTGGCGGGGCGCCTCCACCTCAATACCGACGGAGGCGCCATCTGGAATCTTGGTGTCACCCGACATGGATTCATTATCCT
Source organism: uncultured Desulfobacterales bacterium (assembly GCA_964407825.1). Classification (GTDB taxonomy): domain Bacteria; phylum Desulfobacterota; class Desulfobacteria; order Desulfobacterales; family JAFDDL01; genus CAYOXD01. Next base: position 6,338 of record CAYOXD010000053.1, on the reverse strand, counting down.
TTCCCGGCCCGTGCCGGGGCTGATCATTCACCCCTCTTGGACCAGCACCTCCCGACAGCGCCGGCAGAGGGTGGGCTGCTCCGGGTCCTGGCCTACCGTTTCGTCATACATCCAGCATCGCTCACATTTCTCCTCCGACACCCGGGTCACACCGATCTTCAGACCGGCCATCTCCGTTTCAACGGCCGAATCATCGGCCGCCTCGGCGGGGACCACCTCGGCCCTGGAGGTAATGAAGATGGTGCGCAGCTCGTCCGCGTAGGGACGCAGCAGGCTGGCGAGGGAGGTGTCGGCAAAGAGCGTCACGCTGGCGTCCAGGGAATGGCCGATCCGCTTTTCGGCCCGGGCGCCTTCCAACACCCGGGTGACCTCGCGCCTCACCTGGAGCAACCCCTCCCAGGTCCGGGCCAGATGATTGTCCTGCCAGGCCGGATTCACCTCCGCCATGGCGGCCAGATGGACGCTCGGCTCCCGGCCCTCCACGGCCGGCATGTGGTGCCAGATCTCTTCGGCCGTAAAACACAGCACCGGTGCCATGAGCCGGACCATGGCGTCCAGCAGGGGGTAGAGGACGCTCTGGGCGCTTCTTCTCTCATGGGAGTCGGGTCTTGAGGTGTAGAGCCGATCCTTGATGACGTCCAGGTAGAAGGCGGACAGGTCGAGGGTGCAGAAATTGAAGAGAGAATGATAGATCACATGAAGCTCGTAAGCATCGTAAGCCTTCAAGCACCGGGCCGTAAGCGCCTGAAGCTGGTGGAGCGCGAACCGGTCGATTTCCTGCATCTCGGCTATGTCCACGGTATGCGCGGCCGGATCGAAATCAGAGAGGTTGCCCAGAAGGAACCGGCACGTGTTGCGGATCCGGCGGTAGGCATCGCTCAACTGCTTCAGGATGGTATCTGAGATGCGTACATCGTCCCGGTAGTCCGAGGCGGACACCCACAATCGCAGGATCTCGGCGCCGTACCGGTCGATCACCTGCTTGGGGGCCACCACGTTGCCCAGGGACTTGCTCATCTTCTTTCCCTCCGCGTCCACCACGAACCCGTGGGTCAGAACGGCCCGGTAGGGGGCCTTTCCCCGGGTTCCCACGGCTTCCAGCAGCGAGCTTTGAAACCATCCCCGGTGCTGGTCCGTCCCCTCGAGGTAGAGGTCCGCCGGCCAGGAAAGGCCGTCCCTGGCCTCCAGCACGGCCGCATGGGTGACCCCGGAGTCAAACCACACATCCAGAATATCGGTCTCCTTGACCAGGTCCGTCCCACCGCATGCCCGGCAGGCCGCACCGGGCGGCAACAGCTCGGAGGAGTCCCTCTCGAACCAGACATCCGCCCCGTGGGACGCGAAAAGCGCTTCCACGTGGGCCGCAAAAGCCGAATCCATGTAGGTGGTTTCGCAATCCCGGCAGTAAAATACCGTAATGGGGACTCCCCAGGCCCGCTGTCTGGAAATGCACCAGTCCGGCCGTCTTTCGATCATCCCGCGGATTCTCTCCCGCCCCCAGTGGGGAATCCACTGAACGGCATCCACCTCGGCCAGGGCCTTTTCCCGAAGCCCCGTCTTGTCCATGGAGATAAACCACTGGGGCGTGGCCCTGAAAATGACCGGCCGCTTGCATCGCCAGCAGTGGGGGTAGGAGTGGGTCATCGTCTCCTGGCCCAGGAGCGCTCCCCCTTCTGCGAGAGCCTCGGTAATCCCGGAATTGGCCTCGAAGATGAACTGCCCCTCGAACCGCTCCACATCCCGGGTGAAACGGCCGTTTTCGTCCACGGGCGAATAGGTATCGAGCCCATAGGCAAGGCCCACCTCATAGTCTTCCCGGCCATGACCGGGCGCCGTGTGAACGCAGCCGGTGCCCGCCTCTAGGGTCACATGTTCCCCCAGGAGAATCATGGAATCCCGTTCGTAGAGGGGATGGCGGCATTTTTTTCGTTCAAGGTCCGCGGGCGCCACCGGGGTCAGGATCTCGTAGGTATCGACCCCGAAGCGTTCCAGGCAGGAAGCCATCAGCTCCCTTGCCAGAATGAGCACCTCGCCGGTTTCCACGGCCACGGCCACGTATTCGAAATCCGGATGGAGGCTGATGGCCAGATTCGCGGGAATGGTCCAGGGCGTGGTGGTCCAGATGACCACGGAAATCTTTTTGTCCTTCAGCGTGGGATAGGTGCCGCTGATATCGTCGCTAAGGGGGAATTTGACGAAGATCGAGGGAGAGGTCTCGTCGGCGTACTCGATCTCGGCCTCGGCCAGGGCGGTTTTGCAGTGGGGGCACCAGTGAATCGGTTTTTTGCTCTTGTAGAGGCTGCCGTTCAAGGCGAACTTGCAGCACTCGCTGGCGATCCGGGCCTCATAGGGATAGGCCATGGTCAGATAGGGGTTTTCCCATTCCCCCATCACCCCGAGGCGTTTGAATTCCTCGCGCTGGATATCCACATACCGTTCCGCGTACCGCCGGCACCGTCTCCTGAAATCCGCCTGGGTCATCTCCCTCTTTTTGGGCCCCAGCTCCTTGTCCACATTGTGCTCGATGGGAAGGCCGTGACAGTCCCAGCCCGGCACATAGGAGGCATCGAAACCACTCATCTGGCGGCTGCGGATAATAATGTCCTTGAGCACCTTGTTCATGGCGGTGCCCATGTGGATGTTGCCGTTGGCATAGGGGGGGCCGTCGTGCAGGATGAACGAGGGTCTGCCTGCCGATGCCTCTCGAATCTTCCCGTACAGCCGGTCCTCGTCCCAGGCCTTGAGCTGTTCCGGCTCCCTCTTGACCAGGCTCGCCTTCATGGGAAACCGGGTCACCGGCAGATTCAGTGTCTTCTTGTAGTCCATAGCCTCCTCCGTTGTGCGCTTCCAGCAAACAGACAACATTAGGCGCAACACCGCACCCTGTCAAGACGAGGTGCGTCTGCCCCCAGGGCAATCGCATCAGTTCCGCCGCAACACCGGAAGAGCGCTAAGGCATGACCCTTCTCCCCTGCCACGCGGCGTTTCGCCGCCTTCCTACCGCATTTCCCGCCGCTTTACAAGCGTTCGGCCCTGGTCAAGATGGATTCGTTCTGCCGGAACTGCGGAGATCCTCTCTGAGGCGACGTTGTCTGTTCCGTTGTCGTTGTCATAATCGTAGTCGGTCCCGTAATCGAAAGTTACTTGCAAAGCGGTCGCATACAAGCCGATGTCGATGGACGCTGTCTCATACGATTACGACAACGACAACGATTTTTGAGGATGGAAAAGGAAACCGTCATCCGGGGACAATCTCATAATCCGAGGAAATCTCGGCCACGCCGCGGAGGGTGGCCGCAACGGAGCAATACTTGTCGAGGGACAGGGAGATGGCCTGGGCCACCCCGGTTTCTTTCAGGTTTTCGCCGGCCAGCCGATACAGCAGGTGAATTTTCCGGTAAGGCCAGGGGGGTGCCTCATCCCGCTCTCCGGTGGCGATTATTTCCAGAAGGGTGAGGGGTTGCCGTTTCTTTTCCATGATCTCCACGACATCATAGGCCGTGCAGGAGGAAAGGGCAATGAGCAGCATTTCACTGGGACTGACGCCGCCGCCCGCCTCCTCACCCGAGAGAACGGCCGCCTGCCCCCGGCTGTCCATGCCCACAAACTGATATCCGGAAACCCAGCGAACGGTGGTACGTGGCATTTCCATCTCCTTTCTGAAATACATGTTTGCGGTTCACATCAAGAGCGCTGCCGGTTGAATGCAAACCAAAGATGTTTTTAAAATTTCAAATCGAAATCGTTTGCATCATTCGATACCGATAGCGATTTCGACCTCAATGGATAAGATAGATGCTCAGAATACCTCAAGCCGACTGGCTGCTTCCGCGGAAAGCCATGAGATGACCGCCGCCCCCTGGTGTGAGGCATCCTCCTGGCCCTCGGCCACCCGGCGCATCCAGCCCAGGTCCTCCTCGTCCCGGCTGTCGAGCTCCCTTTCAATCAGCTTCAAGCTGTTCTCCGCCCGCCCGTATATCACCACGGGCCCGTAGCGCCAGGCCCCCGAAGGCGCGGAGACCAGCCGGCCCCGGACAAAGGACCCCTCCAGGTCAAAGGACCTGGGCGGTGCCTTGAATCCTGTCAGCTCCGCGAACAGCGTCAAGCATTCGATCACCCCCTCGTTCCGGGACGCAGCGAGGGCATCGATGCCCTCCCCTGCCAGGGCATCGAGGTCCGCGGCCGTGCAGGTCAGATCCAGCGCCTCGATACTCATGTCCCGGACCGTTTCCAGGGACCGGGCCTTTTTGGACACCACCACGTCCCCGTCGTTCAGGATCCGGATGGCGTTGCGGATGTTGAGCATCTCCTTCACCGTGGGGCTTTTGCGTATGGCGATGTCCTTTACGGTGGTTTTGTAAAAGGCCAGGTCGTTGTCCAGAACGAGAATCATCTCCTCCCGGGCGTCCGGCGGTGTGCGGTACAGCTCGAGATCTCGCACCGACTCCTTTTGTAGCGGGCTCAGGGCCAGGAGCTGTCGCATGCGCCCCACATCGAGACGGCGGCTGCTGTCCGCTGTTCCCCAGGAAAATGCCATCTCATTGAAAAGGCGGCCGATTTCCATTTTTATCAGCAGGTTTTTTTTGAAGGACATGGTATTCTGTCTCCGGTAAAAAGGTAAAAGCGCGAGTTCGGTCCCGATTTCGATCTGGAAATTTCGAATTTCTTTGAATAAGATTCTATCATATTTTTCACATAAAGATGACTTCCAGAAGTCTTCCGCCTGTGATACAGGAGGGGGCCTATGAAAACGCATGCTTCGCTTTCAAGCAAAGAAATATTCCCGTTTCTCAGGCAGCCTTATCGGAGCGGGGCCTTGGCGGCGGTCCTTGTTCTTCTCCTTCTCCTCGGCTGGAGCCGGCCTGCGACCGCTCAAGGGGGATTTACCAACCGATTGGGCATGACCTTCGTCCATATCCCGGCCGGCACGTTTCTCATGGGCAGCCCGCCGGGCGAAATCGGACGGGAAAAGGATGAAGTGCAACACCGGGTGATCATCAGCCGGGGGTTTTACATGTCCACCACCGAGGTCACCCAGGGACAGTGGAAAAAGCTCATGGGCGCCAATCCCTCCGCCTTCCAGGAACTCGGTGACAGGGGCCCGGTGAATCAGGTGTCCTGGTGGGACTGTCAGGCCTTTATCGCCCGGCTCAATGCCTTGGAGGGGACCGACCGCTACCGGCTCCCCACGGAGGCCCAGTGGGAATACGCCTGCCGGGCCGGAACCCGCACCGCCTTTTATGGCGGCGGCATCCGTGAGGCCAGCTGCAGGTATATGGCGGCCCTGGCAAAGGTGGCCTGGTACTGCGGCAACTCCGGTTTCAAGCCCCATCGCGTGGCGATGCTGCAGCCCAACGCCTGGGGCCTTTACGACATGCTGGGCAATGAGGCGGAGTGGTGTCTCGATTCGTGCCGGTGGCGCAACATATGGACGCGCCGGGTCAATGTCATCACCGATACCTACCGGAACAATGTGACCGATCCGGTCTCGACCACCGGTGAGGACCGGGTGTTTCGGGGCGGCAGCTGGAACCAGAGCTCCCAGTATCAGCGCGCCGCGGACCGGGCCTGCTTCAATCCAGGGGTTCGTCGCTCGGATATCGGCTTCAGGGTGGTGAGGTTGCAATGAGGCGCGTGATCACGAGTCCCTGGCCCCCTCCCACTGTTCCATGCAACGGGTCAGCCATTCCTCGACCTTGAATTCCGCCAGGTTTCCGAGAAACGCCATGTCCAGGGTCGCCTCGATGGGCATATTCCCCTCGCCTTCGTTTCTTCTGGAAACCAGAGTATTGGCCACGTGCACCGCCGCCAGGGGGTTGAAGGTACGGGTGGCGCTCACACCGGGCTGATGGTGGTGGGCCACCGCCTCGATGATGGGATCCGGCAGGCCCCAAAGACCCAGCAGGTATGCGCCGATCTCCGGATGGCTGGCATCGAACAATTCCTTTTCCAGTGTCAGCCGGTCCTGGCTGTCCGTTTCCGCCATTTCAACGAAAATTTTGTATTTCTCGGGCTGGTTGACGGCCAGGACAATTTTCCCCAGATCGTGCATGTTGCCGGCCAGGAGGGCCTGATCCGCGGTGTGCTTCGAGGTGCCGGCCGCCAGGGATATCATGCGCGCCAGCCGCCCCACCGCCAGGCTGTGGGGCCAGATGTATTCGATCTTCAGCCGCTTGAGCTGGTTCTGGTCGAACTGGGAGAAGACGCGGATGGCCAGCACCAGCGCCTTGATGGTGTCCACCCCCAACAGGAAGACCGCGTCGGTCAAATCCGAGATGTGCCTCGGCAGCCCGAAAAAGGCCGAATTGACCAGCTGAAGGATCTTGGCGGACATGCCC
>CAYOXD010000052.1:0-20766 GCA_964407825.1 uncultured Desulfobacterales bacterium | reverse complement strand
CGAACGGAAGCGGCTTTTCTCAATGTGGAGCCCCCGAAGTGCCCGTAGCCGCCGCGGCAGGCCTGGAGCTGGGCGGGCGGGGAATATAAAATAAGACCGGCTGTCCCCGCAGGTACGGAAGCCCGGCACGCTTTTCGCCGGGCTGGAGCCTGAGCACGGAGACGATTCCTCATTCAATGAGGTCGTTATGAATACTGTACACTATCCAAGAATTTCAATTCCGATGAGTTTGTTTCCTTCACCGAAGTCGAAGTTGATATCCGGTCCATCATATTTACCGAAAAGATCGCGTAAGCTCACGCTTCTTTTCACTACACCTGGTTTGGTACCAGGGTGTCCCGGTAGTTTCAGATAGGCGACATCTTCGTCGTCCTCACTTATCTTAAATTCGAAATTTTGCTCTTTTGACATTAGTTACCTCGAAATTAGCACAGTCTTTAGCTTCGCCGTACCGTTCTTACCTAATTGGTAAACGGCCATTCCATTGTCTCCGACCGGCACTAAAAATCTATCAGCACGAGCAGTATCCACCAATGTTCCTTTTGGGAATGTACCAGTTTTTGTTATTTCTTCTGTCAGTCCACGAAGCGCTGTTCCTGCCTCGTCGGCGGTGCTGAATATACCACGTTCAACTCCACGTTCGATCGCATGAGGAAGATTTGAGTTTACAGCTTATTTAAGAAGTAGATCATCGCCAGCGGCTCCAAGCGAACGTGCCATTGGGCGTAGTCCACTCTTTAGGGCGATGTTTGTCGCCTGTTTTGTGACTGCAGATGAAGCTTGGCTTTCTCCTAGAAACCAACCAGAATTATATGTTTTTGGACACAGCCCCAACGGATCGAAAAAATTAACCGGATCATCGAGGCAATACCCATACAGGCTCAAGTCCCCGCCCGCAAAGCCGATGGGATCCCTGGAGATGAACCGGCCTGTTTGGGGATCATAGTAGCGGGCCCGGTAAAAGTAAAGTCCGGTCTCTGGGTACCATTCCCTTCCGGTAAAGCCGTAGGGTTGCATAAAACCGAAGACCGGCGATGAGCACCTGGATCTACCGAACCCGTCAGATGCAGGCTGGCGGTGCCCGAATGAGAGGGACTCTAAACGATGTAAAAAGCCAGGCGGGACGATGCTCGGCACGCCGAAGGCATTGTAGCGGTATTTCTGGACGACTCTCCGGTCGCGTCGTAGGTGTAGGCTTCGCCCGAGGGCCCGGTCAGCCGGTTGGCGGCATCGTAGCCGTAGTTCGCGGTAATGCAGCAGTTGGGGGCGGTATCCGGCGATATCTCCGGCTTCTCAACGGGATTTATCAACGAATCGGCGGAATCTCCGGTGGCCTTTTCCGGGAGATCGAGCATCTGCCGGGGAAAGGGGCAATGTTCCCCTTCCCGCGGGACGCGTGGTGTCGCGAACATCCGAGACATCATTCCGGAAAGTCACATCTGGATGGCGATCGCGCTCATGGCATTCCGGGCCTGCCCAACTCCCCTATGAACCTTTCATAGCGTCTCGACAGCGCCGCATCGGGTCGTGGCCGGAACCACTTCCCCCGGCCGGGTCGGGGCCAGGCGGCTGGACGTCCTGCCGCCAGCCAGGCGGTCCCGCGAACCGTGGCCTCGGTCTCGGCCGGACGGTATACGGGTCGCCGGGACAGGAGGGACAGCCGCTCGCACACGCCATCTAGCCGGGCCAGGCCGCCTGTCACCGTGAGTATGCGGATGTCGCATCCACGGGCTGTCATGAGATCCAGGTTCGCCTGTATCAGAAAGACGATACTCTCCACCACGGCCAGGATCCGCTGGGAGGGCGAACCGTCGCCGATCCAGCGGGAGCGGACCCCTTGCGGCCGCCACCAGGGCGAACCAAGCCCCCCCACGGCATTGATAAAAAGCGGCGGTGCCCCGCCGCGTTCGAGCCAGTCCGGCAATCGGGCATAGGGAGGCGCGATGCCCAGGTGATTCGCGGCCCAGTCCAGGGCGGCCCCCGCGCCGTTGACCGTTCCTTCCAGCACATATGTTGCCCCCCCGGCGTCGCTGAGGACGAGGCTGCTGATCAAACGGGAGTCCGTGAGGGGCCGCGACCCCGTGGGAGACAGGATAAAGGCGCCTGTCCCCAGGTTGACAAGGGCCGTATGGGCAGGCAGGCGCCCCAGGCTGAAAAGGGCCGCGTTCTGATCCCCCGTGACGGCAGCGAGGGGGATATCGGCCGCCTGCAGCCGGCCATAGGCATCCATCACGGGCCGGCAGACGGGCAGCGGATCGGCGGGCAGTCCGAAAAGGGAGAGCAACCGCTCATCCCAGTCCCGCGAGTGGATATTCCACAGCTGGGTCCGTTGGGCGTTGGCGTCATCCACCAGGTGGACCCTGCCCTCCAGGAGGTGAAACAGCAGGAAACTCGCCAGGGGCCCCCAGGCCAGGCACCCGGCATCCCGGGCTGCCCTTACGGCGGGAACGTTTTCCATCAGCCAGCGAAGCTTCCCGGCGCCGTAGTGGGGCGAGAGGGGAAGCCCCGAGAGGCGGTGGATGAGGTCGGCCTTCCCGGCCAGCGGTGAAAGAGATCGGGCCGCCCGGCGGTCCTGCCAGCTGATCACCGGGGACAGGGGCTCGCCCGTTTCCCGGTCCCAGGCCAGGACGCTGGAGCGCTGGGTGGCGATTCCGGCCCGGGCGATTTCGAGGCGATCCTTTCCTGCCGCTTTGAGAACCGAGGACAGGCTGTGGCGGACCGATGCCAGGATTTCCAGGCCGTCCTGCTCCACATGGGTGTCGCCGCGCCGCACCAGGGACACCGGCACCATGTCGGAGGCCCGCACCCGTCCCCGTCCATCCAGTACCATGGCACGCGTGGCATGGGTTCCCTGATCCAGAACCAGCAAGTGGTATTTCATTTTCACGGCCTTTCCTCCCGATGTAATCCCGCCCCCGGCATGGGGGAGCCAAACTCCGTGTCTCCGTCACCCCCCTCCCCTTCCGACCGCAAGGGGCAGTGTCGCAGCCTGGCGGCGAGGTACGCCTCCATGGCGGTGGTCTTGAATCCGGACACCATCCGCGCCAAGGGACGGGGGGCGCCCGCCCCGTCGTTTTCACTGAAATAGCCAAGCATTGCTGGTGTGACGCAAAATTGCGTTGACATGATAGTATCATATGATATTATAAGCCCCATGAACCCGACCCCCTGTTCCTTCCAATTGACGGACGCCTTGGTGAACACCCTTGCATCGATCGCGGAAATGATCGGAAAGCTGGAGGGGGTGAACCTGTCGAGACCGAATCCGACGCTACGGCGTCGAAACCGGGCCCGTGCCGTTCAGTCCTCCCTTGCCATCGAGGGCAATTCCCTGAACGAGGAGCAGGTAGTGGCACTGATGGACGGGTACCGCGTTATGGGCCCGGAACGGGACATACGGGAAGCTCAAAATGCGTTCACCGCGTATCGTCAGCTCGCTGGCTTCGACCCCTTTTCCATGATCTCCTTTCTCCAGGCGCATGGTCTGCTGATGAAGGGCCTGGTCCCGCAACCGGGTGTTTTCCGGAAACAGCCCATCGGCATGGTTCGAAAAAACGACGTGTTCCATGAGGCGCCCTCATGGAGGGAGGTGCAGGGCATGATGGAGGCGCTTTTCGATTACCTGGCCGCGAGCGATGAGCACCTGCTGCTGAAATCTTCCCGCTTTCATTACCAGCTTGAGTATATCCATCCCTTTGTGGACGGCAACGGCCGCATGGGGCGGCTCTGGCAAACGCGGCTCCTGATGGCCTATCACCCGGTATTCGAATTTCTTCCCGTGGAGAGCCTGATCCGTGAACACCAGGAGGGGTACTACCGGGAGCTGGCCCGAAGCGATGATCGCGCCGATTGCAGCGGTTTTATCGGGTTCATGCTGTCACGCATCAGGGAGGCGCTCGAACGGCTCCTGTCCGATACCCGATCGGTGACCCTGACCGCCTTGGATCGGCTTCAGCATGCCCGAACACGGTTCGGCTCCCAGGGATTTTCCAGAAAAGCCTATCAGATGGTGCTTAAAACCATTTCACCGGCCACCGCCAGTCGCGATCTGCAGCAGGGCGTGTCAAAAGGCCTGCTGATCCGCTCCGGTGACAAACGGACCGCCGTCTACCGGTTCAAAGTCCCGGCTTCAGGGGATGCCCCGTTTCCCGCCGAGGGCTGCCATCCGCCCCCCAGGGCCTTGTAGAGCCGGATCAGATCGCCCGTCACGGCGCCGGCGCTCTGGGCCTGCTCGTCGTCAAAGGACAGCAGCGATCGCTGGGCGTCCAGGACGTTGGAGAAATCCACCAGCCCTGCCTTGTAACGGTCCCGTGCCACCAGGTCCGCCCTTTTCGCGGCCGCCATGGCCCGTGTGAGGGCATCCAGGCGGTCCTTCTCCCTGGAATAGGCCACGAGGGCATTTTCAACCTCCTCCAGGGCACCCAGCACGGCGGACCGGTACTGGAGCAGGGCCTGGTCCCGGCGGGCCTTCTGTACCGCTATGTTTCCCCGGACGGCACCGGCATCAAAGAGGTTCCAGGTCGCCGAGGGCCCGATGGAAAAGACGCGGCTCATCCAGTCCGGCAGATTCTCGATGGTCAGCGACTCCAGGCCCACGGAGCCGATCAGGTCGAAGCGGGGGTAAAGACCCGCCGTTGCCACGCCGATGCGGGCGGTCTGGGCGGCCAGCTCCCGCTCGGCCCGGCGGATATCCGGCCGTCTGCGCAAGGCTTCGGCCGGCACCCCCACCGCCACTGCGGCGGGTGCCAGGGGAATCGGTCCTACCTTGGAGAGGGTCTTTTCCAGCTCGCCCGGCCGTTTCCCGAGGAGCACCGCCAGGCGGTTCATGGCCGCGGAAAGGCCGGTCTCCAACACCGGTATCTGGGAGCGGGTCCGCTCCAGATTGTAGAGGGCCTGCTGAACGGCCAGCTCATCCACCAGGCCTGCCCCGGCGCGGGAGAGGGTCAGCTCGTAGGTATTGCGCTGGACCTCAAGATTGTCGCGGGCCGCCTTCAGGCGGCGCTGGAAGGTGCGCACATCGATGTAGTTCAGCCCGACCTCGGCCGTGAGGCTGACCAGGACGTCCCGGAGGTCCTCCCGGCTGGCGGCAAGATCGGCGTTTGCCGCCTCCACCGCCCGCCGCCTTCCGCCGAAGATGTCCAGCTCCCATCCGGCATCGAAGCCCACATCGAAGCGATTCTGCTCGCCCTTGTCGATGGAACGGGACTTGGTGGCAGAAGCGCCGGCGTCCAGGAAGGGAAAGAGCCCGGAACGGCTGATCCGCCGATAGCCCCGGGCCTCCCGCACCCGGCTCACCGCCTCCCGGAGGCTCAAATTGCCCCGGATCGCCTCGTCCTCCAGGCCTTCCAGGACAGGATCGTGAAACACCTTCCACCACCGGGCCAGGGTTGCCGGGTCGGCCGCTGCCGCCGAAAGGCCACGGGTCAGACCACTGTGCCAGGCGGCCGGCGCATCGGGCGTAACCGGTTTATAATCGGGCCCTACCGCGACACAACCGCACATCGCTAGGCCCATGGCCGCCATTGTCATTCTCTTTAGCAGGGTGTCCCGCAGGTGCATCTTCACTTCCTCTTCTCGCCGGTCCGCCGCATCGGCCCCTTTTCCCGGACCGATTGGAACATGTAGTAGAGGACCGGAATCAGAAAAATCCCCAAGAGGGTCGATACCAGCATCCCGGAGAACACCGTGGTGCCGATGGCCCGGCGGCTGCCGGCGCCGGCGCCGGTGGCGATCACCATGGGCACCACCCCGAGGATGAAGGTGAAGGCCGTCATGAGCACCGGCCGGAACCGGATCTTGGCGCCGTCCACGGCCGCCTCGGCAATGGACAGCCCGTCGTCGCGCCGCTCCTGGGCGAACTCCACGATGAGAATGGCATTCTTGGCCGCCAGTCCCACCAGGAGCACCAGACCGATCTGGGCGTAGATGGAAAGGGGCATATGGCAGAGCCACAGACCCGTCAGCGCCCCCAGGGTGGCCACCGGGATGGACACGATGATGGAAAGGGGGATGTTCCAGCTCTCGTACTGCCCCACCATGAAAAGATAGGCGAAGATCAGGGCCAGGGCGAAGAGCCACACCACCTGGCCGCCGGCCTTTTGCTCCTGGTAGGACAGGGCGGACCACTCATAGCTGTAGCCCGGCGGCAGCGTCTTTTGGGCCAACTCCTCCATGGCCGCCATGGCCTGGCTGGAGGAATAGCCCGGTGCCGCCTGGCCGTTGAACTCGGCGCTGGCATACTGATTGTAGCGGTTGACGAGCTGGGGGCCCAGGAGCGTTTTCAACTTCACCAGGGTACGGATGGGAACCATGCCGCCCGTGTCGCTTCGGACATAGAGCCTGTCGATATCCTCTGCCGATTCCCGGTAGGGGGCGTCCGCCTGGACCATGACCTGATAGGTGCGGCCATGAAGGTTGAAGTCGTTGACAAAGGCCGAACCGAGCTGGGCCTGCAGCGTGGAAAAGATCCGGGACACCGGCACTTTCATGGCCTCTGCCCGGGTGCGGTCCACATCGAGAAAGATTTGCGGGGTGTTGGCCGTGAAGGTGGTGAACACCCGGGAGAGGCGCGGGTCCTGGTTGGCCGCCATCATGAGGTGCATGGCCACGCCGTAGAGTTCCTGGGGGCTCTGGCCCTCCTGGGCCTGGAGCTGGAGGTCGAACCCGCCGCTGGTGCCGATGCCCATGATGGGCGGCGGCGCGAAGGCAAAGCTGTTGGCGCCGGCAATAGCGGCCAGCTTCCCCTGGGCCTGGCCGACAATGGCCTCGATCTGCTGATCGGACCGCGGACGCTCATCCCAGGGCTTCAGAATGGCCACCGCCAGCCCCACATTGTCCGCGTCGCCCGCGAGCAGGCTGAACCCGCAGACACCGATCACGTCCTTTACGCCGTCAATGCCTCGGATATCGCGCGTGATTCTCTCCATGACCTGGGTGGTCCGGTACAGGCTGGCCGACTCGGGCAGCTGCACGTTCATGAAGAAATACCCCTGGTCCTCCTGGGGAAGAAAGCTCGTGGGGCTGTGCTTGAAAAGAAGGCCGGCGGATACCAGCACACCGGCCAGGAGCACCAGGGCCATGAGGATTCTCCGGATCAGAAAGGCCGAACCCGTGATGTAGGCGCGCCGTGAGGTCTCGAGGGCGCGGTTGAACCAGCCGAAGGGGCCGCTGGTGTGGGGCCTGGGGGGCCGGAGAACCGTGGCGCACATGGCGGGACTCAGGGACAGGGCGCAGACGGCCGAAATCAGCACCGAGGTACAGATGGTCACCGCGAACTGCCGGTAGAGCTGACCGGTGATCCCGGGCATGAACCCCACGGGCACGAAGACCGCGAAGAGCACCAGGGTGGTGGCGATGATGGGGCCCGTCACCTGGCCCATGGCCCGGACGGTGGCGTCCCTCACCCCCAGGCCCTCCTCCTGCATGACCCGGTGCACATTTTCCACCACCACGATGGCGTCGTCCACCACCAGGCCGATGGCCATGATCAGCGCAAAGAGCGAAATGGTGTTGGCGTTGTACCCCAGGGCCAGGAGCACGGCGAAGGTGCCGATGAGGGAAACCGGGATGGTCACCGCGGGAATCAGGGTCGCCCGCCAGTCCTGCAGAAAGGCAAACACCACCAGGATGACCAGAATGGCCGTCACCCCGAGCGTCAGCGCGATCTCGTGGATGGCGGCCGACACGTACCGGGTGGTGTCGAGGATCATCTCATACTTCACCCCCCGGGGCAGATGCCTGCCGATGCGTCGCAGCTCCGAGCGCACCTGCTGCATGGTATCCATGGCATTGGCGCCGGTGGCCCGGTAGAGGGCCATGACGGCGGCCTGTCTGCCGTTCAACATATCCTCATGGCCGTAGGACCTGGCGGCCAGCTCCACCCGGGCCACATCCCGCAGCCGCACCAGCCCCCCCTGATCGTTCGCCCGGATGACGATGTTCTTGAAATCCTCGATCCGGGTCAGCCGGCCCTTGGCACGGAGGGTATACTGAACCTGCCCGCCGGCGGGACGCGGTTCCTGACCCACCGCGCCCACCGCCGCCTGGATGTTCTGACTGCGGATGGCGCTGATCACGTCAGCGGCGGTCATCCCCAGGGCGGTCAGCCGATCGGGGTTCATCCAGACCCGGACGCTGTACTCCTTCTCACCGAAGATAAAGGCATCGCTGATGCCCTTCAACCGTACCAGATCGTCCCTTACCCGGTCGCTGACATAGTTGCTCAGAAACAGCATGTCGCGGCTCTTGTCCGGGGAGTAGAAGGCCACCACCGCCATCATGTCTGAGGAGCGCTTCACGACCTGGATGCCCTGGGCCACCACCTCCTGGGGCAGCTTGGAGGTGGCCAGCTGGATCCGGTTCTGGAGATTCACCTGATCGATGTCCGGATCGGTGCCCACGGCGAAGGTGACCGTCAGGTTGTAGAGCCCGGCGTTGGAACAGGTGGAGGACATGTACAGCATGTTGTCGACGCCGTTGACCTCCTTTTCGATGGGGGCCGCGACGGTGTCCGCCAGGACCCGGGCGCTGGCGCCGGGATAAACGGCCGTCACCCGGATCACGGGGGGGGTGATCCGCGGATACTGGGCAACGGGAATGTTCTGCAAAGCGATGAGGCCCGCCAGGGTGATGACGATGGAGATCACCGCCGCCAGTCTCGGCCGCTGGATGAAAATCCTGGAGATCATGGCCGGCCGTTCTCCCCGCTCTTGGCCGGAACCGTGGTCACGGGCATGCCCGGTCGGACCTTCTGGATGCCCGATACGATGACCTCATCCCCGGCCTTTAGCCCCGATTCCACCACCCAGTCTGTTCCCAGCGCCGGGCCGATGGTGATGGGCCTTACGACAACAAGCCCCTTTTCCACCATGAGCACGGAGCGACCCGTCTTGCCGACGAGCACCGCCGCCTGGGGAACAAGGGGTTTCACCTGGGCGGCGGCTGCCTTGACCAGGACCGTGACGTACTGATCGGGGATGAGAACGCCGCCGGGGTTGGCGAACCGCGCCCGCACCGCGATGGTGCCCGTGGAAGGGTCCACCTGGTTATCCACGAAGGAAACCCTGCCGGTGCCGGGGAAAACGCTGCCGTCGGCCAGCCGCAGCCGGGGGGCCAGCACCCGCTTGCCGTCCCCGTCCGCGTCCGCCAGTGCCTTCTGGATGGCAGGCAGATCCGTTTCACTGATGGCATACACCACCCGTATCGGATCCATCTGCACGATACGAGCCAGCACCCCGGAGCCCGGGTTCACCAGATTCCCCCGGGTATAGCGCGTTCGGCCGATGCGGCCGGAGATGGGCGCCTTGATGGTGGTATAACTGAGATTGAGTTTGGCAAGGGTGAGGGCGGCCTGGGCATCTGTCAATTGGGCCCGAGCCGTCTGCTCGCCCGCCTCCGCATTGTCCAGGTCCGTGGCCGGCACGCTCCGCGGGGATGCCGCGCGCAGCCGCCTGAGAAGCGCTGTGGCCCGGACAAGCTCGGCCTGTGCCGCCTGCACCTTGGCGGCGGCTGCATCCACCTGGGCCTTGTAGGCATCCTGCTCGATGATGTAGAGCACATCGCCCGCGTGGACGAAATCTCCCTCCTTGAAGCGGACCGCCTCCAGGAACCCCTCGACCCGCGCCCTCAGGTCCACCATCTGGATGGCCTCCACATGGCCGACATAGTCCGTGGCGGGGACCACGTCGGTCTCCGCGATCCGTGCCACCGTGACGGTGGGCGGCGGACCGGAGGGCGGACCCGCCAGGGCCGCCACCGGCAGCACAAGACAGGTCAGCCATAAAAACACGGCTGAAAGGAATAAAAACGCCGCCCGGGCGGACGGCGGCCTTGGCGCCGTTCTGATGGATACTGGGGCCATTGCTTTCTCCTGGCGAAAAAGGACTGAGGAACGCGGTAAAACTTTCCACGTGGGAGCCTGGACGCCAGGCCCCCATAACCAACCAAACGTTTGTTTAAATTTCTAACTGCCGCAACGGGTAGGGTTTGTCAATAGATTCTTGCCGATTCAACAGGGGCATCTATCTCTTACAATTGAATATCGGGATCAAATTCCGGAAACGATTTCCATAGGAATCCTGATTTCGATTTGTATCCGGAGATTCCAAATATATCTGGATAATTTTATCGGAATTGAGGAACAGGTTTTCAACCTTCCATCCGATATGATATATGGGACGGCTTTGATCAGGGCTTCCCCCCACGGGGGAATGCGCGTGGCCCCCGGATGGCCGACATGATGAAAACGGCCAATCAGAGTGCCATGATAATTGATAATTGGATTGCTTTCGCAATGAAAAAACACGGTGACGGACTTCAAGAACCGGATTAAGGCTCGATGTCCGCCACCAGTAGCAGAGGAGTTACGGTTTCAGGACATGCGTTATTCATGGAAGGATCGCGCTGCCAGCATCAAGATCGTGTCGATCTACACCTTGATCGGCAGCCTGTGGATCCTTTTTTCCGACTCTCTTATAGGATATATCACCCAGAACCCCGAACTGTTGGAGCGCATTTCGGTTCTGAAGGGGCTTGGCTTCATCCTCATCACAGCGTTCTTTCTCTACCATCTCATCAATCTCCACAGTCGTCGCACATCGGCCGCCAACAGCCGTCTGGCATCCAGCATGCAGCGCCTGCAAAGTGCCAACAAGAAGTTGGAGCTGACCGATTTTTCGGTGGACAACATCTCGGACGCCATCCAGTGGATCACCACGGACGCCCGTCTGTGGAACGTCAACCGGGCCGCCTGCGACATGCTGGGGTACACCCGGGAGGAGCTTTTATCGCTGTCCCTGGCAGAGATCGATCCGTACTTCGACCTGGACCGATGGCAAATCCACCTGCAAGCCATCAAGGCATCGGGGAGCATCCAGCACCAACGGTTCCACAGGGCAAAGGACGGTCGCGTATTCCCCGTTGAAATAACGTCCAACTATTTCGAATATAACGACATCGGATACTACTGCGCCATCGTCCGGGACATCACGGAGCGAATCAAGGCCGAAAATGAGACCACCTTTTTCAAGTCCCTCATCGAGTACACCCGGGACCCCTTCTACGTCCTGAGCCCGGACGAAGGTTTTCGGATGGTATACGCCAACCGCGCTGCCTGCAAGCACTACGGAATGGACCTGGAAACGCTCCAGACCCTGCACATTCCGGACTGGGACCCGGCCTTTGACATGAGTCAGGTCGATGACTTGCTGGAACGGCAACGGAGAGGTGAGCCGCAGCGCTTCGAAACCCTTCACCGGGTCGCCTCCGGAAAACTCGTCCCCGTGGAGGTCACCGCCAGTCAACTGGTACACGACGACCGGGAATACATCTGCGGCTACTTTTACGACATCACCGAACGCAAGGCCATGGAATCGGCGCTGAGGGAGAGCGAGGCCCGATACCGTACCCTTTCACAGGAATTTCAGGCGCTTCTGGACGGAGTTCCGGACGGTCTCACGCTCCTGTCGCCCGATCTGAAAATCCTCTGGGCCAATCCAGCCTCGGCCCGATTCAGCTCCCTGAAACCGGAGGAAATGATCGAGAGCCGCTGCTACGAGTTGCGGCACGGCACCCATACCCCCTGTGAAGCGTGTGTTGTCCAGGAGACCTTCATCAACGGCCAACCGGGCAAGACCGCCTATGCCCCCCCCGGCACCGGCCTCACCGTCGAGTTGCGATCGGTGCCGGTAAAGGACGAGAAGGGAAACGTCATCAAGGTGATCGAAATCTCAAGGGACATCACCGAACAGGTCAAGGCCGAAACCGATCGCATCGAGCTGGAAAGAAAGCTGCTGCACACCCAGAAACTTGACAGCCTCGGCATCCTGGCCGGCGGCATCGCCCACGACTTCAACAATATCCTCACCGGCATCATGGGCAACCTGTCCATCCTCCGGATGCTCGTACCTGAAGGCAATGAGAGCCTCGAGCGCATCGTCCGGTGCGAGAAGGCCGTCTCCAGGGCCACGGGGCTCACCTGCCAGCTGCTGACCTTCGCCAAGGGAGGCGACCCGATCAAAAAGACCACCGCGCTTCGGTCTCTGATCGAAAATGCGGTGTCCTTCGCCCTGACCGGTTCCAGCGCGGCCTCCCAGGTCAGTATCGCCGAGGATCTGTGGTCTGTGGAGGCAGATGAGGGGCAGATCGGGCAGGTGCTGAACAATCTGCTCATCAATGCGGCCCAGGCCATGTCCACAGGAGGCGTGGTCCGGGTGGAGGCGGCCAACCGCGTTCTGGACCCATCCGAATCGCCTACACTGGCGGAGGGCCGGTATGTGGCAATCGGGGTCAGCGATCAGGGAAAGGGAATTGCACCGGAAAATCTGAGAAAGATATTCGATCCCTACTTCACCACCAAAAAAACCGGAACCGGGCTCGGCCTCACCTCGGTCTACGCCATCGTGCGGAAACATGGCGGTGATATCTTCGTTTCATCGCAGGTTGGAAAGGGCACCCGGTTCGAGGTATTGCTACCGGCCAGCCTTGAAAGCGCCGAACAGGTGGACAGCCCGGCGACCCCGGGCCTTACGAGCGGCAAGGGCACCGTGATGGTGATGGACGACGAGGATTTCATCCTCGACATGGTGCGGGAGATGCTTGCCCTCCTCGGGTACGACTCCGAAGGGTGCAGCCGCGGCGAGGACCTGATCCGCATGTACCGGGAAATGCTCCAAAAGGGCCATCCACCCGATGCCGTGATCCTCGATCTGACCATCCGGGGCGGAATGGGGGGACAGGATGCTGCCAGTGCCATCCTGAAGCTCGATCCGGCGGCCCGGCTCATCGTCGCCAGCGGCTACTCCACCAATCCGGTGGTGGCGAACTACCGGGAATACGGATTTATCGCCGCCCTGGCCAAGCCCTACCGAATGGAAGACATCAGCACGGAACTGGCCAATATTTTAAACAATCAGCAAATCCAAACAGCCTGAGTATCCGCCATCTGGAGCGTCTTTGTACTCACCCGTCCCAGGAGAAACTCCTCCACCACACTCAGTCCCCGCCGCCCGAGAACAATGGTGCCCATACCGCCGGCCTTCGCATTTTTCACCAGCCGGGAAGCGCGGCTCACCTCCTCGTCCAGGATTTCGACGCCGATGTCGGCGGTTGCGAAACCGGCTGCCACCAGTTGATTCTTCGCTTCCCGGATGTAGGGAATCATCTCACTATTGGCCTCATCCAGCCAGTGGCGCTCATTGAGGGGCGAGAACACCCTCTCTCCGCCCATATGAATGTTCAGGTGCCGGGTGATATGGCACAGGGTCACGCTGCATCCGGCAGGATCCATCAAGGCGGCGAGGGACGAGATCGCGCGCTTCGCCCCCTCGGACGCATCGTATCCCATCAGCACCTTTCTGGGGGCCGGATCCCCCCCCACCACCACGATGGGAATATGGGGCATTTTCCCCACGAGTTTGTAAACGACACTTCCAAGGAGAAAATCCTTTACCTTGCTGACACCCACACGACCGAACACGGCTGCGTCATAGGCATTCTTCGACTCCGCCAGAATGTCCCGGGCGATCCCCTGCTTCCTGTCCTGGATCCGTATCCTCACCTTCTCTTCAACGAAACCGGAGGTCAGCAGAATATCCCGGCTCCTTTCCATGAAGGCATCCAGATTCTTCCTCGTCTGGTTTTCCCATGCGCTGGTGGACAGCACAACGCTTCGGAAGGCGGCGTCCTTCCGGAGATCCAGAAAGGCCTCGGGGACATCGGCCCTGACATGGAAGAGAACCACCTCGGTTCTTCTGGACGGGAATGTGCCGGCTATGTAGCGAACGGCGTTGAGTGATTGCTCGGATCCGTCCACGGCCATCAATAGCTTTATCTTTTCCTTCATGGCTGCCTTCTCCTGTATGTCCATCTGATGCCACGCGAACTTCCCGGTGATGCCAATGGGGCGGTCACCTGCTAGGAAGGACCGGCCCCGGCTCCCTTTTGCCTTAAGGTTCCTCAAAAACCATACCAATTCCAACAAGATTAATTCCGCTGTATTATAAAATACTTATGCTTATGGTGGCCAATGGGTGGACAGACGCCTGTCAACATTTTTTCCAGCGTGTAAAGCTGGAGAACGGTGGGGGAAATGGATTGTCTTTATCTCGTATTCCCGATAAAAAGGGAGGATGAAAGACGATGGGAGCTGCGATGCATCAAATTGTTTCATTCGGAAAAACCGACCAGGGGCTCGTCCGAACCAATAACGAGGATGTCTTCCTGGCAAAACCCGAGCATGGGTTCTTCCTCGTGGCCGACGGTATGGGAGGGGCGGCAGCCGGCGAACTGGCCAGCCAGATTTTCATGGAAACCGCCCTCGAGCTTTTCTCCGGTGCCGGATCTTCGCTTGACTTGGATCTGGCCGAACGGGTGCAGCGCACCTTCGGGTCGGCAAACGAGAGGATCATCACGCATACACAGGAGGTACCGGCCCATGGGGGGATGGGCTGTACAGCGGAGCTCATGGCGGTTTCGAAGGACCGGTTCGTTCTCGGTCACATGGGAGACAGCCGAACCTATCGGTTGACGAACGGAAATCTCAAGCAACTCACCCAGGACCACTCCCTCGTACAGGAACAGGTAAACAACGGGCTTATCACGCCAGCCGAGGCCGCAAGGCACCCCCTGCGCAACGTGATCCTGCGGGCGGTGGGCCTGGAGGCGGTCCCCGCCCCTGACCTGATCCAGGACGATATGGCCCCTGGCGATCTGTTTCTGCTCTGTTCCGACGGACTCACCGATCTGGTGGCAGATGCCGCCATTCAGGGCATTCTGCAGAAGGACGCGGACTTGGCCAAGAAGACCGATGAACTGATCGAACTGGCCAAGGCCGGCGGGGGAAAGGACAACATCACCGTGGTACTGATCGAGGTTACATGAAACAAATGGCGCGTTTTTTTTGGGGGGGGATGCTGGCCCTGATGGTTATGGCCGGCACCGGCGTATGCCTCGCAGCTGAATCGGAAAGGGTCTATCGCCTGCCCACGGATGATATGACCCAAGTGCTGGAACAGTGGTTGGAGGCCGGCGGCTTTCAAATTCACCGGTTGATCCCTGAGCCCGGTCAGGTGGTGCTCCTGGCGGAGAAAGACTGGGATAGCTGGCGGGTAATTCTTATCCCCACCTCACCGATTGCCACGCGGATCGAGGTCTGGTACTTCGGGGCCGATCCCGCCCTGAAAGAGCAGGAACTGTGGGACCATCTCGCGCTTTGCGACATCCCGCTGCTGCCTGGCAGATCACGGGATCGCCCTGCCCAGGCCAATCCCTGACTAGGGCCGGCGAGACCGGATGCCGCGGACCTCACTTTGACTAGTGCCATCCACAAATGGCCCATTTGCTTGCTATCGGCGTTCCGCGAAAAATTTAATCCTCGGAATATCAACCTCCCTGCCAGGCCTCATTTATGCCAGGTAGCCGATAAATAAGAAATAAATAAACCCCCGTCAAGACGGAGGTTGACCGGACTAGCCCCCTATATTATGATGAAATAGATGCTGGCGATTTCCTTTATGCTGAATCCCCGAGGTTTGAAACACACCCTGCGCCAAGGAGGAAACAAATGGCCGTAAGAATTCTTATTCGAAGAAGGGTCCCCGAAGACAAAGCCAGAAAGATGATACCGCTGTTCAGGAAAATGCGGCAGCTGGCGACTGAGCAAGACGGCTACATCATGGGCGAAACCCTTCGAAACCTGAACGACCCTGAGGAATTCCTGGTCATCAGCACCTGGCAGTCCCCGAATGACTGGGAGCATTGGCTCAAGAGCAAGAAACGGGCTGAGGTTCAGGAGCAAATCGATGGACTTCTGGGGGGAAAGACCCTTTATGACATCTTCCACTATGGTTTCGCCGAGACGTCCTGATTCTGCTGGATGGCCCTTCTAAAATAAGCCCTCCAGCCATGCCAGCAGATCGCCAGGGGTATTGACCAGTATTCTGGCACCGGCTGCCAGGAGTTCGTCCGGACCGCGAAAACCCCAGAGGACCCCCACGGGGAACATGCCTGCGGAGGTGGCCGTTTGCATGTCAATGGCCGTGTCCCCGAAATAGATGAAGGTTTCGGGCGAGACGCCCAGCTCCCGGGCAATGGCCAGAGCGGCGGTTGGATCCGGCTTTTTGGGAACGTCCGCTCTGGCGCCCGCGACTTTCAGGAACGGATGATCCGGAAAACAGGCGGAAACAATTTCCCGGGTGGGCGCATCGGGTTTGTTGGAAAGCACGGAAAGCGAGGCCCCCCGCGTGCTGATTTCCCGCAGCACCCCGTCAATGCCCTCATAGGGCTTCGTTCTGTTGAGCAGATTGCCGCCGTAAATTTTCCGCAGGTCCGCGGCTGCCTGGCGCCGGGTTTCCTCGTCCCGGCGGGATTCGGGCAGCGCCCGGCAGACCAGCACCTCCAGCCCTTCCCCTAGAAATCCCCGGTAGGCATCCAGATCATGAACCGGCAGCCCCAACCGGTTGAGCACATGGTTCATGGCCGCGGCGATATCCTCTAAGGAATCCACCAGGGTGCCGTCCAGATCCCAAAGGGTGGCCTTGAATTTCATATCCCTCCGTCGCCGGTCTAATCGGTCCGGCTGGTCACCTCGATCAGATGATACCCGAACTGGGTTTTGACCGGACCGACCACCTTGCCGACATCGGCACTGAAAACCACCGTATCGAATTCCTTGACCATCTGCCCCGGCCCGAATTCCCCGAGATCTCCCCCCCGCTGTCCCGAAGGACATTTGGAATGCTGCTTTGCGACAGCCGCAAAATCGGCACCGGCCTCAATCTCGGCCTTTAAATCGTTACACGCCTGTTCGGTCTGCACTAAAATGTGACGGGCTCTTGCTTTACTCATCGGTATCTCCTTTTTGGTAAATGCAAAAAATTTGATTATTTCATAAATCGAAACCCTTGGCAACAGCAGCGCGCATTTCCTTGGAGAGATTCAAGAAAAGATCCGAGGACCTGATTCGTGTCGAGACAGAGGCGGTCTCCCCCGTGTGTAGTTTCTATACAGGCCACCAGCGAAATCTGGAGACATATTACCCAGCCGGCCGCTTCCGCGGGGTTTTCCAAAAACGTCGCGCTCATTGCAACCGATTGATATTTATTAAATATGAAATGTAAATACGATCGGCTGCGGCCCTTGGCACGGGAAATGTTACTCTGCTGCGGTGGGGGCGAGGAACGCCCCGTTTACGACAGACACGTCTGCCTTTGCGGCAGGCAATAACGATTTGCCCGTTTTCATCCAGCGCCGTTGTTGTTGCCGAGCGCGCCCATGGGCGGACGATCGGCAACCAACGGAGTCCGACATGCAGACACTGCAACAACCATTTGCGCATTTTCTTTCCAGGATGCCCTACTTCGGCATCCTGTTTCTCCTGCTTTTGCTGGGGGTCCTGCTGTTCAGAAAAACCCTGCGCTACACCCGCGCCAGTGGGGAGCCCTTCCATTTCGACGAGGAACTCACCACCCGCGACAACCCCGCCTTCGGGATTTACTTTGCCGGCTATATCGTCGGGCTGGCCCTCGCCCTGGTGGGAACGCTTTCCGGGCTCGGCGCAGATCCCGCCGACACCCTGCTCGGTATGTTCATCGAGTCGCTGATCGCCATCGTACTGATGCGGATCGGCACCCTCGTGAACGACCGGTTCGTGCTCTACCGGTTCAACGATAAAAAAGAAATCATCGAAGACCGCAATGCGGGCACCGCTTTTGTCTACCTCGGCAGCTTTCTTGCCACCGGCCTGATGATCAACGGCATATTGACAGGCGAAAGTGAATCGGTGCCGCTCATGGTGCTGGACATCGCGGTCTATTGGCTGGTGGGTCAGCTCATACTGGTTATCGGCGGGCGGGTCTTCCAGATGATTTCCCATTATGATGTGCAGGCGGTCATCGAGGCGGATAACGTCGCCGCGGGCATCTGTTTCGGTTTTTTCCTGGTCGCCCAAGGCGCAGTGGCCAGATTGGCCCTCGCCGGAGCCTCGGGGGATATCTTGAGCGAGCTGGTTACCGTGGCGGTCTATGCCTCCCTCGGAACCGTACTGCTTTGTGCGGGCCGATTTGCTGCCGACAAAATACTGTTGCCCGCCTCGCCGCTGGATCACGAAATCGCCAGGGATGGCAACATGGGTGCAGCGGCCGTCGTTGCCGCCACCTTTTCCGCCATTGCCATCCTGCTGGCCTTTTAGGAGTTACTCATGTTTGTCAAACCAGGAAAATTCGCCAAGGCAATCGTCCTCCTGCTGGGGATGCTGCTTTGTGTGGCCCTGTCCCCCACCCCAAGCTTCGCCCGGGGATTCCGTCTCGGTTTTCGCTCCTTTCGCGGCGCCAGCCGTTTTCACCTGCCCGCCCGGGGCGGCTCTACCCTCTTTTCGAGAGGTTCTTCCTGGGGAGGGGGAAACCGCTCCGCCGGGTTCAGGACCTCAGCAAGGCGCGGCTATTCGGCATATGGAAATTCTTCCCGATTCGGCTCCGGCAGGTCGGCAATGAGCCGAGCGGATAGGGCGCTTTTCGAGCGGGCGAGAAGCAGAGGAACCGCCTTTTCGACCAGAAGCGAGGCGCTGCGGGCATTCAAAACACGGAACCGGGGAAGGTTCCAGAATCACTTCAGCTCCCGGCCAGCCAGCCGACCGACGTATATCCCCCGCTATACCACCGGCCCGAACGGATCGCGCTATGCGGTGAAATATCGGCCCGATCTCGGCGGATACGGCTATTACAGTCCGTCCATGGGCCGCTGGATGCTCTATAACGTCATGGGCGATGCCGTGATGATGAACCTGCTCATGCACAACCAGGGGTACTATTACGGCGGGATCCCGCCTTCCGCCGCCGGTGGCTGGGGCCCCTCCAGCACGATGGGCGCTTTGCTGTTCCTGGGGTTGATCGCTTACGCCGCCTCACGGATGCTGGATATCAGACGAAACTTCTGAGCCTGTCCCGTCCCCGGCCGCTCAGGAGCCGCGCCGTCGCCGGCCCCGCTTCGCGGTCCGGCATGCGTTTTTTATCTTCAGGCTTAACACCGCCCTTTGAAAAGGAGGATAAGACGAGATGACAGAACTGTTAACCCCGGATTTCTGGGATGATGTCCGACCCGGAAGCATCGTCGTACTGAGCGATGCCCAGGCCCTGGTGGAAGCGGTGCGGCAAGGACTGGATGGAGCCGGTGGACTCAACTACGAGGTCAAGCGGGTCCTTCGCGTCAAAGCGCTCAGCGACCTCGCCGAATGGATCCTGCTATGGCTCGAAGGTGCCGACGAGGTATGGTTCATGGTTAAAATTGCCGATCGGCAGATCGATCTCAGAATCTATTTCGAAGTTCCGGAATTTCCCGCCGGAAACCGGGCGGACCTGATCGCCGATCAAATGCTCTGGCTCTTCGAGGAACCCGGCCCGGACTGGCACGACCAGTACAACGAGCTGCGATTTACGGATATCATCACCATCGATCAGGCTCCGGACGGCCAGGGCCGGCCGGCACAAACCTGCTACCGCCAGAAACCCTTCGGCGCCCAGTATGGCGGCTGCACCGAGATGCCGAAGGGCCCGGGTGTGGACGTCTCGCCAGCCACCCTTGTCGAGTACCTCTCGGCCGAGCCAACCGACAATCCCGAACTGCTGATCCTTGAGCTGGGCGGCGAGGACGATCCCAATGGGGGGTATATCCGGATGATGCTGGGCTGCGCGATCGATCCCTCCGATCTGAAGGTCTTCAAAAAGTAACCGAGGTTACCGCAAACAGGAGAAAACGCCATGCAGACAAATTTTGATAAGGTAAAAAGCTTCCTTCTCGACATGGGAATCGAGATCACCTCGGAAAATCAAGAGGAGGAGCTGGTGGTGGTGGACAATCCGGATATCGGCATCCATCATCTGGTAATCGATTGCGAAGCGCCGATCCTGGTGATGGAACAACCGATCATGCCCGTTCCCGGAGATCGCGAAGCCTGTTTTTTCGAGCTTTTGAAGATGAACCGCTACCTGGTTCATGGCGCGTTCGTGCTGGATCCGGATCAGGACGTGATTCTCTGGCGCGACACCCTGCAGCTCGCCAATCTGGATCGTAACGAGCTGGAAGGGTCCATCAAGGCCCTGGAGCTGGCACTGGCGGAATACGGCGACGAGCTTGTCCGCCTCAGCAATCGCAACCTTTCTGAAACACTGCAAGGGAGATAACCGATGGGTATACTGAAACGACTTTTCAAAATCGGGCAGGCCGAAGCGAACGCCGCAGTCGATAAAATGGAAGACCCCATCCGCATGACGGAACAGGGGATCCGGGACCTGAAGACCAACCTGCAGGCGGCGATCAAGAGCCTGGGCGAAGTGCGCGCCCTTGTGATCCGCCTCGAACGTCAGAGAAAAGACTACGAAGCCGAGGCGCAGGCATGCGAAAAAAAGGCCATGGCGCTCCTGAGCTCGGCCGAAAAAGGGGAGATCGACAAGGCCCAGGCCGAACAGCTGGCAACGAAGATGATCGAGAAAAAGAAAGCCGCCGAAGCAAACGCCGAGAACGTTCTGGCCGACTACACCACCCAGAAGAACATGGCCGAACGGCTGCAGGCTCAGGTGGACGATCTCCAGCACAAGATAAAGACGTTCGAGAACGAGCTGGTAACACTCAAGGCCCGGGCCAAGACCGCCGACTCGATGAAGAAGATCAATCGGCAGCTGGCCGGCGTCGATCCCTCCGGAACCATTGCCATGCTGGAAAGAATGAAACAGAAGGTTGACGAGGACGAGTCCACGGCCCAGGCGTTTGGAGATATCG
>CAYOXD010000051.1:0-21323 GCA_964407825.1 uncultured Desulfobacterales bacterium | reverse complement strand
GCGAAGCTCGTCGCCATGGCGGCCGGTAGCCCGGCATTTTTTTCGGCCGCCTCGATGGCCTTCACCGCGCCGCCCAGCGAGGCCCCTGGCGCGAGATTGAAGGAGATGGTGGTGGCCGGGAACTGCCCCAGATGTTGAATCACCAGCGGCTCGGCCCGCCGGGTGAAAGTGGCGATGGCGCGCAGCGGTACCTGGCCCCCGTTGGCCGTTGAGGAGGGCAGATAGAGGGACCCCAGCGCCGCCATGCGCTTTGTCAGGTTCGGGCTCACCCCTAATATGACGTGGTATTGGGCGGTCTGCTTGAAAATCGTGGAGACAATGCGCTGGCCGAAGGCGTCGTAGAGGGCGTTGTCCACGGTGGCCGGGGTGATGCCGAATCGGGCCGCACTGTCGCGGTTGATGTCGATGAAGACCGACAGTCCGTTGTTTTGAAGTTCGCTGGCCACGTCCGCCAATTGGGGCAGGGTGTCGAGTTCGGCCATGAGCCGCGGGACATATTTGCCAAAATCCGCCGGGTTCGGATCTTCCAGGGTGAACTGGTACTGGGTCGGGGAAACCGAGGTGCTCAGGCTCAGGATCTGTTGGGGCTGCATATAGAGCTTGATTCCCGGTACACCGGCCACCTCCTTTTGCAAACGCCGGATAATCCGGGCGGCGCTTTGGCTGCGCTGCCGCCTGGGTTTCAAATTGATCAGGAGCCGGCCCACATTCAAGGTCTCGTTCGTGCCGTCCACGCCGACGTAGGAGGAAAGGCTGACCACATCCCTGTCCTTCAGGATCGCATCGGCGAGGGCCTGCTGGTGGGCCGCCATGGCGGCGTAAGAGCTCGATTGGGCGGCCTGGGTGATCCCCTGGATGACGCCGTTGTCCTGTACCGGAAAAAACCCCTTGGGAATGAATACATACATGACCACGGTCAGCACCAGCGTCAGAACGGCCACCGACAAGGTGAGCCGGCGGTGGGCCAGCACCCAGGTCAATCCCCGTCCGTACCGTTGGATCAGCCTGTCGAACCAGGCCGCGTTCCAGGCTTCGAAGCGGCTCGGCCGTTGCACCGCCTTGCTCTTCAGGATCCTTGCGCATAACATCGGCACCAGGGTCAGGGACACCACCGCCGAGATCAGGATCGTGACCGCCAGGGTCACCGCAAACGCGCTGAACAGGCGTCCCACCACATTGCCCATGAACAGCAGCGGGATCAACACGGCGATCAGCGAGACGGTCAGCGAAATGATGGTAAAGCCGATCTGTCCGGCCCCCTTCAGCGCGGCTTTCAGGGGAGATTCCCCCAGCTCGATAAAACGGGCGATGTTCTCGATCATCACGATGGAATCATCCACCACGAAACCGGTGGCGACGATCAAGGCCATGAGGGTCAGGTTGTTGATGGAAAATCCGCACAAATACATGGCCGCGAAGGTCCCGATCAAGGAAACCGGAATCGAGATGCTGGGGATGATCGTCGCCCGGAGATTTCTCAGGAAGAGGAACATCACCATCACGACGAGGGCGACGCTGAGCAGGAGTTCAAGCTCCGCTTCGGCCACCGAGGCGCGGATCGCGGTCGTGCCGTCGGACAGCACCCCCACCTGCATGGCCGCCGGCAATCCGGTCGTCAGGGCGGGCAGCTCGGCCTTGATGGCATTCACCGTCCGGATCACATTGGCATTGGGCTGGCGCTGCACATTGAGAAGAATCGCGGGTGTGCGGTTCATCCAGGCGCCCAGATCGCGGTTTTCCGGGGCCGAGACCACGGTGGCCACGTCCTTCAGGCGTACCGGCGCGCCGTTTTTATAGGCCACGATCGAATTTTTGTACGCCGAGGCGCTCGTGAGCTGGTCGTTGGCGTTGATGGTGTAGGACTGGGCGGGCCCGGAAAAACTGCCCTTCGGCATATTGACGTTGAGGTCGCCGATCAGGGTGCGGACGTTGTCGATGCTCAGCCCGTAGGATGCCAGGGCCGTGGGGTTCACCTCGACCCTCACGGAGGGCAGGTTGCCCCCGCTGATGGTGACCAGTCCCACCCCCGGGACTTGGGAAATCCGGCCGGCCAGGCGGGAATTGGCCAGCTTTTCAAGTTCGGTGAGGGGCAGTGTTTTCGAGGTGATGGCCAGGGTCAGGATGGGCGCATCGGCCGGGTTCACCTTGGCGTAAATGGGCGGCGCCGGCAGGTCGCTCGGCAGGAGGTTTCCCGCCGCGTTGATCGCTGCCTGAACCTCCTGCTCGGCGACATCCATCCCCAGGGACAATTTGAACTGCAGCGTAATGACCGAAGCCCCGGCGGAACTTGAAGAGCGCATCCGGTTCAAGCCCTCCATCTGGCCGAACTGCCGTTCCAGCGGGGCCGTGACCGAGGAGGTCATGACCTCCGGGCTGGCCCCCGGATAAAAGGTCTGCACCTGGATTGTCGGATACTCGATATCCGGCAGCGCGGAGACGGGCAGGAATTTGTAGGCCACCAGCCCCACCAGCACGAAGGCGATCATCAGCAGCGAGGTCGCCACCGGCCTCAAAATGAAGATGCGGGAGGGATTCATGGAAGATCCGGCTCCTTCGATAGCTGCGCGTGCATTAGATAAAGAGTGCCCCGCCGCCTAGCGCCGCGGCCGCGGGCCACCGTGTCGGTGCCTGTCCCTGCCGCCGGGCGCCGACTCGTGCCTTGCCGCCGTATCTGCCATGGCGATTCTGCTCCCCTCGCGCAGCCGGTCCACCCCATCGGTCACAACCGTTTCGCCCGGCCGCAGTCCGTTGGTGATCACCGTATACGTCCCGTTGGCCGGACCGGTGATGACCTTCTCCACGGTCACGGTGTCGTCGGGTTTCACCCGGTAGACATAACTGCCCTGCGCTCCGGTCTGCAGCGCGGGGGAGGGCACCAGGATTGCATGGTGCAACGTCTTCACCAGCAGGTGAATATTGACGAACTCATTCGGGAACAGGGCCCTGTCGGTGTTGGCGAAGGTGGCGCGCAGCTTGATGGTGCCCGTACTGGTATCCACCTGATTGTCCACCGCGGTCAGCCTGCCTTCTGCAATCCGGGTCACATCATCGCTGGCGTAGGCGGTGGCCGTCATCTTCGCTCCGGCCCGCATTCTTTCCAGAACCGGCTCCAGCTCCGTTTGCGGGATGCTGAAAACCACCGTCGTCGGAACAAGGGTCGTAATTACCGCAATGCCCGTCGAACTGGCGGGCGTTACGTAATTTCCCGGATCCACCAGTCGCAGCCCGACCCTGCCGGCCACCGGTGCGGTGATGCGACAATAGGTCAGATCCAGCTTGACGGTATCGATATTGGCCCGATCGATCTTTAATGCCGCCTGGTCCTCAAGCACCAGGAAACGCTGGTCCGATACCTGCTGGGTGGAAATGGATTTCTTGCGCTCCAACACCTCGTAACGATCCAAATCGGATTGCGCCTGATGCAGCAGCGCCATGTCTTTGGCCAACTGCCCCCGGTACAGCGCGAGCTGGACCTGGTAGGCCCGGGGATCGATCTGGGCCAGAAATTGCCCCTTGGCGACCGCCTGCCCTTCGGTGAAGCCCACCTTCGTCAGGTATCCGCTCAATTCCGGCACCACGACGACCGTGGAGGTGGGGGTCACGGTCCCCAACGCGGAAATTGTCTCCGGCATCGCTCCGGTGATGA
This sequence comes from uncultured Desulfobacterales bacterium, assembly GCA_964407825.1. Taxonomy (GTDB): domain Bacteria; phylum Desulfobacterota; class Desulfobacteria; order Desulfobacterales; family JAFDDL01; genus CAYOXD01. Next base: position 17,677 of record CAYOXD010000051.1, on the reverse strand, counting down.
CCTTCGCCACGCCCACCATTTGCGGCGCTCTTGCCCGCCTGTGTTGCTTGACACCCGAATGCCGCGCGTAGATGCCCACGGCGATCAGCAGCAGCACGATCCCCGGCCACAGCCACCACCCGCGGTGGTGCTTCTCTTTCATCGGCTTTTCCATCGGTACATTCACATCCCTCATCCGAGGCCAGCCGGCCCCTTCGTCAGTGCCCCCGGCGCTTGTGTCGATTTTGCCGGCATCCTAATATCAAGCATCAAAACGGTTCGCGCAAGATGGGGGCCACTTAAAGTGCAAGGCAAATATGCGTTTGACGCGGAACGGAAACTGACCTCCTGCGCCGTCCTGGCGGAGCGGGCGGATGCTCATCTGGCACAAACGCACCTGCTGATCACTTGCATCCGGTCCGAGCAGTTCCCGGATGATCCGGGTAAACCCGTGAAAAATGGGCTCCAGGGCCTTCGGGATGACATCCGCCAAGAGCCCTGTCAGATTGGCCGTCTCCTTGTAGACGATGTCCAGGGCATGGCTCATCGGATCCACAACACGGCGCATGATGGCCAGAATGCGGCCCCTCAGCCGCTCCTCCCGCCGGGTTTCAAGTCCGTCGATACGTGGTTTTCGCATGGCCTCCCTCCTAATTCAAATACTCATTTTAAATATGTGTTTGAATTAGTCAAGGCTTATTTTGGCCATTGGGACCCCTGGCGTCTACAGGGCCGGCCCTTGTTTTTTCACCCGTCATCGCCAACGAGTCTTCCGGTGGAGAGCCATGATTGCGGGTTTCCGGTAAGCCGAGAGGGTTAAGGATCTTTTTGATGAGCACCGCTTGATTTACAGGGAATCGCCGCCTTCGAGTGGCGTCATTTCACCCAGAATCCCACGGCTGGCGTTTCCGTGCCCTTTCTCCCGCCGTTCGGACAAAGCCGGGCCCGGGCCGTGTGCCGGCCCCTTTGCATGGGCCACAGGTAGTGATTCCCCGAAAGGGTCGCCACCTGTTTCCGGTCCACGTACAGGGCGACCCGGGACCCCGGGGGCACGCCGGTCAGGAGGAAGGGAAAGGCCTGCCGATTCTCGGGGATCCGGGGGTCCATCGCCAGCTGAAGGCCGGCGGTGGGTTGAAGCAGTGAAAAGGCGGCCGGGGCGCTGGGTGGCGCTCTCCTTTTTCCCGGGACGGATCCCGGAGCGAACCACTCGCTGAAGGCGGCGCAGTGTCCGTCGGCGGGCAGGCCGGTATCCCGGCAGATATCCGCCCGGACCAGGCGGGGGCTGAGATAGAGGGGCCTTGTTTCACCGTGGCGGCCGAGCTCGGCAAAGAGGGCCCGGAGCACCAGGGCCGGCCCCCTCGCCCCGCTGATGCCGCGCATGGCACCCCGGTCGAGGTTTCCCATCCACACCCCGATGGTGTAGCGATCCGTGTACCCCACGGCCCAGGCGTCCCGGTAGTCGCTGGAGGTCCCGGTCTTCACCGCCGTCTGGACCGGAAAATCCAGCACCCCGCCGGTGCCGAACTCGAGCCGCCGGGCCGCCGGATCGGACAGGATGTTGCCGATGAGGGAGGCCGTTTCGCATGAGAACACACGTCCCGCGGGCTGCGTGGACAGAAGGGGTTCGGGCAGATCCTCGTTCAGGATCATCCGGAGGGGATGATACACCCCCCGGTCGGCCAGGGCGCCGTAGGCCTGCACCAGCTCGTACAGGGTGATCTCGCCGTTTCCGAGGGCCAGGCCGCTGCCATAGAAGTCGGGGCGTTTGCGCAGGCTCTCGATTCCCAACCGATGAAGGCAGTCGAGGAAGGTCTCGACACCCACGAACTGAAGGGTGCGCACGGCCGGGATGTTCAGCGAATTTCCCAGGGCCTCCCGGAGCGTCACCCACCCGTAATGCACCCGGCTGTAATTGTGAAAGGTATGGAGGCCGCCCCCCACCGGCTCGGACAGGGGGACATCGTCCAGACGCGTTGCCGGGGTCCATCCCCGTTCAAGGGCCAGGGCATAGAGAAAGGGCTTGAGACTCGATCCCGGCTGCCGGGGGGTGGCGGCCGCGTCGATGAAGCTTCCCGGAACCTCCCGCGACCGCGTGCCGCTGGTCACCCAGGCCAGGACCTCGTGGGAGCGGTTGTCGGCTATCACCACGGCGCCGTTTCTTACATCGCTATCAGATAAATCCGCCAGCCGGTTGTCCAGGAGGGTCTTGGCCCTGGCCTGGAGCGAGGCGTCGAGGGTGGTGCGAAGCTTGCCATTGGCGGGCGATGCGGCGGCCGGCAGTCTGCCGTAGATAAAGTCCACGAAATGCCCGGCGTCAACCGGCAATGCGGAGCCGCGGACCCTGAGTTCCTCCGCTCGGATCCGGTTTGCCGCCGCCCCATCGACCATCCCCTCTTTCTGCATCAGGGCCAGGAGCCGGGCGATGGGCCCGGCCACCCCTCGCCTGTTCCGGTGAAGATCCATCCTGGAAGGTGCCCGCACCAGCACGGCCAGAGCCAGCATCTCCTTTCCGCTCAGGGTGTCAAGGTCCCGGTCGAAGTAGAAGCGCGCCGCCTGCACGACCCCTCTTCTTTCGGCCCCGTAGGGAACCTCGTTGAGGTAGAACGCCAGGATCTCGGTCTTCGAGAAGCACTTTTCCAGACGGCAGGCCTCGATCCCCTCCAGCCAGCGGGACCAGAGGGTCCTGGGCCGCGGATGCCACAGGCGCACCACCTGCTCGGTGATGGTGCTGGCGCCCCGGACGGCACCGAAGGCCCGGATATCCTGCCACAGGGCGTGGACACGGGCCCGCCAGTCCACCCCGTGGTGCCCATAGAACCGTTTGTCCTCGGAAGCGATGAAAGCCTCCTTGAGAAACAGGGGGATCTCGTGAAGCGCCACGCGGTCCACCACGTTCCACCGGTTCTGGTAGGTCACCGCCAGTGGAGTGCAGTTCCGGTCCAGTATCCGCACCTTGCGGACGTCGCCGGCATCCGGCGACAGGGAACCGGGCAGGGGCAGAAGATCCGCCCGGGTCCGCCAGAGCCCCACGGCGAGGATCAGGCCCAGGGCGACGAGCGCGGCGGCGCAGGCGCGCCCCTGTTTCATTTCGAGGCCTTCTCCGTGGATACCCGAAGTTCGCCGGGCCTGCCCTGGCCGAAGACATCGGGGGTGTACATCTCCTCGGCATGGACCGGCATCACGGAAAAAACGCCGGAGGCAATGGCCTGGGCCGTATAGGACAGGTAGTAGTTTCCCGCGGGCAGGTACTCGGAGTAAAACCTGGCCGCGTCGTGGCGAAGCTCCCGGTGATAGAAGCTCCACCTGGAAACGCCGTAGGAGGACCAGTCGCCATAGTGGAACCACCAGGAACCGCCCGCGTGAACAAAGGCCCCCTTGTCGGCATCGACCCGGGAGCTCGTGGCAAGATCCCGGTTCACGGGTTCCAGACCGCCTGGCACGGGATCGGCCACCACCACGAAATTCCGCGCGGCGGGCAGGGAGACATAGAGATCGACCCGGACCAGCTCCCCCCGCTGGATCGTCATGGGCTCCTTCAGGAGCCGCCACCTGCCCCCCCGCTCAACGCTGTACTCCCGGTGGATTTCCATCCCCGCGTTGATCGGCTCGGTCCGAAGGACGCGGGGAGAAAAGGATATCCCGGCGCGGTAGTAGTACCGTCCCTGTCCCTGCCGCGTCATCACGAGGGCCGCCCCGCGGCCGGGATCGTCCGGCGCGAAGGGGTGCGTGAAGGCCACGGGGCTGTCCCGCAGATCCGAAAACCGGACCGCGCCCAGGGGATCGGCATCGATCTTCGCCTGCACGGTCAGATCAGGCGGTTGGCTCTCGTAAACGCGGGCATAATCGATGAGCGCGTTCATGCAGAACATGTTCTCCTGGGTATTTTCCCAGTGCCCGCTCTGTTTGCGTGTCTGGGTGAGGGTCCGGACCATCCTGACGGGCATATCGCCGATGCGCGCCGCGCCCCCGGCCGTCCTGCCGTAAGCGACAAGAGCGCTCAAGATCGCCGCGTTGGTTCGAAGCGGAGAGGCCAGAATCCGGGAGTAGCTGTCGTCGATGACCTCGCTGAAAACGAGCTTTCCGCCCGACTGGTCCGAATGGCTGAGGATCTTCTCCAACACCTCCCGCCGCAGATCCTCCGTTCCCGGTGTCCGGACGGCCGCCAGGAGAAATTGGGCTTTCCCAAAGAGGCTCATCTCCGGGACATGGGGCGCGTAGCGCCTCAGGTCCGCCGCATCGATCTTCCCCCGGCCGGCCAGGGCGCAGAGGGCCACGGCCCGGACCGTGGAAGCCATGCCGGCGGAGTAGAAATCAGGGGTGACGTCCTTTCGCAGCAGGCGCAGAAGGTATGCCTGAAGCTTTTCCTCAACCGCCGGCGGGATGGCATAGCCGCTCTCGCGCAGCCAGTCGAAGGCAAGGGCCGTGTAGGCGCTGAGGTAGGGGTCCGCATAGCGATCCTCGGGGATATAATAGGCCATGGCACCGCTCGGGGTCTGGAAGGCGGCGGCACGGGCCAGCATTTCCCGGGGCAGCCTTTCGGATCCCTTCCAGGTGAAGGTATCGGGCATGTATCGCTTGAGATGCTGGAAGTGGGCGGCCATCACCCCCCGCGTGAGAATCTGCTCCCAGCAGGTGTAGGGATAGTCGCGAAGATACCGGAAGGCGCCCTCGAGCTGTCCCATGACGGAGGGGGACAAGACCACCGAGATGCCGCCTGCGTCCGTCCGGATATCCTTCGGAATCCGGAGGTGCTCGGTCACGGTCCCGGAAACCGAGGACCCGTAGGTGGCCGATGATTCCAGGCTCGCCCGGCGGTGAACCCCCAACACGTACACCAGGCCGTCCTGATCCGAGCGGTCCCCGCCCCGGGCCGTGAAGGTGATGGTTCCCACCCCCCGGGCGGTGACGGGAAGCCAGACGACGGTTCGCTTGTAGGGGGCGGCCGCCACGGTACGCGTCACGCTGGGAGGGGCCTTGCCGGCCTGGGGTTCCACGGCGCCCGAAGCGGCGATGGAAAGGGTGAGGGTGCGGGGCCGGGAGGTACGGTTCATGATGCTGAAGCCCGCCTGGAAGCGGTCGCCCTCCGTGACCTGGTTGGGCATCACCGGCCGGATTTCGGTGGGCTTGTTCACGGCGAAGTGCCCGTCGCCCAGCCCCATCCGGTCGCCGGGCGTCACGGCCAGGGCGAGGACCCGCCATCCGGTCAGGTTGTCCGGCGCGGCAAAGGAGATGTGGGCCCTGCCCTTTTTGTCGGCGAGGATGGACGGGTTCCAGTAGCTGACGAACTTGAAGACCGATCGCAGCCGGATCTTCCCGCCCCCGCCCCCACCGGCGTCGGCGCCCTTCAATTCAAACCGCTGGCGGCCCACCAGCTGCAGAAGCAGGCTGAAATTTTCGACATCCAGGCCGTCCACCGTGTAGAACCCCCGGTAGGGATCGAAATAGGCCCGACCACCGGTCAGAAGATCGAAGACGGACGCGTCCAGAACGGCAACGGCCAGCTCCACGGGACGGCTGCCCCCATTCGGGGGGGCGGTCACCTGCAAGTCGACCTGGACCTGTTCCCCCGGCTTGTAGGTCTTTCGCTCCGGCGTGACCGCGACCTTCAGCTCCTTGCACGGATCTTTCACCGTGGTGCTGACATAGCCCATGCGAAACGCGGGTTTGCCAAGATCCACCTGGTCGGCGGTGAGGGGCTTTTCCACCCGGGGAGAGACCACCACCACCGAGAGGAAAAAGCCGGGCATGAACTCCTTTTCGACCTTGAACTGGATGACCGGTGTTCCGGAATCGAGCCGCTGCACCCAGTGTTTCAGCACCCCGTAGCGTTCGATGCTGATGAGCGCCCGGGCGCCCCGGAAGGGATTCTGCACCAGGTAGCGGGCGGTGTCCCCCACCCGGTACGCCTTCTTTTCGGGAATGATCTCCAGGCTGCTGTCCTGTCGCTCCTCCCATACCACCTCGTTTTTCCCGGCCACCCATTGCATCAGCCGGGTACTCTGGCCCCGTCCCAGGCTGTCCTCGATCCGGGCCGTTACCCGGTAGAGTCCCGAGGCCTTGGGCATGAAGGTAAAGCCCTTGGCCCGGCCTCCGGAGTCAAGCCGTGCGCTCCCGGTGGTTACCCACCGGCGGGTGTATTGGGTGAGGTAGGCGTTGCCGGCCCCCTTCACCCGGGCCGCAAAGGTCTTCTGGTGTTCCAGGCTCAGATGGACCGGAACCCCCGGCACCGGACGGCCCTCGGCATCCACCACCAGGACCTGGACGGTACCCGGCTTACCCGCCTTCAGGACCCACCGGGTGGATCGCAAGCCCACGAAGCGGTCCCTGGCGGCATAGGCCGCCGAGCAGCGACCGGCGACATATTTTCCCCGGTCGTCCCGGACCGCGCCTTCAACGGCAAGATTGCCGTAAAGGATGGCGCTTTTCGGAAGGGGGAACCGGGTCGAAAGATCGCCCCTGTCGTCCACCGCCCGCTCGGTCTGATGCAGGACCTGCCGCCGCGGCGTTCCGGGAGGAGAGGTGTCGAAGCTGAAGCCCTCGGCCGCCGGATTATCCGGATGAAAGGCCCCGGCCGACAAGGTGACGGTCACCCGGGCGGCGGCATCCGCATAGGGGCCGCCCGCATGGAGCCGGGCCCGGGTGGTGACCTCCATCTCCTGGCCGGGCCGAAAGAGCCGGCCGTTGACATCCGTCGTGACATGAAAGGCCGCGGGGGTAAAATCGCTCACCAGCACCCGCATGGGCTCCAGGGTCGATTCCAGGAAGGGGGCCGAAAGCCGAAACCGGTACCATCCCACGGCGCCGGTCTTCGGCACGACAAATTCGCCCTGGCCGGCCCCGAACGCGGACAGGGCCAGCGCCTTCTCCTCGTACACCGTCTTTCCCATGGGATCGACGACCGTCAGGCGGTAGCCGTCCCTGGGCGCCGGCACGAGGGTCTCGTTGTTCTGATCGCGCACATAGAATTTGTACTGGATGGTGTCGCCGGCCCGGTAGACGCCCTGGGCGGTCGTCCCCCAGGCATGGATATGGCCGTAGCGGTGGTGCGCATGGGGCCAGATCGAATACTTGGAGACCTGGTAGGTATCGACCTGGAATGGGTAGTCCAGGGGGAGCGAGGCCATCTCCCCCCCCTTATGGACCCGAACAAAGAGGCGGGGATCGGTCCTGTGCCGCGGATAGAAGAGCTTCAGCTGCGGATCGATCTTTTCGGTGCCCGAGAGCACCACGGTCCCCGCGGCATCGGTGGTCCCAGCGCTCAGGACCTGGGGGGCGGCCGAAAGGCCCCGATAGGTGTCCCGGCAGATTTCCACCGAGGCGCCCCTCACCGGCTTTCCGGTGCTAAGGCTTGTCACCCACGCGAGCGTATTGAAATGTCCGAGCTTGACATGGACCTGGTAGGGGGTCACCTGGGCGTAAAACCATCTCTCCCCGGGCGTCTTGGAGACCTCCGGGACGGAGGAAAGCGTGCCCTGGACCACGCCGGATCGGCCCCCCAGCAATTTTCGAACCCGGGCGGGAATCCGGTAGGCCACGTCCCTGACCCCGGGAAGATCGATGTCCTGCTTCAGGGAAAGGGCCTTCCCGCCGGCGGTCAACCGGTCGTAGGTCAGGGTGACGCGATCGAGATTGGTGACCACGAGCGCCATATCCGTGTCGGCATTTTCCTCCAGAACCGCCATGGGAGTGACGAGGCGGAAGTCCGGCAGCCGGTGGTCGGTGGCAAACCCCATGGCGATCGGTGATGGAAGCACGCGGCCGAACATGTCCTGGAGCCCGGCCGGGCCAGTCTCGAGGTGATAGTCCGCATAGGCCTTCAGGGGGCCGGGCAGTGGAACGCGGTATTTGCGTCCCCGTCTGTGGGGTGAGGACAGGGAGGGGTTTCCGTAATAGGGCGCCCACGGATCATAGCCCGCTCTGCCGCCGGCAAGGTCCGGCTGGATGGTGACATGCTTTTTGACCGCCTCCCGCGTAACCGGAGAGGAAAAGACGAGGTATACGGGCTGAAGCGGGTTGCATCGGGGGGCCGCCGCGTCACCGGCCCCATCGGCTTTGATCAGGACCCGGTTCGAAGCGTTGACCGTGCATTGGACGCCCTCGAAGGTGAACGCCGGAAAGGTGTCGAAGGCCACGAGAACCCGATTTTCCACCCCGCGCTCCGGGCCGGCGGCCGATCGGAGACCCGGCTCCACCCGAAGATACACCGAGGCATCCAGGGGCAGCCCGGTTGCCGGCGAAATCAGCCAGACCCGCCTGGCCTCCTGTCCCTTCTGTTTTGATGGGGCCCCCTTTGGGGCCGGACGCGCCGGAGGAGCGATCAGGGCGAGCTTCTCACCGGGCAGCGGCAGGATGGCTGGGATCTCCCGATCGTCCGCATCGGGCCGCACCCGCAGGGTGATGCGGCTGCCCGCCTTCCCCGGAAGGCGCAGGAACACGTGCCGCTCAACGCTTCTCCGGGATACGGGCTGATTGAAGGTAAGACGGATATCCGGCGTGCCGGGACCCTCCCAGGTCTTGAACCAGGCATGAACGACCTTGGGACGCTCGGTGGTGAAGCTGTGCCGCACGGGTTTTTTCAGGGTGGCGCCGTCCTGTGCGCGAATCCCGGGATTCACGACGATTTCATACCGGGTCGCGGGCGCCAGGGCCGAGGCCTCATCCATCATGCAGGCCAGGGTGCTCGTGTTGAGCCAGCGCCACTGGCACTTGACAACCGGCGAAATGGAGATGGGGATCTGGGAGGCCTCCCGGTCCATGCGTCCCAGGGGCACCACCTGGCGGTTGAACTGAAAGACGATCTGCCGCCCCGGCGGCACGTCCACGCCGCTGGGGATGATGTTCAATAGGGTGAGGGGCTTCGGATTCCTGTCATGCATCGCCGCGCCGCCGGCGCCGCTCACCCTGCCATCGGGAATCATCACCAGTGCCGCCAGAATAAGAACACCCAGGTATCTCACCCTTGCACCTCCGGAATTTGACCGCGTTGTCTATGGCCCCCGATTCTTACCGATTCAATCTGAGAATCCCTCTCTCACAATGGATGATCGGAATCGCAATCGGTATTGGAATCGAATGCTGGGAACGATAGCGATATCGATCCCGATTCGAAAATATAAAATATCGTTTATAGAAGGGTCTGGCGCTGCGCGCGAATATCTCCTTCATATCCGTAATAAGCGTAAAATGCAAAACACCTTCTAATTCCCACACTGACCCCAGGGGTGGCCAGAAAGGCCTGGTAGGGAAAACAAAACGAATGCTTGACAGGGACCTGAAAGACTCCCTATAACCCAAACGAGCGTTTGGTCGAGAATGGGGTTCAGGGAGTCGCGATGATGACAAGATGTATAGGGTACCGGCTGGTGATTGCCGTAATGCTCCTGCTCCTTGCACCGGTTGCCGCATCGGCGCAGAACAGGCCGTTTCCCGTGGCAGTGACGGTTGATGCGGCGGTGTCCAGGGCATTGCGGAACAGTGATCTCATCCGTCAGGCCACCGAGGCGCTGGTCGCCCAGGAAAATGCGGCAAAAGGATCGCTGGCCGATATGTTCCCCACCGTATCCGCGGCATACGGATACAGGCACCTGAAAGAGGCACCCTTCATTCTCTTTAACGGGCAGCCCTTCGATACCGATGCCGTCAACCAGTACCACTGGGACGTGACCCTTCGCCAGCCGCTCTTTGCCGGATTTGCCCTGATCACCCGGCATGAAATGGAAAAACTGGGGGTCGATGTCAAGAGCGAGGAGCGGCGCCAGGCCCTCCTGTCGGTGGTGAAGGCGGTGAAAACGGGCTACTTCAATGTACTCATGGCAAAACAGCTTCGCCGTACGGCCGACGAGGCGCTCGACCAGCTCACCGCCCATCTGAAGGACGCGACCCGATTCTATCAGCAGGGCTTGATCCCATACAATGACCTGCTCAAATCCCGGGTGGCCCTCTCCGATGCCCGCCAGAAGGCCACCACTGTCGCGAGCCAGGTGGAAATGGCCGTATCGGCCTTCAACCTGCTGCTCAGTCTTCCCATCGATCGACGAACGCGGGTGGCGGACGCGCCGGGTCTTCCGGTCATGCCGCCGGCCCTGGCGCCCCTGCTGGCCGAGGCGGTCTCCAACCGGCCGGTGGTTCAGGCGCTGCGCCTGGCGGAAAAACAGGCGAACCTGGCCATCCGTCTGGCCAGGAGCGCCTACTATCCCGACATCTCCCTCACGGGCGGGTACGAGCAAAACGGCCAGAACGCAGCCGCCTCCGTCAACGACTACAGCAACTCGCACAACGCCGCTGTCGCCGTCGAAGCCAGATGGAATCTCATTTCATGGGGCAAGCGCCATGAGGCCGTTCAGCGCCGCATACATGAGAGAAATGCCCTGACGGCGAAGCTTCACCTCCTTGAAGACGATGTCCGGCTCGAGGTGAAGCGGGCCTTTCTGGGACTTCGGGTGGCCCATGCGAACATCCATACCGCGCAGGAGGCCCTGTCACAGGCTCGGGAGGGCTACCGCATCACCAACCTGCGCTACAGGGAGAACATTGCCGCCTCCCTCGATGTCATCGATGCCCGGGCCGATCTTACCCGCGCGGAGAGCAACTATTACGGTGCCCTGTACGGATATCAGATCGCGGCCGCCGCCCTGGACCGGGCGGTCGGCCGGATGCCCCGGCAGGCGCCGGGAAATGGCGGCACGCGGTTGATGCCGCCCTCCCCCCCTGCCACCGGCCACACACCTTGAGGAGATGACCATGCGCCCGACACCCTCCACCTGCCGAAACCGCATTCTGTCAAAGGTGATCCCCCTCTTTGCGGAAAAGGGATACAACCGGGTCACCATGCGGGAGGCCGCCGTCGAGGCGGGGATCACCGCCGGCTCCTTCTACCACCATTTCCCCGGAAAACAGGCCCTGTACCTGGCCGCCGTGAAACGGGCCTTTGCCGGCCGGGCCCGGGATATCAGGGCAGCGCTCGCCGGTGACGCGCCGCCGGCCGAACGGTTGCGCAACCTGATTCACCGCTTCTGCCTGCAGTTGAGCCGGGACCCGGTCTTCACCCGGCTCATTCATCGGGAAATCCTTGACGGGGACCAAGGGCGTCTCCAACTGGTGGTGGACGCGGTGTTCCGGGATGTCTTCGCGGATGTGATGGGGCTTTGCCGGGAGCTGGCGCCGGACTTCGATCCCTTCCTCCTTTGCATGTCGATCGTTTCCCTCACCGTTCATCACTACCAGATCGCCGGTATGCGGAAATTTCTACCTGGCAACCGGCCGGAGCACGACAATCCCGACATCGTCGCCGCGCACATCGTCCGGCTCCTGATAGAAGGCATCGGTCCGCGGCGGGATGGCGCCGGAACCGAATCGTTTCAAGGAGATCTGCCCTTATGAGTCCATTTGCGAACGCGGGGGAAAAAGGGAAAAGGCTTGCGGTCGCCCTCTTGATCCTTGGCGCCCTGGTGATTGCGATCATGGCGGTGTGGTTCGTGCATCACCGCCTGGCCTATGCCGTGACGGACGCAGTCTTTGTCCGAACGGATTCCCTGGCCACCCTCGGCTTCGACCGGGTCAACGGCCGAGTCCTGACCATGCGGAAGAAGGAGGGGGATCCGGTGTCGGCGGGCCAGGTGATCGCCACCATCGACGATACGACCTATCGGCTGGCGGCAAAACGGCTGGCGGCGCAGATCCGGGAGGTCCGGGACAAACGGGCGGCCAAGCGCCTGCTCCTGGAGCGGCTTCAAAGGCAGATCGCCCTGAACGTAAAAATCGCCCATGCCAAGGTAGGACAGCTCAAGAAGCAGAAGGCCGCTCTGGATGCAAAGGCCGCCAGCGTTCAGGCACTTATCGACCAGCTCAAACGGGACAAACACCGTTTTGAGGCCCTCTACCAGGCCCGGGCCGTGGCCAAGCGCAAGGCCGAAGATATCGGCACCCGGCTCCAGGCCCAGGAGGCCGCCAAGCGGGCAGTTGTGGAAGAGGCAGGGGCCATGGCTGCCTCCATGGACTCGGCAAAACTGGGGGTCCGGCTGGCGGAAGCCCAGCGGATGCAGATCGCGGAGGTTCGAAAAAGCATCCGGGCCATGGCCCAACAGATCGCCTCCCTTACCGCCTCCCTGGAGGACGCCCGGACCCACATCGCCGCCTGCGCACTTAAAAGTCCCATCTCCGGCAGAATCGCCAAAAAATTTGTGAGTGCGGGCGATATCGTCTCCCCATCGAGCGCGATCTACGCGGTGTTGAATCCGGAGGATCTCTTCATCGTGGCGCTCCTTAGTGAAGACAAGCTCAGCGGCGTGGTGCCGGGGGATCCGGTGCGCATCCAGATCGACGCCTATCCGGATCAGACATACAGGGGCGTTGTCTCCCAGGTGCTGCCCGCCTCGGCCGCCACCTTTGCCCTTGCCCCCCGGGACATCTCGGCAGGGGAATTCACCAAGGTGGCCCAGCGGGTACCGGTGCGCATCCGCATCACCCAGGGGGACAAACAGCTCTTGCAGGTGGGATTGAGCGGTGAGGTGCAGATCCGCCGGAAGAGGCGATGATGCGGGAACAGGACCCTGAAATCCCCTTTTACCAAACCATTTCTCCTGTCTACCGGGGCTTTCTGACGGTCATCATCATGACCGGCGCCTTTATGGCCATTTTGGACACCACGGTCGTGGACGTGGTGATCCCCAAGATGATCGGCCCCCTCGCCACCGACCTGTACGGCATCCAATGGGTCATCACGGCCTATATGACCGCCGCCGCCGTCGCGCTTCTGCTGACGCACAACCTGAGTCACGTGCTCGGGCTAAAGCGCCTGTTCATCATCGGGCTTGCCGTTTTCACCACCGCAAGCGTGCTTTGCGGAATGGCCGGGACCCTGCCGGAGATGATCGCCTACCGCGTCCTGCAGGGAACGGGCGAGGCCTTCGTCATGGCATCGGCCCAGACGATCCTGTTTGCCATCTATCCGCCGAACAAGAAGGGGCTCGCCATGGGCATCTACGCCATGGGCGTCAGTTTCGCCCCGTCCCTGGGGCCGACGGTGGGCGGGTATATCACCCAGCACCTGAGCTGGCGGTGGGTATTCTTTATCAACCTGCCGGTGGGAGCGCTCAATTTCGTTGCGGCCTTAAGCTTTCTGCCCATCCTGGTGACCCATCGGATGCGTCTCAAGTTCAACTTCGTCAGCTATTTTTTCATCGGCAGCTTTACGGTCTCCCTGCTGTTCCTCCTGTCCAAGGGCCAGCAGCTCGGCTGGTTCCAGTCCACCACCATCGGGCTGCTGGCCTTCGGAGCGGCCATGGCCCTGGTGCTCTTTGTTCTGTCGGAAATACTCTCCGGCAACAGGCTCATCGATCCGGGAATCTTCAAAAACAAGATTTACATGCTGTCCATGGGGTTTTATTTTTTCGTGATGGGGCTTTCCATATATCAGCTCTTCTATCTGCTTCCCCTCTATTATGAAACCCTGAAGCAGTTGGGAACGTTTGACACGGGGCTTCACATGCTGGCCTTTGCCATGTTCATCGCCATCTTCTCGCCCGTGGCCGGCATCCTGAGCGACCGGTTCGGGCCCCATCGCGTCCTGGCGGGAAGCTGTCTGCTCTACCTTTACACGAGCTACCAGCTCCTACCCTCCCTCAACTACTACACGCCGTCTGTTCAGGCCGCCATTACCACCATTCCGCTGGGCATCGGGCTGGGGTGCTTCTTCGCTCCCCTGTCGGCCATGGCGCTGGGGAATTTGAAGGAAAAGACCGCCCAGGGGGTGAGCCTGTTGCACTACTTCCGGTTCGTGGGCGGCTCCCTGGGCACGGCCATCGCCACCAACACGCTGGAAAAGAGCCAGGCCATTCATTTCGAGGGGATCGCCACCCTTCAGAATCACGATTATGTGCAGCGGTACGTGGAAATAACCGCCATGCGGCTGGAGGCCCTGTTCCCTGGAAAGGTTGCGGCGATAAAGGCGCATCTTTTCCTCGGCAAGGTGCAGGGGCTCCAGGCCCTGAGCTTCGGCTTTCAGGATACCTTCCGGCACTGCTTTATTTTTGCCCTGTTCGGCAGCTTCTTTCTGTTGCTGATTCTCCTGATCGTCAAACCCCAGGCAGCGAAACATTAGAAGTGGTTTTAAAACCTCCCTCCGGGATTCGGTCCGAGGCGGATCATTCGGCGTACTGATTCACCTTGAAGCCGGCCCGCTGGCAGAGCTCGTCCCGCTTTGCCTCCTCGAGATCCGTCCGCGTCATCTCCTTCACCAGCGCTTCGAAGCTGATGGCCGGCTCCCAACCGAGGTTTTGTTTCGCCTTGGAGGGGTCCCCCAGCAGCGTCTCCACCTCGGTCGGCCTGAAATATCTCGGATCGACGGCCACGATGGTCTTGCCGTTGGCCACATTGATGCCCCGCTCCTGAATCCCCTCCCCTTCCCAGCGGATGGCGATCCCCAGTTCCTTGGCGCAGGCTTCCACAAACTCCCGAACGGAATGCTGCTCACCGGTGGCGATCACATAATCATCGGGAGCCTCCTGCTGCAGCATCATCCATTGCATCTTCACATAGTCCCTGGCATGGCCCCAATCCCGCAGGGCGTTGAGATTTCCCAAATAGAGGCAGCGCTGCATGCCCAGATAGATGCGGCACAGGGCCCGGGTAATCTTCCGCGTCACGAAGGTTTCCCCCCGGATCGGAGACTCGTGATTGAAGAGGATCCCGTTGCAGGCATAAATACCGTAGGCTTCCCGGTAATTGACCGTGATCCAGTAAGCGTACAATTTGGCGCATGCATAGGGCGATCGGGGGTAAAAGGGCGTTTTCTCGGTCTGGGGCGTTTCCTGAACCTTGCCATAGAGCTCGGAGGTGGAGGCCTGGTAAAAGCGCGTCTTTTTCTCCAGCCCCAGGAGCCGGATGCCCTCCAGCAGCCGCAGGGTCCCCACGGCATCCACATCCGCCGTGTACTCAGCGGATTCGAAGGACACCTGCACATGGCTCTGGGCCGCCAGGTTGTAGACTTCGTCGGGCTGCACCTCCTGCAGGATGCGGATCAGGTTGGAGGCGTCCGTCAGATCGCCGTAGTGCAGGACAAATTGCCGATCCTTATCATGCGGGTCCTGGTACAGATGATCGACGCGGTCCGTATTGAAAAGCGAAGATCGTCTCTTGATTCCGTGGACCTCATACCCCTTTGAGAGCAGCAACTCCGCCAGGTAGGCACCATCCTGACCGGTAACCCCTGTAATTAACGCCTTCTTCATGATTTCCCTCCCCATCCGGCCGCGCCGGAAGTTTCAGCCCCCGTAACATTTTCTTCTTGCGGGAAGGAAGTAATACGAGGCGTGCCCTCATGTCAAGGCATGCCGAAGCATACACGTTTCAGCATGCATCCCTTCGAGAGGCGTTGTAACTTAGCGCTTGAAACTTGAGGCCCAACTGGATTAGACCCTTTATCCGGGACAGGTGCCCTCCGAAGTGCCCACCGGCAGCGACGGAGAAACTACAAACTTCAGGCCCAGCCGAATCGGGATTAAATTTATAACGGGACCGTGACACGATCTTTTTTTTATCTCGCCCCCATGCGGGGATTCACCAGCGCCGTTTACCGGAATCTTTTTAAAAAGCATTTCAGCGGGATCGATGCGGCCATCGCTCCCTTTATCGCCACTGTTTCGGCGGAGCGCATCAACCCCGCCCTGCTCAGGGACATCGCGCCGGAAAAGAACCCGGGCATGCCGGTCATCCCCCAGTTCATTGGAAACAGGCCCCATGATTTTGTCCGTCTCTCACGGGCCGCCTTCGACCTCGGCTACGACACCGTCAACTGGAACCTGGGCTGTCCCTTTCCCATGGTGGCCAAGAAGCGGCGCGGATCGGGGCTCCTGAACCATCCGGACCTGGTGGACCGGTTTCTGGACATTGCGGTGCCCCGGCTCCCAAACCGTCTGTCCATCAAGCTGAGGCTCGGCAGAAAACGGCCGGACGAGATATTCGAACTCATGGCCATCTTAAACCGCTATCCCCTGAGGGAGCTCATCATCCATCCCCGGACCGGTATCCAGATGTACACCGGCGGGGTGGATCTGGATACCTTCGAAACCGTCCTGTCCCTGTCGGCTCTTCCAGTTGTCTATAACGGCGACATCTTCGACCTGAACGGCTTCACCCGGCTGCGCGGCCGGTTCCCGTCGATCTCCCGATGGATGCTCGGCCGGGGGCTGCTTGCAAATCCCTTTCTGCCGGAGATGCTGCGCCGCGGGACCGATAAAATCCACCAGCCCGTGGAGCGTTTCAGACGCTTTCATGACGATCTGCTGGACGCATACCGTGCGGAATTCAGCGGCCCCTCGCATGTACTGGGCCGGATGAAGGGCTACTGGGAGTACTTTGCCGCGTCCTTCGAAAATGGACAAACGGTTTTCAAACATATAAAAAAAGCGGGCAGCCTGAACAAATACCAGGCGGTGGTGGACCGGTTTTTCGATTCGAAGGCCCAATGGCGCCAGGGCTATCTGTTCCATCCTCCCATCAGATGAAGGTGAAGATGGAAAATCACCTGCCCCCCGCCCCGCTCGACATTGAACAGCAGCTTGTATCCGGATTGATCGACCCCCTCGGTCTTGGCAAGATCCCGGGCGCTCATCATGAGATCGGCCAGAACACCCCGGTCGGCGTCGGTAAGATCGTTGATGCTGCGGATGTGTCGCTTGGGGACGATCAGGAGGTGAACCGGTGCATGGGGATGGATGTCCCGAAATGCCACCAGGGTATCGGTTTCAAGCAGGAACCGGGTGTCGGTTTCCCCCCGGGCAATCCTGCAGAACAGACAATCGCCGTCCATGCCGTCTCCTTTCCCCTCATCCATCAATGGCGCCCCCCCGGTCGGTCCCGAGGTCTATTCGAAAATTCAGCCTGTTAAGAACATAGCACCGTACATGGCCAAAAGGCAAAGAGGAAAAATCGGATGTTCTTACAGGTGATCGACCCGGGATGGGGAAACATCGGCCTTTGCCTGCAACCGCTCGGTATGCTATAGAATCCGACAAGCAGCCGGTCACGGCAGACAGCAATCACGCACGATTCGAAACAAGGAAACATCATGCTGACCTTCGAACAACTGCTCCATCAACGGCGATCCGTCAGGGATTTCCTTGACAAACCGGTCCCCCAGGACCTGATTCTTCAACTGATCCAGGACAGCTGCCAGGCCCCCAGCGCCGCCAACAACCAACCCTGGCATTTCATCGTGGTGCTGGACAGAAAGATGATAAAGGCCCTCTCGGACGAGGCGAAGGGAAACATCGTCGCACGCATCAAACAACAGCCCGGCTCGCCCATGACCCCCTATCTGGCCGAGTTGGAACAACCCTCCTTCAACATCTTTCACAATGCCCCGGGCCTGGTCTATATCGTGGGAAACCCCAAAATCCCCTCCCTGGTGTTCGATGTGACGCTGGCCGCCGCTTACTTCATGTTTTCGGCCACCGCCAGGGGGCTGGGGACCTGCTGGATCGGACTGGGAAGAGAGATCCTGGATCCCGCCTTGTTGACCGCCATCGGCGTTCCCGAGGGATATCGGATCATCGCGCCCCTCATCGTGGGATACCCCCGGCAGATCCCGCCCGCCCCCCAACGAAAACAACCGGCCATTCTCAAGATTGTCACCTGATCCGCCGTGGACAGCCCCTATACGCGCGGCGCACCCCGCGAAATGGCTAATCACCCGTTACAG
>CAYOXD010000050.1:0-21686 GCA_964407825.1 uncultured Desulfobacterales bacterium | reverse complement strand
CCAGGAAATGCGCGCTCATGCGCGCCAATTTGCGCCACTGCTTCTGATTGAGCTGTTCGGCGCCCTTGCCGATGAACATCATGGCAACGGGAATGAGCGGGGCGGTGATGAGCAGAATCAATCCCGCCCGCCAGTCCTCGGGGAAGACGAAGGCCAGAATGGACAGGGGCAGCAGCGCGGCCAGCGCCAGTTGCGGCAGAAACCGTGCATAATAGGCCTCGAGCGCCTCAACCCCGTCCACCACCGTGTTGGCCAGTTCTCCGCTGCTTTGGTTGTGAAGATAGACCGGCCCCAGCACTTGCAGATGGCGGAAAAGGGCATCTCTGACCCGGGCCTTGATTCCGGCCGCGGCATGGAACGCCGCCTGTTCGCTGAGCAATGCCAGCAACGCGCGCAGGGCGAAAACGCCGAGCAGCGTCCAAAGCCACGGCCATACCGTCGCCAGCTCGGCGTGCCGGAAAATGATCCCATTCACCACTCTGGCGAGCAGCCACGCCTGCCCGATCAGTGCCCACCCGGACAGCAGGCCGAGGGCGGTTGCCAGCGTCAGGGGCAGCCGGGTAAGCCGAGCCGTCCTTCCCAGCCACTGTTCCAGATTGTTCGGCATGGCTTTACCGGGTGCCCTTTTCCTGCTGTTCGCGTTCTTCCTGGGCTTCAAACAGAACACCGCTGGCAATGGCGATCACAAGGGCCAGGGCGGTGCCCAGTATCCAGGCAAAGTACCAGGGTGCCCGGCTTCCAAGCAGCATTGACATGAACAGCAGCCCGAGCGCAATCGCCAAATAGAGAAGAAAAGTCCAAAAACCCATCGTTTATCCTTAATTGAAAGAAACGGTATCAGTAGCCATGGTCCGCGTCGATTTCCTTCACCTTGCCGCGCATCACCCAGAAGGCCCAGCTGGTATAGGCAATGATGGCGGGAACAAACACCACGGCGGCGCCCAGCATCCAGGTCAGGGTCAACTGGCTGGAAGAGGCGTCCCAGACCGTGAGACTCATGCCGGGGTGGGAACTGGACGGCATCATGAAGGGGAACATCGCGGCACCGACCGTGCCGATGATACCGATCCAGGCACCGGCGCCGAGCCACCAGGCCGTATGGGAGCAATCCCGGCGCAGCAGGAACAGACCCGCAATGAGCGCCCCATAGGTTAAGAGCGGGATCCCCCAAAGGAGGGGATGGGCGGAGAAATTGTCGAACCAGGCCCCCGCCATCAGGGCAACGCTCTTGTGGAGGGGATTGGCCATACCGTCGGGGCTCGCGCCTGCGGTGATGACGTAGCCGGGCAGTTGGCTGACCCAGATGCCTGCCACCGTGAACAAGATCAAGGTGAGGCAGCCGCCGATGGTTCCGGCACGCTTGGCACGCGCATGGATCGCCCCTTCGGCGCGGTTCATGATCATGGTGCAGCCTTGATAGACGGCCATGGTCACGGCCACAAAGCCCGCCAGAATCGAAAAGGGGTTGAAGAGCCAAATGAAGCTGCCCGTATAATGCGAGGCCATATCCCAATCGAAATAGAAGGGCACCCCTTTTAGCATATTCCCCATGGCGGCACCGTAGACCAGCATGGGCACGAACCCGCTGACAACGAGGGCCCAGTCCCAGATATTGCGCCAGCGCGGGGACGGCAGCTTACTGCGATATTCGAAACCCAGGGGGCGCACGATCATGCTCCAGAGCAGAATCAGCATGACGATGTAGAGACCGGAAAAGGCGGTAGCGTAAATGGTTGGCCAGGCGGCGAAGATCGCTCCGCCGCCGAGGATGAACCATACCTGATTGCCATCCCAGTGCGGGCCGATGATATTGAGCACGGTGCGGCGTTCCCTATCGGTGCGGGCGACGTAGCGCAGGGCCATGCCCACTCCCATGTCCATGCCCATCATGGTGGCCATGCCCATGAGCAACACCAGAAGAAGCCCCCACCAGACTATCTTGAGTACCACATATGGATGCATTATGCCTCCTTATCGACTTGCATTTTCGTCCGGACCCTGGCGGGCGAATTTGAACATCAGTGCCATTTCCACCGCTATGAAAGCACTATACAACAGCACAAAGCCGCCCAGAGAGAAAATCATGTATCCCACCGTGTGGCTGGATGCGGCCTCCCAGGTGGGCAGCATGCCATAAACGGCCCACGGTTGCCGGCCCATTTCGGCCGTTATCCAGCCCGCCTCGCAGGCGATGAACGGAAGGGGGATCGTCCACGGCAGCAGCTTCAGCAGCCACCGCCTGCGTTCCACCATGTTTTTCAAGGAAGAGAAGGCCGTGTAGACCATGAGGAACAGCAGGGCAAATCCGGCTGCCACCATGATCCGAAAGGACCAGAAGACAATCGGTATGTCGGGAAGGGTGGCCCGGGCGGCCCGTTCGATATCGGCCGGGGTGGCCTGCGTCACATCCTGGTGAGGCGAGAAGCGCTTGAGCAGGAGGGCATAGCCGAGGTCTTTCCGGTGGGCCTTGAACTGTTCCAAAGCCTGTTTGTCACTGGGGTCCCGATTTAATTTCTTGAGTGCCACCAGCGCTGGAATGCCGTTCTTGATGCGCTGCAAGGCCTTCTTTTCGATCTCATCGATGCCTGTAATGGTGCGGGTGAGCGTGTGGGTGATCAAGGGGGTCAGGAGGTAGGGGATCTTGATGGCAAAAAGATTCTTTTGTTGGGATTGGCTGGGAAAGGCAATGAGGTTGAATCCCGCCGGCGGCGGCTCGGTTTTCCAGAGCGCCTCCATGGCTGCCAGTTTGCTCGGCTGCATTTGACCGACCAGGTAGCCCAGCGCATCGCCCAGGGTGATGTTGGCGATGATGGACAAGATGCCGAAAATGGCGGCAATCCGAAAGGATCGTCTGGCCAGCGGCAGATGCCGGCCCTTCAGCAGGTACCAGCCGCTGATGGCCATGACGAAAATGCTCGCAGTGACATAGCCGGCGGCGGTGGTATGAACGAATTTCCTTTGTGCGTCGGGGCTGAAAAAGAGTTGGCCAAAGCTGTGCAGCTGCATCCGCATGGTCAGGGGGTCGAAGTAAGCCCCTGCCGGACTTTGCATGAACGCGTTGGCGACTAGAATCCACAGCGCCGACAGATTCGCTCCAAGGGCCGCCAGGTAAGTCGCCACCAGATGACTGACGCGCCCCATCCGGTTCCAGCCGAAAAACATCAGTCCCACGAAGGTCGATTCCAGAAAAAATGCCATCAGCCCTTCGATAGCCAGGGGTGCGCCAAAGATGTCACCGACATAATGGGAAAAAAAGGACCAGTTGGTGCCGAACTCGAACTCCATGGTGAGTCCGGTTGCCACTCCCAGGGCAAAGTTGATAGCAAACAACTTGCTCCAGAACTGGGTCATTTGTTTATAGATTTCTTTATTGGTGATGACATAGACGGTTTCCATGGCAGCGATGAGGAAACCCAGCCCAAGGGTCAGCGGGACAAACAGAAAATGGTACAGGGCGGTGGCGGCAAACTGCCAGCGGCATAGATGGACAACCATGGTTGAGATCATAGGAGACTCCTACAGAATGTTCGATTCGACTGCCACCTGATGCCCAGCCGACAGCTCGCACTTAAATGACAGAATTGCATCCAGCGTGTAACATTAAATCGACTTTTGGGACAAGCCCCCCAACCTGCTGGAGCACGGGTCGGCATGGTCATCCAGATCGCCGGGCATTGAGGGCCAGCGGCGTTATGAGGGCTTCCAGGGGGGGGGGCGGCTTCATGCTCCTCCCAAACACCGATCACGGCATTGAAAACCAGCAAGAAAACGATGATGGACAGATCCATCCAATGGCGTAACGCGGTGGACGGGACTGCGAAAAATCGGATTCAGTCAGAATTGCAGGGCAATTCATAGAGGGGTTGGGTCCAAGTCAGGAGCGGCCCTTGACCGGGTCGCTTGCTTGGTGTGTCATAACAATGTCAACAGCAGCGAGCGTCTATTTTTTCAGGATATTGACGTTTTCCATGTCATAGGTGCGAAAAACGAGCTGCTCGCGATCCCGTTTTTTCTCGGCAAGGGGGACGGGCTCGTGGCTTTTCACATAGTCCTCGAGCTCGCTTCGGGTGGGGATGGCCGCCAGGGCCTCCCCTTTTTTCTTTCCCGTCAGGGTATCGAGTACCACCGCGGTGACGCCGTCGGACACCACCGCGAGGGGGATCTGATGGGCATCGAGGAGCCGACCGGCCGAGACGATCTCCCGCTCCCTGGAGCCCAGCGAGCCTGCCGCGCATTTGATCACCATGGCACGCCTCCCGGCCGCCGAAACCACCAGATCCACCGAGGCGTGGTAGGCCTCGCCCGCCACGGTGAAGGAAAGGGGCACCGCCACCTCGATGTCGGCGGGCCGGTAGCCTTTTTCTTCCACGAGGATCTTTTCCACGGCCTGGCGGTTGGCCTCGGCCCCGATGTCCGGCAGGTTTTTGCCCGTTATGAAGTCTGTTATAAAGCCATAGGGTTTTTGAACGGTCACGGTCACTGCCCTTTCAGTAGGCTCTTGCCCGTCATTTCAGGCGGTGCGTCGATGCCGAGGATATCCAGCATCGTGGGAGCGATATCGCCCAGGATGCCCTCCTGAAGGCGGACTTCCTTCCGGGTATCGTCCACCAGCACCAGGGGGACCTCGTTGCAGGTGTGGGCTGTGTGCACGGCGCCGTTTTCCTCCAGCATCTTTTCTGCGTTGCCGTGATCGGCGGTGATGAGCACGGCGCCCCCCAGCTCCCGGATTCTGGCAACGATCCTGTCCACGCAGGCGTCCACGGTCTCGCAGGCCTGGATGGCCGCGGCCAGATTGCCCGTATGGCCCACCATGTCCATATTGGCGAAGTTAAGGACGATCACGTCCGGGGGGGCCTCCAGCCGCTTCAGCAGGGCGTCCGTCACGAGATAGGCGCTCATCTCGGGTTTTTCGTCGTAGGTGGCCACCTCCCGGGGGGAGGCGATGAGCTGCCGGTCCTCCTGCGGAAAGGGCGTCTCCTCGCCGCCGTTGAAAAAATAGGTGACATGGGCATACTTTTCCGTCTCCGCGATTCGAAGCTGGCGCAGGCCCTGGCGGCTCAGCACCTCACCGAGAATGTTCTTGAGCCGCACCGGCGGGAACGCCACGGGCAGCTCGAAGGCCTCCTCATAAACGGTCATGCACGCCAGGCTTGAAAGCACCGGCAGCGGGCCGCGCCAATCCGCCTCAAAGTCCGGGTCCATCAGGGCCCGGGTGATCTGGCGCATCCGGTCCGCCCGGAAGTTGAAGACGATGAGCCCGTCCTCGGGCCGAAAGGGGCCCAGGGGAGATCCCTGCCCGTCCACAAGGACCACCGGTTTGATGAATTCATCGGTTTCCCCCCGGCCGTAGGCAGCAGAGACGGCCTCTCCCGGATCGCTTTCCCTTCGGCCGGTTGCCTCGGTGTACAGGGCATAGGCCTCGCCGGTGCGTTCCCAACGCTTGTCCCGGTCCATGGCATAGAACCGTCCGCAAACGGTGGCGATCCGGCCGATGCCGATGGCCTCGATATGTTGGCGGACCTGGTCCAGATAGCCGATGCCGCTGTCCGGCGGGCTGTCCCGGCCGTCCATGATGGGATGGATAAAGACCTGCTTAAGTCCCCTGTCCCTTGCCATCTTGAGAAGGGCGTAGAGGTGATCGAGGTGGCTGTGGACCCCGCTGTCCGAGCACAGCCCCATGAGGTGCAAGGCGCCGCCGCGCTCCCGGACCCCCTCCATCAGGGCGCCGAAGGTCTCGTTTTCGAAAAAGCTGCCGTCTGAAATGGCCCGGTTGATACGCATCAGGTCCTGGTAGACCACCCGGCCGGCGCCGATGTTCAGATGCCCCACCTCGGAGTTTCCCATGTATCCCGGCGGAAGCCCCACGGCTTCCCCGGAGCAGCGCAGCCGGGTGCCGGGATAGGTGTTTTGCAGACGATCCAAGGAGGGGGTGCGGGCCTGGGACACGGCATTTCCCCGAGTTTCGGGGTTTATACCCCATCCATCGAGAATCATTAAAAGAAGTGGGTTAGGCCGGTTCATCGTTGGGTTGCTCCGTAGTGGGTTCCAGCGCGGCCGCTTCGGCCATGCTCCGGGTTGTCACGCGCCTGGCATCGGACCAGAGGCCCTCGATATCGTAAAACAGGCGGGTGGGTTCGTAGAATATGTGGATAATCACGTGGCCATAGTCCATCACCACCCAATGGCCCTCCTTGAGGCCCTCCACGCCGAGGGGGAAGATGCGCTGCTTCTTGAGCTCGATCTTGATGTGTTCGGCGATGGCGGTCACCTGCCGGTGGGAGGTGCCGCTGCAGATCAGAAACGCATCCGCCACCGAGGACAGCTCATGAACATCGAGTACCACGAGATGGCGCGCCTTTCTCCCAAGGGCCGCCCTGGCATACACATCCAGCGCATCGGCGGGTAGCTCGTTTTCCAGATGGGTCACCGGTAAAGTCCTTTCTCTCGTATATATGCGCCCACAGCGGCCGGCACCACCCCATCGAGTCGGCCTCCGGAGCGAATCCGCTCCCGGACCGAGGTGGCTGACAGCTGCAGCAGTCCGCCGCTCAAGAGGTGAAGCGGCGGCCAGTCGGTACATTCAAAGCATCCCCTCTTGCCTGAAAACCGGTAATCGGCCGATATTTTCGACCGAAGAAAGTCGAGCACGATCCGTCGGCTTTTCTCCTGGCTTTCGGCCGGCCCGGTGGGTCTGTCCAAGACCACCAGCGGGGTTTCCCGGATCAAGGCGTGATAGGATTTCCAGGTATCGAATTCCAGGAAGGCGTCCAGCCCGAGGATGAGGTAATACCGGGTATTCGCGGCTCCCCCCGTCCGGAAGCAGCGTACCGTATCGATGGTGTAGCTGGGGCCGGTGCGCTTCAACTCCACGTCCGACACCCAGAATCCGGGTTCGTCGGCAAGGGCCAGGTGGAGCATGGCCAGCCGGTCGGCCACCTGTACCACCCCTTCGGGGGATTTGTGGGGCGGAACGGCGGCGGGGATGAAGAGCACCGTGCCCAGGGCCAGTCGGTCCCGGACCGTCCGGGCCGCCTGGAGGTGCCCCAGGTGGACCGGGTTGAAGGTGCCTCCGAAGAGACCGATACGGCGAATGTCCCCCGATACCGGTGGTGTTGCCTCCCCGCCCAATCCACTCAGCTCCTGACCTGCCCGTTTCCGTAGACCACGAACTTGGTGGTGGTCAGCTCTTCGACCCCCATGGGACCGAAGGCGTGAAGCTTGCTGGTGCTGATGCCGATTTCGGCCCCCAATCCCAACTGTCCCCCATCATTGAACCGGGTGGAGGCGTTGACCAGGACCACGGAGGCGTCGGCCTCACGCACGAACCGCCGGGCCCGTTCATAGTCCCGGGTGACGATGGCCTCGGTGTGCTTGGAGCCGAAGGCACTGATGTGATCGAGGGCGGCCGCCATATCGTCCACCACCCGCACGGCGCACACCAGGTCCAGGTACTCCGCGGGCCAGTCCGCCTCCGTGGCGGCAGCGGTGCCGGGCAGGATGCGGCAGGTTTCCGGGCAGCCGCGAATCTCGACACCGGCCGCCTCGAACCGGGTCTTGAGCCGGGGCAGGAAGGCCTCGCTCACCTCCCGGTGAACCAGGAGCGTTTCCATGGCGTTGCAGACACCGGGGCGTTGGACCTTGGCATTGAAGGCAATTTCTTCGGCCATGGCGAGATCGGCGCCCGCATCCACATAGACGCTGCAGACCCCCTTGTAATGCTTCAGCACGGGGATCCTGGAGTTTTCCACCACGAACCGGATCAGACCCTCGCCTCCCCTGGGAATGATCAGATCGATGGATTCCTCCTGGGAGAGGAGCAGGGTGACCGCCTCCCGGTCCCGCACCGGCACCACCTGCACCGCCGTCTCCGGCAG
This sequence comes from uncultured Desulfobacterales bacterium, assembly GCA_964407825.1. Classification (GTDB taxonomy): domain Bacteria; phylum Desulfobacterota; class Desulfobacteria; order Desulfobacterales; family JAFDDL01; genus CAYOXD01. The sequence continues at coordinate 13,812 of CAYOXD010000050.1, read as the reverse complement.
GCCGGCGGATCGGAGGGCCGAACCGATTTTTTCCGCCAGGGCCCTGTTGGAGTGAAGGGCCTCGGATCCGCCGCGAAGGATAACGGCATTTCCGGCCTTGAGGCAGAGGGCCGCGGCATCCACCGTGACATTGGGCCGTGATTCGTAGATGATGCCGATGACCCCCAGGGGAATGCGCATCTTGGCCACCTCGAGACCATTGGGCCGGCGCCAGGCCCGGGTGGTAGCACCCACCGGGTCTGGGAGGGACGCCACCTCCCGAAGACCTGTGGCCATGGCGGAAAGGGTGCTGTCCTTCAGGGTCAGCCGATCGATCATGGCGGCAGACAGTCCCGATTCCCGCGCCAGGTCCAAATCCTTCTGGTTGGCCGCCTTCAGCTCCGGTCCATCCGTCTCGATGCGCCGTGCCAGGTCCAGCAGCACCTCGTCTTTCACGGAGGAGGCGCACCGGGCGATTTCAGTGGAAGCCTTTCGGGCCGCCGCCGCCATCTGGGTAATGGTTGTCTCCAGCGTCATGGTTTTATCCCTTCCCGGACGTTTGGAACGTCGATGAATTTCAGGCAGAACAGCTACCGCAGCGTCCGGCCTTCACTATACATGAAAAAATGGCCGGCTCAACCCGAAAACGCCTCCCACTCCTCGGCTGAGTCCGTAACGGCCAGGTTGTCCCGGTGAATGACCTCGTCATAGGGCTTGCTTCCCAGGAGCGCTCTGATCCGGTTCGTCTGGACGCCCTTGATGGCCCGGATATCCGCCGCGCTGTAATTGACGAGCCCGATTCCGATGGTGCGGTTATCCCCGGTCTTGCAGGTCACGGCCGCGCCCACCCCGAACTCGCCGTCCACGCTCGTGATCCCGCTGGGCAGCAGGCTCTTGCCCCTCTTTAGGATCGCCTGGGCCGCCCCCTGGTCGATGTGAAGGGCGCCGGCCGGCTTCGAGCTGAAGGCGATCCAGCACTTTCGGCAGGCCAGCTTCCGGGGTTTGGGGACGAAGTGGGTGCCGTGCGCCTCGCCGTCCATCAGCCGCAGAAGAATGTCCGGCTGATGGCCGCCGGCGATGATCATGGGAATGCCGGCGGAGGTTACCTTGCGGGCCGCCTTGATCTTGCTGGACATGCCCCCCCTCCCCAGGGCCCCGGGGATCGCGCCGGCCCATCGCTCGATGTCCTTTCCGATGGTGGAAACGCTCGGGACGAGGGTCGCTTCAGGGAAGACCCGCGGGTCCCTGTCATAGAGACCGTCGATGTCCGTCAGATTGATCAGCAAGTCGGCATCCATCAGCAGCGCGATCATGGCCGACAGGTTATCGTTGTCCCCGAACTGGATCGATTCCACCGCCACCGTGTCGTTTTCGTTGATGATGGGCACAATCCGCCATGAGAGAAGCACATTGAGGGTGTTTCTGGCGTTGAGGTAGCGTTTCCGGCTGCCCACCAGATCCTCGGCGGTGAGCAGAATCTGGGCCACCCTCCGTTCGTGCTGGCCGAAGGCGGTTTCATAGGCCAGCATAAGCCCTGGCTGTCCCACCGCGGCGATGGCCTGGCGTTTGGGAATTTCATCGGGTCGCCCGTCCATCCTCATTTTCCGGATCCCGGCCGCCATGGCCCCGGAGGTGATCAGCACCACCTCCAGGCCCTGATCCATCAGGGTGCTGATCTGTCGGCTCAGGGCAAAGATGGTTTCCATGTTCAGACCATGCCTGGCGGTCAGCACATTGCTACCGACTTTGACCACCAAGCGTCTGAAGGGAGGGGCGGCGGGCCGCTCAAGGTCGTTCATGGGGCGTTTCCAGAAGTTCGGTCAGTTTCGACAGCAGGGGGCCGATCCCCTCTCCGGTTCTGGCGGAGAGCCGGATGACCGGTACATCCGGCAAGGCTGCCTCAAAGGTGTCGGCGCGCTGGTCCGTTCCCGAAAGGTCCATCTTGTTCAGGACCACCAGCTGGGGCTTGCCCCGGAGATGCCTGCCGTACAGGGCGAGCTCCTTCAGGATCGTCTCGTACCCCAACAACGGGGCGGCGGGATCCAGTGCCGATGCGTCCACCAGATGAACCAGAATGCGGGTGCGCTCGATGTGGCGCAGAAACTGGATGCCAAGCCCCGCCCCCTGGTGCGCCCCGGAGATCAACCCGGGAATGTCCGCCACGATGAAGGGGTCGGCCCACGGGGGATGGACCACTCCCAGGTTGGGGACCAGGGTGGTGAAGGGATAGTCGCCGATCTTGGGATGCGCCGAGGAGATGGCGCCCAGAAGGGTGGATTTGCCGGCGTTGGGCAAGCCGATGAGCCCGATATCGGCCAGCAATTTCAGTTCCAATGCGAGGGTTTTGGTTTCACCGGGCTCGCCTGGCTGGGCGAAACGGGGGGTGCGGTGGGTGGCGGACTTGAAGCGGGTGTTTCCCCTGCCGCCCCTGCCGCCCTGAACCACCCGGAAGCTCTGGCCGGCCTGGGTGAAGTCCACCAGGATCTCTCCGCTGTCAGCGTCCTTGACGAGGGTGCCGGGGGGCAACTCGATGACCAGATCCTCCCCCCTGGCGCCGGTCTTCTGGCTTCCGAGGCCGGCGGCGCCGTTTTTGGCCTTGAACTGCCGGCGATATCTGAATTGGGCCAGGGTTCGGTGGCGAAGGGAGGTTTTGAGCCATATATCACCGCCCCGTCCGCCGTCACCGCCGTCCGGTCCTCCCTTGGGAATAAATTTTTCGCGCCTGAAACTGACGCATCCCCGGCCGCCATGGCCGGACTCTACGGTGATAATGGCGTTATCGACAAAGCTCACGCTTCATGTACGCTCACTTTTTTGCGGGTTTTACCCCATCGCTCGTAAGTCACCACCCCATCGACCAAGGCAAACAGGGTATAGTCCTTTCCCATGCCTACATTTTCGCCCGGGTGAATCTTTGTGCCCAGTTGGCGTACCAAAATGTGGCCGGCCCGGACGCTCTGTCCCCCGAAACGTTTGACACCCCGGCGCTGGCCGTTGCTGTCCCGGCCGTTTCTGGAGCTGCCGCCTGCTTTTTTATGTGCCATTTGAAAACTCCTGCAATCTTTGTTCTTTATGTTCTTCGGTTGCGCGATAACCGGGACGGGATGCTATGCCTCTGCCTCTCCGATCGCATCGATCTTGATGGCCGTATAGGGTTGACGATGGCCCTGTTTCCGGCGATACCGCTTCCGGCGTTTGTATTTAAAGACGAGAATTTTTTTCGCCCTGCCCTGCTCGACGATGTGGCCGCGAACCGCCATGCGCTCCAGCACGGGCGTCCCCACCTGGACGGTTTCGCCGTCTGAAACCATCAGCACCTGGTCAAAGGCGACAGGGGCACCCACATCCCCGTTGACCTTCTCAACCCGCAGGATCTCGCCCTCCTGCACCTTGTATTGTTTGCCGCCCGTGGCGATCACAGCGTACATGGATTCCACCCTCCTTCTCAGGAACTAAATTAACCTCATCTTTAAAAAATGCAAAATATTAACTTTTCCCATCGCGTTGTCAAGGGAAAAATTGGGAACGGGAGGCTGCGCGGTGGGACCGGCCCACCATCGAATGAATTGTTTGACGAACGCACTAGAATAATATAATAATCATGTGCGGATCGATAGCGGCCTTTCCCCTGCGCACGAGCTATCGCCCCGGGCTGCAGGACTGTCGATTCTGCGGTTTATGGTTCATCCACTCCTCATAGACGGATGCACGGCAACCTGTTGGCGGTAGTGATCATGGGTAACGACGATAAACTCACCACGTTAAAGTTTTTTGCAAACAGTCAGAACAGGGCGACGATCCGGTGCCCCAAGTGCGGCGTGTCAAAGACCATCGATGCCACTCCATTGAAGAACACCGGTAAACGGATCAAGGTGACCTGCAAATGCGGTGAGGCGTTTCGGGCCGCCGTAGAATTTCGGCAATACTATCGAAAGTCCGTTCACCTCGACGGGAGATATTTCGACCTCAACAGCCACCGGCGGGGCACCCTGCAGGTGGTGGATCTTTCCATGGGCGGCGTGGGGTTTACCTGTGATTCCGCCAATCAGATCCAACCGGGGGATCACCTGGAGGTCATTTTCAACCTCGATGATCAGCAGCAGTCCGAGATTCGGCTGAAGGTGGTAGTGCGGAACATAAAGGGCAAAATGGTTGGGGTCGAACGCACGGATACCCAACTCTACCAGGGGGCCCTGGGGTTTTACCTCATGTGAGGGGCGGGGGGGTACCCACCCGCCCACCGATGGTACCGGGTCCGTGGCCTATTTCCTGTGGATTTTCCCCATGGCCTTTCGCCGGGCGATGACAGCCTCGACCTGTTGCCCGATCTGCCGCAGGTGCGCGGCCATCTGCCCGGCATCCTGATAGCGGCTCTCCACCCGTTTTTCCAGGGCCAGGTTGATGACCGTCACGAGGGCCGTCAGGACAGCCGGGGCCAACGATTTGGGGTCCGGGTGAGGGTCGTGCACGATCTTATGCATCAGGGCGGTGGGCGTGTTCGCGGTGAAGGGCAGCTGGCCGGTGAGCAGCTGAAAGAGAACCACGCCCAGGGAAAAGATATCGCTGCGGCCATCCACCTTTTTCCCGGTGATCTGTTCAGGTGCCATGTAATAGGGGGTTCCCTTCACCACGCCGGTTCGGGTATCGGAGGTGGCCACGATGCGGGCGATGCCGAAATCGGTTATTTTGACGCCGCCCGTTTTCAACAGCATGAGATTGGCCGGCTTGATATCCCGGTGCACCACCCCCTGCCGGTGAGCGTAGGCCAGGGCCTCGGCGATGTCCCCCACATATCCGATAACCTTCCACATGGGCAGGAGCCCCGCCTTCTTGACGTGGGCGCGAAGGTCCCTGCCCTCCAATAGTTCCATGGCGATATAGGCCAGCTGATCGTCCTCACCGGCATCGAAGATCGTCACAATTCCGGGATGAGACAATTTCCCGGCGCTTTCGGCTTCCCGGAAAAATCTGCGTTTGATGGCTTCGGCCTCTGCCGCAGGGTGCCCATCGAGCAACCGGTAGGTCTTGATGGCGGTATCCCGGTTGATCCACGGATCGCGCCCCAGGTACACCGTTCCCATGGCCCCCGCACCGATGGGGCGAATCAGCTCATAGCGGCCCAGTCTTTTCGGCACCTGGGGCTGCGCCGGGTCGGCGGTGGCCGCCGGTTCCCCCGGCGCATCGATTGCCGTTGGCTCTCCGGGCTCATCGGCCGCTGCCGGTTCTTCGGGCGCGACGGTCACCGCCGGCTCCTCTTCGGGTTCGACGGCCGCATCCATCGACCGGCTGGGCGCCACCAGGCGGCTCATCCGGACCTGAATGTCCCTGAACTCGGCATCGTGGGTCTCGATGTGCTCATAGACCGAGAGCGCCTTTCGCGAATGTCCCTGTTTTTCGAAATCCAGCGCCAGGGCATAGAGGGCGCCCTTCATATCCTCATCCACCGGCAGGGACCGCAATCTGTCCCATGCCGCCTCCGGCCGCCCCTGAGATTGGAGGGAGAGGCCCTGGAGCCGCTGCATCTCCCCTGCCGCCCGCCGCGCCAGCGTTCTCTTCGGCGCGCAAGGCGTGAAGCTTGTGAGGAGCACCGTGAGAAGAAAGCCGCAGGTGAGCTCCAGGGTCGGCAATACGGCCTGGATCCAGATCCGCTGGGTCATGAAAAGCCAGAGGCTTGCCCCAGCCAGAATCATCACTGCCAGTAGGGATAGACCGCCACTGCGCATGAGGGAGAGCCTCGGCAAGGCGAAGGTGATGAAAAGACCGACCAGCAGCACCAGGATCAAAGTCGTCATTCTTTCCTGGGACAGCCGGCGGACCGGATCGCCCTGTATCAGCGTCCACAGGGTATGCGCGCAGAGTTCTCCCATGGGCATGCGGGCCTTGATGGGGGTGTGGAGACGGGGCCCCACGCCCGTGCCAGAGAGGTTGAACAGGACGATTTTGCCCGAAAGGGCCTGGGGCGGAATGTCACCGTCAAGAAGGTCCGAAAAACTGTACCTCTGCAATGCCCTGGAGACCGGATCGAACCGGACGAGAAATTTGCCATGGGCGTCGAGGGCGATTCGATGGCCGTTGAAGGAAAGCACCTCCCCGGCCCTCATCCGAAGTTCCTGTTGCGGGATTTTCAGGTAGGCTGCTGCCAGTGCAAGGCAGAAGGAGGCCACGGGCCGATCCCCGCACCGGTAAACGGGCCGGCTCTCCCGAACCATTCCATCGCCATCCCTGGGCGGCGCGAGAACCCCCGCACCGTGGGCGCTGGACAGGAATGCCGACAGGGGAAGGCGTGCCGGTTCCACTCTGGAAACATCCGCATCCTGGGGGATGCCGTAGACCTCTCGGGAGCGTTGGCGGAAAAGTCGGCGCGTTTGGGGGGAGGGCGCCTCTACCCCCGGGGCACCCGAGAGTTCCACCGGCACCATGACATTGCCGGCTGACGCCATGGCATCGGCCAGCAGGCGGTCCTGGTCCAGCCGCCGCCGCACGCCGCGGAGGGTTTGGTAGAACGCCTTGACCTTTGGCTTGTTGGGGCTGGGGGGGCCGAAAATTTGTTTGAAGGTGTACGCAAGGCCCCTCAGCGCCTTCTGACAGGAGGGGGCCTGGGGGGTGTCCAGCGAGAGGGGCAGACCGATGAGGCCAGCCCCCTGGGCCGCGGCCTTTTGGATTCCCTCCGCCAGGCGGGAGCGGGGCCACGGCCAGGGACCCAGCGAAGCCAACGCCTTGTCATCGATATCCACCAGGACGATGGGGCTGGCTGGCGCCGGTCCACTCGATGGCAGGCGCTGCATGACGTCATAGCCCCACCATTCGACATCGTTTGCGAACCGGTTCGGCAGAACGCAGAGGCAGATGAAAACGAGGGCGATGCCCAGGTTGCATATGGAAATGATGGCCGGCTTTCCCATTTTTAAGATCTTCCCCCAGAGGCCCACACGAGGCATGATTGTTTCGGTTAAAGGGTCTAATGATATGAGCCGATTTAGTCAACAGTAGATATGGGCGAAACCGGGCAAACCGCGTTTACACCATCGGACATTTTTGTTAAAGGTGGATGGGAAATGGCGCACGGTGATGGTGAGGTATGGCAGATTACGACGAACGAAAGCGGACCCTGACCATCAAGCTGGTCTATTACGGCCCGGCCTTGAGCGGGAAAACGACCAACCTGATGCGGTTGCACGATCTGATCCAGCCCCAGCTGATCGGGGATCTGATGGTGATGGAGACCCAGGGGGACAGAACCCTTTTTTTCGATCTCATGCCCCTTGGATTTGTGGCCCCGTCGGGGCTCAAGATCAAGTTCAAGCTCTTCACCGTCCCCGGGCAGGTTCAGCATGACAGCACCCGCAAGGCCGTGCTCTCGAGGGCCGACGGCGTGGTCTTCGTGGCGGACTCCCAGAACAGCCAGTCGGTGAACAATGCCGAATCCTTCCAGAACCTCTCGGAAAACTGCGGCCGGGTGGGCCTTGATTTCAAGCATCTGCCGCTGGTGGTGCAGTACAACAAGTGCGATCTGGCCGACATCGTCTCCGCAGAGGAGGTCACGGAGCGCTGGGCGGCTGCTCCCTGGCCCGTGCTTTTCAGCGTGGCCCTGTCGGGCCAGGGCGTTCGGGAGACGTTTCATGAACTGCTGAAGCAGGTTTACCATTGCCTTGAGGGGCCCTACCGGCTGGCCGGGGACCATGGCCTGGCCGAGGCGGATTTTGTCAGCGGCGCCCTCGGTGTTCGGAAGGAAGGAGAAGAGGCCCATGGCGGATAAGCCCCAGCCCTTTGACCGGGCCTTTGAGCTTTCCGAGCTGCTGCCGGAAAAGGAGCGGCGCCGCATCGAAGCCTTGCTGGGCAAGATGCTCGGCCGTCCCCTCAGGCTGGTGGCGGGCGAAGGGGCGGATTCCCCGTCGATGGGGCCGCGGGTCCCCGTTTCCTGGGACCTGGAGACCGTGGCCTTCCTGGAGGGAGACGGCCTCGACGCATCGGGACTCGATGCGGCGGCGCGGATCGTGGAATCCCTCCTGGCCCACGCGGCCCGGTACCGCATGGCGGCGGCCCTTCACGAGGATACGGTCACCCGGGACTACGAGGCGCTCCAGGCCAAGCATGCCTCCCTGCAGGAATCCGAAGCCAACTACCGGACCCTGGCCGAACACCTGGAGGAGCGGGTGGCCGACCAGGTCAAGAGCCTGCAAACCGCCCAGAGCGTCCTCTATCATAACGAGAAGATGGCCTCCGTGGGGCGGCTGGCCGCGGGTATGGCACACGAGGTCAACAATCCCCTGGCCTATATCACCGGCAACCTCCAGGCGGCCAAGTCCTATGTGGGTTCCTTCAGGGGTCTTCGCGAACCGCTCATGAAGGGCGACCTCGAGGGGGTACGGTCCGTCTGGCAGGCGGAGGACCTGGATTTCCTTCTGGAGGACTTCGAAACCCTGATCCGGGATTCCCTGGAGGGCACCGGCCGGGTGGCCGCCATCGTTGCCTCCCTGAAGACTTTTTCCAACGTGGACGGATCGGCGCGGCAGCTGGATGACATCAACGAGCGACTCCACACGGTACTGAAGATCGTCGCACCGGAGCTGGGCCCGGATATCGAGGTCCGGCTGGAACTGGGGGAGGTCCGGCCCGTTTACTGCAGGCCGGGCGATCTGGGGCAGGTCTTCTACAATCTCCTGTTGAACGGGGCCCAGGCCATGGCGGGCAAGGGGGTGATCACGGTCACCACATGCGAGGAAAAAGACATGGTGCGCATCAGCTTCAGCGACACGGGCTGCGGCATCCGCGAGACCGATCTGAAGCGGATCTTCGATCCCTTCTTCACCACCAAGGACGTGGGCCAGGGAACCGGCCTGGGCCTGAGTGTCACCCGTGAGATCCTGACGGCCCACAGGGGGTCCATCACGGCCACAAGCGTTCCCGGAGAGGGCACCACCATGACCCTAATGCTTCCCATTTCATAGGGATTTATGAACGATTTCAGCCAACTGTTTACGGGAAAAAGCCAGGCCGAAGCGGAGGCAATGCCGATCGTCTACCGCATTCTGATGGTGGACGACGAACCGAACATCCTCAAGGCCCTTAGGCGCGTCTTCCGTCAGGAGAATTATCTCATCGAAACGGCCAACAGCGGTCTGGAGGCCCTGGAGAAGATGGCGGCCCAAGATTACCACCTGGTCATCAGCGACCACAAGATGCCGGGCATGACCGGGGCCCAGCTCCTGGCCAAGATCCGGGAAAAGTTCCCGGACACCATCCGCATCATGCTCACCGGTCATGCCGATACCCAGGCGGTCATGGGCGCCGTCAAGGACGGGGCGGTCTACCGCTTCATCATCAAGCCCTGGAACGACGACGACCTGCGGGTGACCGTGGCCCTCGCCCTGGAGCAGTACGACCTCATCCAGAAGAACAAGTGCCTGGAGCGGGAGGTAAAGGACCAGACCAATGAGCTAAAGGCCCTCAAGGCCCTCTCGCGCTCGAGCCGCAGCCGGCTCGGCGCCCTGCTCCACCGCAGGGGGCATCTGACCGACCGGCAGCTCCAGGAGCTGCATACCCTGCAAAAGCAGCGAAAGACGGCCATCCTCAAGATCCTTCAGGAGAAGGGCTGGATTCCGGAAACGGCCATCTACGAAGTGCTGAAAAAGGAGAAGCTGGTGGAGGAGGTGGCCCTGCCCGAGTTCCAGGTGGATCCCCACGTCACGGAGCTCATCCCCCACCAGCTCTGCGAACGCCAGCTGGTCCTGCCCCTGAAGCTCACGGGAAAGCACCGCCTCCTGCTGGCGGTGGCCGATCCCACGGACCAGGAGCTCATCGAGGATCTACGCTTTATCACGGGTCTCGAGATCCAGCCCCTGCTGGCCCCCATGGCGGACATCACCGGCAAAATCACGGCGATCTACGGCGAGAAACGATCCACGGAATCCTTCAAGGATATGATCACCGTGATGTCCGGTGGATTGGATCCCATTGGCGGCGGTATCGAGGTGGTGATCGAGGAGGATGATGACATCACCCTCGACGAGCTTCTGCGGAGCACGGACGAGCCGCCGGCCATCCGGCTCCTCAATGCCGTGATCATCGAAGCGGTCCGGCACAATGCCAGCGACATCCACATCCAGCCCCGGTTGAAGGGGGTGGTGGTCCGCTACCGGATCGACGGGGTCCTGGTGGAAAAGATCCACTTTCCCGTTGATTATCACCTGCCCCTGGTCTCCAGGCTCAAGGTCATGGCCGATCTGGACATCACGGACCGGCGCCGGCCCCAGGACGGGCGCATCACCGTGAAAACACCCATGAAGATCCTGGACATGCGCATCTCCATCATCCCCACCATCAATGGGGAGAAGGTGGTCATGCGGCTTCTGGATCGAAACGCCCCGATCCTGCGCCTGAGCGAACTGGGCCTGAGCAGGTCCAATCTGGATCGGATGCTCCACCTCATCTCCCGGCCCGAGGGAATCATCCTGGCCACCGGGCCCACCGGAAGCGGCAAGACCACCACCCTGTACTCGCTTCTCCAGCACAATGTCACCACCGAGCGCAATTACATCACCATCGAGGACCCGGTGGAGTACTTCATGGACAGCGCCGCCCAGGTGAGCGTCCGGGAGAAGATCGGGGTCGATTTCGCCCAGGTCCTGCGGTCCATCCTCCGGCAGGATCCGGACGTCATCTTCGTGGGAGAGATCCGCGACCTGGAGACCGCCGAGGTGGCCTTTCACGCGGCCCTCACGGGGCACCAGGTCTTTTCCACCCTGCATACCAACTCCGCCCTGGAGAGTTTCGGCCGGCTCGTGGACCTGGGCCTGAAGCCCTATATCGTGGCCACGGCCCTGTCCGGCGTTATTTCACAACGGCTGGTGCGCAGGATCTGCGAGAGCTGTCGGGAGGAGGTCAAGCCCGACGGCCGGGTGCTCCAGAGGCTCGGACTCGCCGAGAAGGCCGGGGAGATGCGCTTCTACCAGGGTCAGGGCTGCAGTGAGTGCCACCAGACGGGCTTGAACGGCCGCATCGCCATCCAGGAGATCTTCATTCCCGACGAAAACACGAGGGCTATCATGTCCTCGGGGCAGAGCATCGTCGAAATCAAGCGCGCGGCCCGGGAGACCAACCGCGCCACGCTCCTGGACGATGCCGTCGAGAAGGTCCAGGCCGGTCTCATCACCATCGACGAGGTGCTCCGGGTCTTCGGGTCCCAGGTCCTGCAGTGACGCCTCTCGAGATGCCTTGCCTTCCCATCGCTTCGGTGCTCCCTGAGGTGAAAAGGGCCCTGTCCGAGGGTACCCGGCTGGTTCTCTCGGCGCCTCCCGGAGCCGGGAAGACCACCGCCGTGCCCCCCGCCCTCCTCCATGAGCCCTGGCTCCAGGGGCGGCGGATCCTCATGCTGGAGCCCCGGCGTCTTGCGGCCCGGACGGCGGCGGAACGGATCGCCTGGATGCTGGGGGAAACCCTCGGGCAGACGGTGGGGTACCGGATACGGCTCGAGAGCCGGGTGGGGCCGGCCACCCGGATCGAGATCCTCACCGAGGGGATTCTCACGCGTTACCTGCAGGACGATCCCCTGCTGGAGCGGACCGGTCTCGTCATTTTCGATGAATTCCACGAGCGAAGCCTCCACGCGGACCTGGGGCTGGCCCTCTGCCTGGAGGTCCAGCGGGAGCTCCGGGAAGATCTCCGGCTGGTTGTCATGTCGGCGACCCTGGATACCCGTGCCATTTCCGGTCTCCTCGGCAACGCACCGGTGGTGGAGAGCAGGGGCCGGATCTTCCCCGTGGACACCCGGTACAGGCCCTCCCCCCAGCCCGTGGACCCGGTTCGGGCCGTGGCCGCCGCCGTGCAACGGGCGCTTCGGGAGGAGACAGGCGGCATCCTCGTTTTTCTGCCCGGCGGCCGGGAAATCAGATGCGCCCACCGCCTTTTGGCCGAAGCCGGCCTGGGGCCCGCCGTCGCGGTGGTTCCCCTCTACGGCGCCCTCGGTCGGGAGGCCCAGAACAGGGCCCTTTCACCCGCGCCGGAGGGCAGGCGCAAGGTGGTTCTGGCCAGCGCCATTGCCGAGACCAGCCTGACCATCGAAGGGATTCGTGTCGTGATCGACGCGGGCCTCATGCGGGTGCCCCGGTTCGATGTCCGGTGCGCCATGAGCCGCCTCGAGACCCTGCCCGTCACCCGCGATGCGGCGGATCAGCGCCGGGGCCGTGCCGGACGGACCGGGCCGGGCGTCTGCTACCGCCTCTGGTCCGAGGCGCGGCATCGAAGCCTCCTTGAGCGGGCGGCCCCCGAGATGCTGACGGTGGACCTGACCCAGCTGGTCCTGGAGCTTGCCGCCTGGGGCGTATCGGACCCGGCCGAGTTGTCCTGGCTGGATCCGCCGCCTGCGGCCGCCTACGCCCAGGCCCGGGCGCTTCTCATGGAACTGGGCGCCCTGGACCCTGAGGGCCGCATCCGTACTCAGGGGAGGCAGATGGCGGCCTTGGGCCTTCATCCCAGGTTGTCCCACATGCTGCTGCGGGCCCGCGGGCTCGCTCTGGGCGACCTTGCCTGCGAGGTGGCGGCCATCCTCGGGGAGCGCGACTTTTTAAGCGCCGCCTCCCCTGGACGGGATTCGGATCTGCGATCCCGGCTGGAAGCCCTTCGGGAATACCGGCCCCACGGCCCGTCCGAGTTTCACGGCATGCGGGTGGACACCGCCTCGCTGGGCCGCATCAGAAGAACCGCCACCCTGCTGAAGTCCCGCCTGAAGTGCGGCCGGAATGAGGCGGGCGGCCCCGCCGAGGCCGGCACGGTCCTCTCCCTTGCCTACCCGGACAGGATCGCCGTCAGGCGGCCGGGGGAGGCCCCCCGGTTCCAGCTCACAAACGGGCTCGGGGCCTATTTTGCGGCCCCGGAACCGCTTTCGGCCGAGAGCTATCTGGCCGTGGCGGAACTGGACGGGGTCCAGCGCGAGGCGATGATCTTCCTCGCCGCCGCCCTGAGTTTCGAGGCCCTTTTCGAGCAGTATAAAGACCGGATCGCCGATCACGAGAGCGTGGAATGGGACCGGCGTCGCCAGGCCGTGCTGAGCCGGCGCCAGGTGCTCCTCGGAAAGGCGGTGCTGAAGACATTTCCGCTCCAGGATCCGGATCCCGGCCGGGTGGCCCGGGCCATGTGCGAGGGGATCCGGCAGATGGGGCTGGCGGCGCTTCCCTGGACGAAACCGCTCAGGGCCTGGCAGGCCAGGGTCCTTCTCCTGAGGGAGCTGGCGGCGGGCGGGATCTCGTGGCCGGATCTCACCGATCCGCATCTTCTGGAGCGCCTCGATCAGTGGCTTGCGCCCTTTCTCTCCGGCATCAGTCGGCGCGAGCACTTGCCCCGGCTCGATCTCGGGGCTGCCCTTGCAAGCCACCTCTCCTGGCGGCAGCAGGAGGCCCTCGACCGGCTTGCCCCCACCCACATCCGGGTTCCCAGCGGTTCCCGCATCCCCATTCGTTACGAGGCGGGCGCCGAGCCGGTTCTCGCCGTGCGGCTTCAGGAGATGTTCGGTGCCACCGAAACTCCCGCCATCGTGGCGGGCAGGCTTCCCCTTGTCCTTCACCTGCTGTCCCCCGCCGGCCGGCCGGTCCAGGTCACCCGCGATCTCAAAGGCTTCTGGGAGAACACCTACTTCGAGGTGAAAAAGGATCTCCGGGGCCGTTACCCCAAACATCACTGGCCGGACGATCCCCTGGCGGCGCTCCCCACGAACCGGACGAAAAAGGGAAATCAGAAAAAAGCACACTGAAACGCCCCGACACAAACCGATCCGTATCCCCTGTTGGCGTTTCAATTCGCTTTTGCAATTAGGAAGGCATGGTGATCATGGGAATACTG
>CAYOXD010000049.1:0-21889 GCA_964407825.1 uncultured Desulfobacterales bacterium | reverse complement strand
TGAGGGGGGCCGCACCGTGGGCGCCGGCGTCGTCAGCGAAATCATCGAATAGAGGGAATAATGGCAACCATGAAAATGAACACCAAAATTCGGATCCGGCTCAAAGCCTACGATCACAAGCTCCTGGACCAGTCCGCGTCGGATATCGTGGATACCGCGCGCAAAACCGGTGCCAAGGTCGTCGGTCCCATCCCGCTGCCTACGATCATCAATAAATACTGCATCTTGAGGTCACCACACGTCAACAAGAAGTCTCGTGAGCAGTTCGAGATGAGGACGTACAAGCGGCTTTTAGACATTCAGGATCCCACCCAGCAGACAGTTGATGCGCTAATGAAGCTGGATCTGTCCCCGGGTGTGGATGTTGAAATTAAACTGTAGGATAGGAAACGGTCGCCATGTGCAAAGGACTGATAGGTAAGAAACTGGGTATGACGGGCGTCTTTGCCAACGATGGAACGTACGTACCGGTGACGGTGGTGAAACTGGGCCCCTGTGTGGTGACGCAGATCAAGACCGTTGCAAACGATGGCTATAACTCTCTCCAAGTGGGGTTCGGCGAGAAAAAGGCCAAGAACATCACCAACCCATTAAAGGGTCATTTCAAGAAGAGCGGCGGGGGCGCTTTTGAGGTTATCCGGGAAGTCGACGTGGAGGATCCGGAGAACTACCAGTTGGGCCAGGTGATCACACCGGAAATCTTCGCGATTGGCGAGAAGGTGGACGTGGTCGGCAAGACCAAGGGACGGGGCTTTTCAGGCGTCATCAAGCGCCACGGCTTTGCTGGCGGTCGTATGTCCCATGGGGGCGACTGCAAGCGCATTCCCGGTTCCATCGGTGCCAGTGCCTGGCCATCCAGGGTTATCAAGGGAAAGAAAATGCCCGGGCAGTACGGCGATACGAGAAAGACGGTTCGGAACATGGAAATTGTCGATATCCGCGCCGATGAAAATCTGGTGCTCATCAAGGGCCCTCTTCCGGGCAGCCGCTCGGGGCTTGTCATGGTGAAGAAGGTCAAATTTTCAAAATAAACACTATCGATTAAAGCGGGTAAATTATGGCAGTCGTAGATGTAATGGACCAGAGAGGGGAAAAGGTCTCCCAGCTGGATCTCCCGGATGGTGTGTTCGGGGTGCCGGTAAAGGCCAGTGTGCTGCACGAGGTGGTCAAGATGCAATTGGCCTGCCGTAGAGCGGGGACCGCTGCCGTGAAACATCGGAGCGACGTGGTGGGGAGCACCCGGAAGCTGTATCGCCAAAAGGGAACGGGAAGGGCCCGGCGTGGAAATATCAAATCCCCGCTGCTGAGGGGCGGTGGCTCCATTTTCGGACCGGATCCCCGTTCCTACGCTTACAAGGTGCCCAAGAAGGTGCGGCGCCTGGCGCTTAAAATGGCGCTCAGCAGCAAGATCCAGGAGAGCAAGCTGATCGTGCTGGAGGGCTTCGAGCTGGAACCGGCCAAGACCAAGGGATTCGTTGAAATGCAGAGGGCCTTGAACATCAGCAGCGCCCTTATTGTTATCGATCAGCCAAACATGCCTCTGGAGCGTTCCTCCAGGAATGTCCAGGGCATCAAGGTGATGAAATCCGAGGGTATCAATGTCTACGACATTCTGGCCCACGACAATCTGGTCATCCTCCAGCCCGCGATATCGGAGATCGAAGGGAGGCTTTCATGACGCCCTACGAAATTATCAAACGCCCCTTGATTACCGAAAAGTCGACGCTCCAGAAGGAAGAGATGAACCAGGTCTCCTTCGAGGTGGATCGAAAGGCCAATCGGATCGAAATCCGGCACGCCGTTGAAAAGATTTTCAACGTCAAGGTGGCAGCGGTTCGTACCCAGCAGGTCAGGGGAAAGAACAAACGCCGAGGCCGGATTGTCGGCAAGACAAGGGATTGGAAAAAGGCGAACGTGAAGCTGATGCCCGGCGAGAGAATCGAATTTTTCGAGGGTGCATAACGGTTGAGAGAGGCGAAGATGGCAGTTAAGAAAGTTAAAGCGACTTCACCAGGCAGACGGTTTCAGGCTTTCTCGACATTCGAGGAGATCACTAAGACAACACCTGAAAGGCGCCTGCTGAAGAAGATAAAAAAGAGCGGTGGCCGTAACGTCAACGGCCGGATCACTTGTAGACACCGGGGGGGCGGTCACAAGCGTCATTACCGGATCATCGACTTCAAGCGCGATAAGGCAGGTATTCCGGCCAAGGTGGCTGCCATCGAGTATGATCCGAACCGTAGCGCCCGGATCGCCCTGCTCAACTATGTGGACGGAGAGAAGCGTTATATTCTGGCGCCGCTCAAGCTGGAGGTGGGAAGTGTCGTCATGTCGGGCCCGGAAGCGGATATCAAACCCGGCAACTCCCTGCCCCTCGAGAATATCCCCCTGGGTACCCACATCCACAATATCGAACTGCGGGTGGGGGCCGGTGGACAGATCGTTCGCTGCGCGGGAACCTTTGCCCAGCTGATGGCCAAGGAGGGAAGCTATGCCATGGTCAAACTGCCCTCCGGCGAGGTTCGGATGGTGCTCCTGAAGTGTCAGGCAACCATCGGGCAGCTCGGAAACCTCATGCACGAGAACATCGATCTGGGCAAGGCTGGCAGAAAGCGCTGGCTGGGCAAGAGGCCCAAGGTGCGCGGCGTGGCCATGAACCCGGTGGATCACCCCATGGGAGGCGGCGAGGGCCGTTCTTCCGGTGGTCGACACCCCTGCAGCCCTTGGGGGATACCCACCAAGGGATATCGCACCCGGAAGAACAAGCGGACTGATAAGTTCATCGTTAACAGAAGAAAGAAGTAACGCCAAATCAGGAGAAATTATGCCACGGTCGTTAAAGAAGGGCCCCTATATCGAGCAAAAGCTGCTGAGCAAGGTGCTTGTCGCCCAGGAAAGCCGGTCCAACCGGGTTCTAAAGACATGGTCCAGGCGCTCGACGATTATCCCGGAAATGGTGGGAATCACCCTGGCCGTTCATAACGGGAAAAAATTCGTACCGGTATTTGTGTCGGAGAATATGGTGGGCCACAAGCTTGGCGAATTTTCTCCGACCCGGACTTTCTATGGGCACGCAGGCGACAAAAAAACCAAAATGAAGAGGTAAATTGGAGATAGGAAGATGTCTGGTAAGGAGGTTAGAGCCGTATTGCGATATGCCCGCATCTCGCCCCAAAAGGTTCGAATGCTGATTGGCGGGATCAAGGGATTGCCGGTGGAAACAGGGCTTCAGAAGGTTAAGTTCATGCCACAAAAGGGAGCCCGTATACTGGAAAAACTCATCAACAGCGCTGTGGCAAATGCCGATCAAAAGCCCGGCGTGGACGTGGACACGCTGATGATTCGGAACATCACCGCAGATCAGGGGCCGACCCTGAAACGATTCCGGGCGAGGGCCCGGGGGCGCGGGAGCCGTATCCTTAAACGTACCTCGCACATTGCGGTTACTTTATCGGACGAGTTGGTATCGTAGAGGAGGAAAGAGTTTGGGCCAGAAAGTAAATCCGATTGGAATGAGATTGGGTATTGTCAAGACCTGGGAATCCCGATGGTACGCCGACAAGAACTACGCGGATTATATCCTCGAAGATTTTAACATTCGGAAGTTTCTGAAAAAGAAACTATTTCACGCTGGCGTATCCAGGATAGAGATCGAAAGATCCGCCAAACGGATTCGGCTCAGAATCTTTACCGCCCGTCCCGGGATCGTGATCGGAAAGAAAGGCGCTGAAATAGAACAGCTGAAAAGGGATATCGAAAAGCAGGTGACCCAGGAGGTCTTCATCGATATCCAGGAGGTCCGAAAGCCCGAAATCGAGGCGCAGCTGGTTGCTGAAAACGTGGCCATGCAGATCAGCCGCCGGGTGGCCTTCCGCAGGGCAATGAAACGAGGGGTTACCAGTGCCATGCGCTTCGGCGCCGAGGGAATCAAAATTATCTGTGCCGGCCGGCTAGGCGGTGCCGAGATGGCCAGGACCGAATGGTACAAGGAGGGCCGCGTGCCGCTCCATACCCTTCGGGCCGATATCGACTACGGCTTTACCGAGGCGCGAACCACCTACGGGCTCATAGGGGTCAAGGTGTTTATTTTCAAAGGCGAAATTTTCAAGAAAAACGAGCCAGAACTCGGCGCACAGTAGCCGATAGGAGTAATGGGACATGCTGAGTCCAAAGCGAGTAAAATTCCGGAGACAACAGCGGGGTCGCATGAAGGGAGCCCCCACCAGCGGTGTTCGCCTCAATTTCGGCGAGTTCGGATTGCAGGCGACGGAGTGCGGATACATCAGCGCGAAACAGATTGAGGCCGCCCGTATTGCCATGACAAGACACGTCAAAAGAGGCGGAAAGATGTGGATCCGCATTTTTCCGGACAAGCCCATAACGAAGAAGCCCGCCGAAGTCAGGATGGGCAAGGGCAAGGGGCCCCCCGAGGGCTGGGTGGCCGTGATTCGTCCGGGACGGATCCTATATGAGATGGAAGGGGTGGATCGGGAGCTGGCAAGGGAGGCGCTCCGGCTGGCGGCGCATAAACTCCCTCTGAAAACCCGATTCGTAGAGAGGAGCGAAGGGCTATGAAGGCGAGCGAAATCAGAAAGATGAGCCTTGAAGAGATGATCCGCAAGGAGACCGATCTCAAACAGGAGTGGTTCAATCTGCGCTTTCAGCATGGGACCGGCCAGCTGGAAAACACCAGCAAGCTGAAATCGATCAAGCGGGATATCGCCAGGGTAAAGACCCTTATTCGGGAACATCAATCGTAACTATTCAAATAGTAGGCGCCATGAAAAAAAGAGGAATGAGAAGACAGCTGGTCGGAGTCGTCGTAAGCGATAAGATGCAGAAAACGATTACGGTGAAAGTGGAACGATT
This sequence comes from uncultured Desulfobacterales bacterium, assembly GCA_964407825.1. Taxonomy (GTDB): domain Bacteria; phylum Desulfobacterota; class Desulfobacteria; order Desulfobacterales; family JAFDDL01; genus CAYOXD01. The sequence continues at coordinate 17,020 of CAYOXD010000049.1, read as the reverse complement.
GGTCAAACACCCGCTGTACCAGAAGTACATCAGGAGGAGGGTCCAATTCGCTGCCCATGACGAAGACAACGCCTGCAAGATCGGCGATAAGGTGCTCATTACCGAATCGAGGCCCCTGAGCAAAACCAAACGGTGGCGCGTCAGTAAGGTCGTGGAAAAGGCTGTTTGATGACATAAGGAATGGATAGAAATGATTCAGGCAGAAACGAAATTGACAGTGGCGGATAATTCCGGAGCAAAGACCCTGGCCTGCATTAAGGTGCTCGGTGGCTCACGAAGACGATACGCAAGTGTGGGCGATATCATCGTCGTAACGGTCAAGGAGGCCATCCCTAATGCCAAGGTTAAAAAGGGTGATGTGCTTAAGGCGGTCGTGGTGCGTACCAAGAAGGAAATCCGCCGGCCCGACGGCTCCTTTATCCGGTTCGACGATAATTCCGCGGTGGTCATCAACCAGAACCGGGAGCCCATCGGAACCCGAATCTTCGGGCCCGTTGCCAGAGAGCTCAGGGCCAAGCGCTTTATGAAGATCGTTTCCCTGGCGCCTGAGGTTCTCTAGGCTGCCCTTGCCCTTTCGCAGGAGTGGATGTGTACGATGAGAAAAATTCGCATAAAAAAAGACGACAAAGTCAAAATTTTAGCCGGAAAGGACAGGGGCAAAATCGGTAAGGTATTGCGCACCGATAAAAAGAAGTCCCGGATTTTCGTGGAAAACATCAACAAGGTTAAACGGCACCAACGCCCCAGTGCCCAGAACCGCCAGGGAGGCATCGTTGAAAAGGAGGCCTCCATCGACCTGTCCAACGTCATGCTCATCTGCGGAAAGTGCATGGCGCCTGGACGCATCAAGATACAGGTTCTTGAGGATGGGCAGAAGATGCGGGTCTGCGGGAAATGCCAGGAACCCATGGATGCATGAGCCCTATATTGAGGCATGGAACCGGTGAGCCGGAGGAAGGGTTATGTCCCAGTTAAAAGAAATATATAAGAAAGAGGTCGCTCCCAAGCTGACCGAAACGTTTGGCTACAAGAACGTGATGCAGCTGCCCAAACTCGAGAAGATCGTTCTGAATATGGGGTTAGGCGAGGCGATACAGAACGTGAAGCTCCTGGAATCTGCGGTTGAGGAGTTGAGCACCATCGCCGGGCAGAAAGCCGTTGTGACGCGGGCGAGGAAATCTATTGCCGCCTTCAAGGTCCGGGAGGGGATGCCCATTGGATGCTGCGTGACCCTGCGTCGGGACCGAATGTACGACTTTTTCTACAAGCTCGTTAATGTGGCACTCGCCCGGGTGCGGGATTTCAAGGGGCTTTCGGGAAAGGCCATGGACGGGAACGGCAACTACTCACTGGGGATACGTGAGCACATCATCTTCCCGGAGATCGACTACGACAAGATCGACAAGATCAAGGGGCTCAACATTTCAATTGTCACCACCGCCCAAACCGACGCGGAGGGCAAGGAACTTCTGAAACTGCTGGGCATGCCGTTTCGAAATTAGATCTGGGAAAAGGAGGAAGGTGTGGCAAAAAAGGCGCTTGAGAACAAAGCCAAGGCGGAACCGAAATTCAAGGTTCGGGCCCATAACCGATGCCCCATGTGCGGAAGACCCCGGGGATATATGCGAAAGTTCGGTATCTGTCGCATCTGCTTCAGGGATCTGGCATCCCACGGAAGGCTTCCCGGCGTCATTAAATCCAGCTGGTGATGGGGGCCTTAAAGGGCGCCCGGCGTTTTGCCGGGATACAATGACAGCCTTAATAAGGATACGGAGAGAAAGATGTCAATGAGTGATCCGATCGCCGACATGCTGACCAGGATCAGAAACGGCGGCAAGGCAAAATTCAACAGTGTTGAGATACCCGGAGCGAAAATCAAGGTCGAACTGGCCAAACTGATGAAGAACGAGGGATTTATTCGTAATTACAAATTCGTCAAGGACACCAAGCAGGGGATGCTGAAGGTCTACCTCAAGTATGGGGTCGATCAGACGCACGCCATCTACGGCATCAAGCGTATCAGCAAGCCCAGCCGACGGATCTATCAGAAGGCCAAGGATTTGAAGCCGGTGTTGAACGGCATGGGAATCGCCGTTCTGTCGACCTCAAGGGGAATCATGACCGACAAGCAGGCTCGCCGGGACAATGTCGGCGGCGAAGTGCTCTGTCAAATTTGGTAATAGAGGAGTGACGCATGTCTCGAGTGGGAAAGAAACCGATTCCGATCCCCCCAAAGGCGACCGTCGAGTACAAGGACCGGATGTTGACCGTCAAGGGTGAAAAGGGAAGCCTGCGCCGGGAAATACACAAGGCCGTGGAATTGAAGATCGACAAGGATTCGATGCTGGTGGAATCCGTCACCCAGGACCGCAATGCCAGCGCCATGCAGGGACTGGTCAGAAGCCTGGTTGCCAATATGGTCACCGGCGTCTCCCAGGGGTTTGAGCGTGTATTGGAAATCAATGGGATTGGCTATCGCGCGGAGGTGAGTGGAAGTGTCCTCAACCTGAACCTGGGGTATTCCCACCCGGTTCCGTTCCAGCTTCCGGAGGGCATATCGGCAGAGGTGGAAAAGAACACCATTATCAAGCTTTCCGGTATCGATAAGGAAAAACTGGGCCAGACAGCCGCCACCATTCGCCGGCTTCGACCCCCCGAACCCTACAAGGGCAAGGGGATTAAATACGCCGAGGAATACATCCAGCGCAAGGCCGGAAAAACTGGAACGAAATAGGTGACGGGCATATTAAGAGCGTTCAACGGCAGGACAGGGATAATCGGATGAAAACGGCAAATAAAAAGACAGCGGCACGCAGTAAACGGAAGCTCAGGGTCCGGAAAAAGGTGTTCGGAACCGCAACGCGGCCCCGTTTGAGCGTATTCAAAAGTGCGAAGCATGTTTATGCGCAAATTATCGATGACACGGTGGGCAACACCTTGGCGGCTTCCGCCAGCACGGAAAAGGCAATCCTCGATGAGAAGGACCTCGCCGGGAAATGCGCGGTTGCAAAGGCCGTGGGAGCCCTGGTGGCCAGGCGGGCCAAGGAGAAGGGCATCGAAAAGGTGGTTTTCGATCGCAATGGCTACCTCTACCATGGCCGCGTCAAGGCGCTCTCCGACGCTGCCCGGGAAGAAGGATTGAACTTCTAGTCCATTCATAGATCTTGTAAGGAGGCAGGGCCTTGTTTAAGCAAGAAAAGGAAGAAACGCAACTGATCGATAAGGTGGTTCATATCAACCGGGTTGCCAAAGTCGTCAAGGGTGGTCGACGGTTCAGCTTCAGCGCCATCGTCGTCGTGGGAGACGGCGCAGGGTCGGTGGGATATGGCCTTGGAAAGGCGGGCGAGGTCCCTGAAGCCATTCGAAAAGGGGTTGAAAAGGCGAAAAAATCCATGATAAACGTGCCACTCGTGGACGGCACCATACCATTTGAAGTCATCGGCCGATTCGGTGCCGGCAGGGTCATGCTCAAGCCCGCTTCCCAGGGGACCGGCGTGATCGCGGGCGGTGCGGTGCGGGCGGTTCTCGAGGCCGTTGGAATCCAGAACGTGCTGACAAAGTGCATGGGAACCCACAATCCGCACAATGTGGTGAAGGCAACCCTTGCCGGGCTGTCCCAGATGCGCAGCAAGGCCGAGGTGGCCGCCCGGCTTGGCAAGACGGAGGCGGAACTTTAATACAGGTTCACCGGGGATAAAAGACATGGCAACGTTGAAAGTGAAAATGGTCAAGAGCGTTATCGGCCGGCCTGAAAAACAGAGAAAAGTGTTGCACGGCCTGGGACTTCGAAGAATCAATCAGGTGGTGGAACGGGAGGATACCCCTGCCATCAGGGGAATGATCCACGCGGTTCAGCATCTTGTCATTGCCGAGGAGAAGTGAGGATGAAGCTTAACGAGTTGGCGCCCGCCTGCGGGGCGAATCGCAACCGAAAGCGGTTGGGCCGTGGCGTAGGATCAGGTACGGGAAAAACAGCAGGCAGGGGAACAAAGGGCCAGGGGAGTCGCTCTGGCGGAGGTGTCAGACCCGGTTTCGAAGGCGGGCAGATGCCCATTCACCGCCGTCTGCCAAAGAGGGGATTCACCAACATCTTCAAAAAGAAGGTCGCCACCGTGAATTTGAGAGATCTCAAGGCCTTTGAAAGCGGCAGCACGGTCGATGCGGCCGCCCTTATGCAGGCGGGCCTGGTGAAGGGGGCCTTTGACGCCATCAAGTTGCTGGGCAATGGCGAGATCGCTGCCCCGTTGACGATACGGCTCGACCTGGTGAGCAGGGGAGCGGGTGAGAAGATAACCGCCGCGGGCGGAAAAATAGAGGACATCTAACATGGTTGCCGGCGGCTTTCAGAACGTCTTCAAAATACCGGAACTGAAACGTAGGGTGCTCACGACGTTGGGGCTTCTGATCGTTTACCGTATCGGCGTTCACGTGCCGACTCCCGGCATCAACAGTGCGGCCTTGGCCGATATTTTCAATCGCAACGCCGGCACGGTACTCGGGCTTTTCAACATGTTTTCCGGCGGTGCCCTCCAGCGGCTTTCGGTTTTTGCCCTTGGCATCATGCCGTACATCAGCGCATCGATCATTCTGCAACTGATGACGGTGGTCGTTCCTCACCTGGAGCGCCTGAGCAAGGAGGGAGAGCAGGGAAGAAAGAAAATTACCCAGTACACCCGCTATGGCACCGTGATCCTCAGCGTGATCCAGTCCTTCGGCATCAGTGTGGGGCTTGAGCAGATGGGCGTCGTCCTTGCCCCTGGGTGGTCTTTCCGGTTCATGACGGTGATCACGCTGACCGCCGGCACGGCCTTTATCATGTGGCTGGGCGAGCAGATCACGGAGCGGGGAATTGGCAACGGCATTTCGCTCATCATCTTTGCCGGTATCGTCTGCCGGATGCCTACAGCAGCGGCGAACGTGGGCCGGCTCATGAATGCCGGTGAGATCAGCATCTTTCTGGTGGTCCTCCTCCTTGCCTTCATGGTGGCGGTGCTGGCCTTCATTATCTTCGTGGAACAGGGGCAGCGGCGCATACCCGTACAGTATGCCAAGCGGGTGGTAGGAAGGCGGATGTATGGCGGTCAGAGCACACATCTTCCCCTCAAGGTCAATACCTCCGGGGTGATTCCGCCCATCTTCGCCTCCTCCATTATGCTGTTTCCCGCCACGGCCGCCAGCTTTATAACGATTCCCTGGCTGAAGAACATGGCATCCAATCTTACGCCGGGCAGTCTCGTCTACAATCTGATATACGTGGTCCTGATCTTTTTTTTCTGCTACTTTTACACGGCCGTGACCTTCAATCCGGAGGACGTGGCGGACAATATGAAGAAGCACGGCGGATTCATTCCGGGCATCCGGCCCGGAAAACGAACCTCGGAATACATCGATCGGGTGCTGACGCGCATAACCTTGGGGGGGGCGATTTATGTATCGGCCGTCTGTATCTTGCCCACCCTGCTGATTACCAAATTTTCCGTGCCGTTCTATTACGGCGGTACATCGCTTCTGATCGTGGTGGGCGTCGCCATCGACACCATTGCCCAGATGGAATCACACATGCTCTCAAGGCACTATGACGGCTTTCTGAAAAAGAGCGGCGCGCGAGTCCGGGGTAGGCGTTAAGATCTCGGGAGGCAACGGGAAGGAACGGGAGAGAGGCTATACATGGCAAAAGATGAACCCATCAAGGTAGAAGGCGTCGTTCTCGAAACGCTGCCCAATGCGATGTTCAAGGTGGAGCTTGAAAACAAGCATCAGGTGCTGGCCCATATTTCCGGAAAAATGAGGATGCACTTCATCAAGATTCTACCGGGCGACAGGGTTACCTTGGAGCTTTCTCCCTACGATCTGACACGGGGCAGGATCGTTTACAGATCGAAATGATGAACTGGATGTCAAACAGAAGGCAGCTGCCGCGACTCCGTCAGGCTGGCGGACAGCGGCACCGGACAAGGAGCTAATATCCATGAAGGTCAGAGCGTCTGTTAAAAAAATATGCAGCAAATGCAAAATAATACGACGAAAAGGAACCATCCGTGTCATATGCGAGAACAAACGGCATAAACAGCGGCAAGGCTAAGACAGGAGGAGCAAGTGGCAAGAATCGCGGGCGTAGATTTACCGAATCGGAAGCGCATTGATATCGGGCTCACCTACATTTTCGGCATCGGCCGGTCGAGTTCAAAGAAGATCCTCGAAACATTGCGGATCGATCCCGGGACAAAGACCGATGAGTTGACTGTTGACGAGATCAACAACATCCGTAAGGCCATCGACGGCGGGTACAAGGTGGAGGGAGAACTTCGGACCGAGGTGTCCATGAACATCAAGCGTCTGATGGATCTGGGGTGCTACCGGGGCTTGCGTCATCGGAAATCCCTGCCGGCCCACGGTCAGCGTACGAAAACGAACGCCCGGACACGGAAAGGCCCGAGACGTGCAGCGGTCAAGAAAAAAGGCGCTACCAAAAAATAGAGCCAACCCCATTAATTAACACTCAACACTTCCGGCTCAGCCGGATTCGGAAAGACATATGGCTAAAAGAACCCGGACAAAAAAGAAGGAAAAGAAAAATATTCACAATGGTGTGGTTCATATCCAGTCGACTTTCAATAACACCATTATTACGATCACCGATCCCGCCGGCAATGTCGTTTCCTGGTCCAGCTCTGGTGTCCAGGGATTTAAGGGCTCCCGCAAGAGTACTCCCTTTGCTGCGCAACTCGCTGCGGAGGATGCCTCCAAGAAGGCTATGGAGCACGGGATGCGGAGTGTGGAAGTTTTTGTGAAAGGTCCCGGGTCGGGACGGGAATCCGCCTTACGGGCGCTGCAGGCTGTGGGTTTTACCGTTACCGCCATTAGAGACGTCACGCCGATTCCTCACAATGGTTGCCGCCCCCCCAAACGACGCAGGGTCTAGGCGTACCCCGTACACATGACGCTGCTCAATAGCCAAGATCGATAAGAAGGAGGAAGAATTGGCACGATATACTGGTTCCGTTTGTCGCCTCTGCCGGCGAGAAAACCTTAAACTGTTCCTCAAAGGCGACCGCTGTTATTCAGAGAAATGCGCCTTCGACCGGAGAAGCTATGCCCCCGGCCAGCACGGGCAGAGCCGCCGGAGTAAAATATCCGATTACGGAGTCCAGCTCCGTGAGAAACAGAAGGTCAAGAGAATGTATGGACTTTCCGAAAAGCAATTCCACCTGCTCTTCGAGAAGGCCGAGCGAATGAAGGGGATAACCGGTGTCAACCTTCTGATTCTGTTGGAGAACAGGCTGGATAACACCGTCTACCGGATGGGGTTCGTCAACTCCAGAACCCAGGGCAGACACTTTGTTCGTCATAACCACTTTCTGGTTAACGGGAAGCGGGTGAATATTCCCTCCTACCAGGTCAAGGTGGGGGACAAGGTGGAAGTCAGGGAAAAAAGCAGGAAGATGCAAGCGATCAACGATGCGCTCGAGGCGGTGGTAAGACGTGGGCTCCCGCGATGGTTCGAAATCGAAAAGGAAGCGTTCGCCGGAGTTGTAAAGGCGGTACCCGAAAGGGAGGAGATCACTATGCCGATTCAGGAACAGCTGATCGTGGAGCTGTATTCAAAATAATGTTGACCGGTTGCAGACGGATAAATAACGATAGGAAACGCTCCCGGCGAATTCCATTCCTGTGTGATGAGGTTCTGATTCCACAGACCCAAACAATCCGGAGAATTGCCCATGTCAACGAATGATCTAATTGTAAAAAACTGGCTTTCCATCATCAAGCCAGAAAAGGTTCAGGTTACCAGCTCCGGCAACTACGGCAAGTTTGTATGCGAACCGTTGGAGCGGGGCTTCGGTATCACCATTGGAAATGCGTTGCGGCGGATCATTCTCTCGTCCCTGTATGGTGCCGCCATCGTGTCGGTAAAATTCGAAAATGTGATGCATGAATTCAGTGTAGTGGACGGGGCTCTGGAGGACGTGTCCGAAATTATCCTGAATCTCAAGGCGGTCCGCCTGAAGGTGCAGGACAGCGAACCCAGGACCATTCACATCGATGTGTCCCGCGAGGGACTGGTGACTGCCGGGGATATTGTCAGCGATGACGGGCGCTGCGAGGTACTCAACCCCGAGCAGCCCATCGCCACCCTCGGCGCCGGGGCAAGGTTGCAGATGGCCATGACGGTTCAGGTTGGCAAGGGATACCGGCTGGCCGAGGACAACAAGGATGAAGAGGCCCCCATCGGCACCATCCCCATCGATGCGGTGTTCTCGCCCATCCGGCGCGTCAACTACGTGGTGGGAAACGCGCGCGTGGGCCAGCAGACGGACTACGACAAGCTGACCCTGGAGGTCTGGACCGATGGCAGCCTGCTACCCGAGGATGCGGTTGCCTATGCCAGCAAGATTCTCAAGGAGCAGATCGCCATTTTCATCAATTTCGATGAGGGACAGGTACCCGAAAAGGTCAAAAAGGAAAAGAACGCCGAAACTTCCGACTTCAATGAGAACCTGTTTCGCAGCGTAGAAGAACTCGAACTGTCGGTTCGCAGTGCCAACTGCTTGAAAAACGCCGATATTCACAAGATTTACCAGTTGGTCAGCAAGACCGAGGCGGAAATGCTTAAAACCAAGAACTTCGGCCGAAAATCCCTCAACGAGATCAAGGATGTTCTGAGCGAAATGGGGCTCAGCCTCGGCATGAAGCTGGATGGGTTTACCCCTCCCGAGGAAGATAGTGAAGAAGGAGAGATAGCAATCCCATGAGACACCATAAACAGGGTTTGAAAATTAGCCGGACGAGCAGCCATCGAAGCGCCATGTTCAGGAATATGGTCACCTCGCTTCTGAAGCACGACAGGATCAGGACCACCGATGTGAAGGCAAAGGAAATCAGAAGGTGGGCCGATCACATGATTACGCTGGCCAAGAGGGGAGATTTGCATGCCCGGCGTCAGGCCTTGGCCATCGTGATGGAGAAAAAGGTCGTTCACAAGCTGTTCGAAGAGGCGGGCGAGCGTTTTGCCGCCACTGCCGGGGGATATACCCGGGTCATCAAGCTGGGACGAAGGCCGGGCGATGCCGCCCCCATGAGCTTGGTGGAGCTGGTGGCGGCCCCGAAGGCCAAGAAGGATAAAAAGAAAGTGGATGCCAGCGAAGTTCCCCCGGAAACGGCTCCGAAAGAGCCATCCGAACCGACGGTGGAAACCTCGGAAGAGACGGACTGAGGACGCATCCTCGGATACGATCCAACGAGCCCCTTTCTTAACGGAAAGGGGCTCTTTTTTTAGGGCCCATCAGCGACGTTCGCCGGCAGTCGCCTTCATCTGGTAAAGCCTTTTATCCGCAAGACGCAGCAGGCATTGGGCATCCCGGGCTTCGGGTTCGCCGGTGGTGGCCAGACCATAGCTGAGGCTCACATGAAGCCTGTGCCCGGCGATGGCGAAAGGGGTTTCCCGAAGAAAGCCCTGAATACGCGTCATCAGGGTTTTTGCCATTTCGGGGCCTGTTTCAGGCAGCAGAATGACAAATTCATCCCCCGCGAATCGTGCCACCACATCGGAGGTTCGGACCAGCTTCGTCAGGGAAGCCGCCGTATAGCGGAGGAGTTCGTCTCCCGCATGATGTCCCAGGCTGTCGTTGACCGCCTTGAACTTGTTCAAATCGATAAAGACAAGCGTCAGCTGAGAGTGGTAGCGGACAGCGCGGTTGTACTCCCGCTGAAGGATGGATTCCATGACCCGGCGGTTCAACAGCCCGGTGAGGGAATCGTGATAGGCCAGGTAGGTCAGTTTCTCATGGGCGGTGACGTTGGCCAGACACAGGGATACCTTCAGGGCGAGCCTCTCCAGGAGGCTGGTATCGATGCCGGGGCAGAAGCGGGTGGCGGTGCCGTCCGCCTGGTTGAGGCTGCCGATGAGGGTCCCATCGAGGCTGATGGGGGCAAGGGCTATGGAGCCCGTGGGCAGATGGAGATCCTGGGGGAGCAGCGCCGCGTATCGATGGAGATGCCGGTTGATCAGCAGGGGGGCGGCGGTCTCCGGCACCAGGGAGCGGAAGGTGCGTCGGTCGATGATGTTCATGCGGGCCTTGAGAACATCGGAGTCCCCCATGGCGTGAATGAGATGGGGCATCTCACCGGAGTCGATCAGGGAAATCCAGACGTGGGGAACCTGAAATTTTTCAATGATCTCGGTTAACAGGACTTCAAAAAGATCCGTGAAATTCAGGATGGACAGGATTCTGATTTCTATTTCGTGAAACTGGCGGGTAATTTCCTCATTCCGTCTGACCAGATCCAGCAGGGCACTGATGTCATTCATGCGAGGAGGTATCCTGGGAAATCGCGAGTCATGGGTCGTTTTACCTGGTTTATAGACATATGATCAAATATTTCCTTTCTGTCAAGGTGGGGCAGGGACAGGGACAACTGCCGACAACGACAACGACAACGAAACTACAAGGGGGAAGGGCAACGACATTGACTTTTTCCCCCGGGTGTGAAATTTTAACGCTTCGGCCTGGTGCTATGAGGGCGCGGCGTGGGGCCGCGCGTAACTATTCGAAGGAGTTTTTGCAGTGCGATTTGAACATCCGGACATCTCCGAGGAAATGTGGAAGCAGATAGAGACGGCGATTGACGAATTCCGGCAGACCCCCGGCGCCGTCATCACGGTGCTCAGGGAGTGCCAAAACATCGTGGGATACCTGCCGGTGGAATTGATCGATGCCATCGCCGGCGCCATGAATCTGCCGTCCAGCGAGGTCTACGGGGTGGCCTCCTTTTATTCACTTTTCTCAATGAAGCCCAAGGGCCGGCATACTGTCAAGCTCTGCCTGGGAACGGCCTGTTATGTCAAGGGCATCAAGGATGTCATGCTGCGCATCACCAGCGAGCACGGCATCAAGCCTGGCGAGACCAGCGAAGACCGGCGCTTTTCCCTGGAGGGCGTCCGGTGTTTGGGCGCCTGCGGCCTGGCACCCGTCATGGTGGTGGACAATGATACCCACGGGGATGTGACCGCGGACCAGGTGCTCGGTATCATCGACAAATACAAATAGGAGCCCTGAGACCGGTCATGAAACTGTCCGAAGTAAGGGATATTCTGAAGGCGAAGGTCCTGGTGGGGGAGGATCGTCTGGATCGGACCCTCGTGGCGGCCGGCAGCGCCGATCTGATGCAGGACGTCCTGGCGGCGGTTGCAAGGGATGGGTTGCTTCTGACGGGCGTGATTTCAGAGGAGGTGATCCGTACCTCAAAGGTGACCGGCGTGGGAGCGGTGGTCTTTGTGCGGGGAAAGAAGCCGACCGCCCAGATGCTGGCGCTGGCGGAGGCAAACGATTTGCCGGTGTTGGTCACCCGTTACTCCCTGTTTGTCTCCAGCGGCCGGCTCTACATGAATGGAATGAGGGGACTCGATGGCGCCTGGTAGGAAGGAGGCTGGGATAGGACCATGACAAAACTGACAATCGAGGCGCTTGAGCGACGTTGGGAAGCAGCTAAGGTGGCTGCGGCGTCGCAGGAGCGGATGCGGATATTGATCTGCGGGGGGACCGGATGCCATGCCACCGGCAGTATCGCGGTCAAGGAGGCGCTTCTTGCGGAAATTCACAACCGGGGGCTCGATGAACGGGTCACGCTGGTGGAAACCGGATGCAACGGTTTTTGCGCCATGGGGCCGCTCATGGTGGTTCAGCCCGGAAACATCTTCTATCAGAAGATATCCGCCGGGGATGTCGCCGAGATCATCGAACAGCAGATTGTTCGCAATACGCCCGTCGAGAGGCTCCTTTACAAGGATCCGGTTTCGAAAAAGCGCATCGTCTCCCAGGATGACATCCCCTTCTTTTTCCATCAGATGCCCATCGCCCTGAAAAACAAGGGCCTGATCGATCCCGAATCCATCGACGACTTCATCGCCCTGGGGGGCTATTCCGGCGCGGCCAGGGCCCTCCTGCAGTTGGAGCCGGAACAGATTATCGACGAGGTGAAACGCTCCGGCATCAGGGGGCGCGGGGGAGCGGGATTTCCGACGGGCGTGAAGTGGTCCTTCGCGCGGCAAAGCGCCGGTGCGCTCAAGTATGTCCTTTGCAATGCCGACGAGGGGGATCCGGGCGCCTTCATGGACCGAAGCATCCTGGAGGCCGATCCCCATGCGGTGATCGAGGGGATGATCATCGCCGCCCGGGCGATCGATGCCCGGAGGGGTTACGTCTATGCCAGGACGGAGTATCCGCTGGCCATCCGGCGGCTCGGGCTCGCCATCGAGCAGGCGGGGGCCTGCGGACTCCTTGGGGAGGATATCCTAGGCAGCGGGTTCTCCTTTGACATCGAGATCTACCAGGGCGCCGGTGCCTTTGTCTGCGGCGAGGAAACCGCCCTGATGCGCTCCATCGAGGGCAAGCGCGGCATGCCCCGGCCCAGACCCCCCTTTCCGGCCCACAAGGGCCTGTGGGATCGGCCCACCATTTTGAACAACGTGGAGACCCTCGCCAACATCCCCCAGATCGTCCTTAAAGGGGGGGACTGGTATGCCGGTATCGGCACCGAGTCCAGCAAGGGAACCAAGGTCTTCGCCCTGTCGGGCGATGTGAACAACATCGGCCTGGTGGAGGTTCCCATGGGGACGCCGCTGCGGAAGCTCATCTTCGACATCGGCGGGGGAATTCCCAAGAAGCGGAAGTTCAAGGCCGTTCAGCTGGGAGGCCCCTCCGGCGGATGCATACCGGCCGAGCATCTGGATACTCCCGTGGACTACGAGGCCATCAGCAAGGTGGGCGCCATCATGGGCTCCGGGGGCGTGATCGTCATGGACGAGCATACCTGCATGGTGGATATGGCACGGTTTTTCATGGACTTCATCCAGGATGAATCCTGCGGGAAATGCACCCCGTGCCGGGAGGGAACCCGGCGACTGCTGGATATTCTCGAGAAGATCTGCGATGGCCGCGGGGAGCCGTCGGATATCGATGCCCTGCGCTCCCTGTCCGCGATGATCAAGAAATCCGCCCTCTGCGGCCTGGGCCAGACGGGGCCCAATCCGGTGCTTTCGACCCTGCGATACTTCATGGATGAATATGAGGCGCATATCCATGAAAAGCGATGTCCGGCCAAGCGGTGCACGGCGTTGTTGAAGTTCGAGGTGGATGCCGAGGCGTGCGCGAAATGCGGGCTGTGCTTTAAGAGCTGTCCGGCCGACGCCATCCGGTGGCAGAAAAAAGAGGTGGCCTGGATCGACCGGGAAAAATGCACCCAGTGCATGACCTGTTTCGAAAAATGCAAATTTGACGCCATTTTTTAGGGCCTGACAGACTGTTTAAACTTTTCTAATCGGTATCGAAATCGAAATCGACCGGCGTATCAATTCAAGTTACGACCCCGATACCGATCGGATTCAGTAATTTTAAATATCTTTGGTTAGAATCTATATAAGTTGAGTCGCTTATTGTCATAATATCTTTCCGGATCGTCCATGGCGGCGGTATTTATCTTGGAGGGGGTATGGTCGAAGCGTTATGTCTCATGGGAGGGTTGGGGATCGTCGTTGGGCTGGGCCTGGCGATGGCCTCTAAGATCTTTTACGTGTACGTGGACCCGAAGATTCTATCCGTGGATGAACTGCTGCCCGGCGCCAATTGCGGCGGATGCGGGCAGCCGGGCTGCAGTGCGAACGCCGAGGCCATTGTGGCCGGACGGGCGGCGCCCAACTCCTGTGTGGCCGGGGGACCGGAGCTGGCCGCAGCCATAGGAGAGCTGCTGGGCATGTCCGTTGCCGCGGTCGAACCGGACTTCGCCAAACCCGGGTGCTATTACAGCGTCCAGGACGCGGATACCAAGTTTCTTTACGACGGGCTCGGGGACTGCCGGGCAGCGGCCCTGCTGGGCGGCGGGATGAAGATCTGCCGCATCGGCTGCCTCGGCCTTGGCACCTGTGCCAAGGCTTGCCCCTTCGACGCGATTTCCATGGGGCCTGAGGGGCTTCCGGTGGTGGACGAGGCGCGCTGCACCGGATGCGGTACCTGTGAGCGGGTGTGTCCCAAGCACATCATCAATCTGTCCTCTGTTACCCGAAGAATCCTCCGGGAGTACACCACCGACGAGTGCACCACCCCCTGCCAGCGCGCCTGTCCCGCCGGCATCAATATTCGTGAGTATATCCATCAGATCGCCATGGGAGATCACAGACGGGCGGTTCAGGTGATCAAGGAGAGAAATCCCTTCCCCTCGGTGATCGGTCGCATCTGTCCGCGGCCCTGCGAGCAGGAGTGCCGTCGTCAGTACGTGGACGAACCCGTGGCCATCAATTATCTGAAGCGGTATGCGGCCGATTTCGAAAGGACCGGAGGCGAGCCCATATTGCCCTATAAGGCGCCCGCGACTGGACGCGGTGTCAGCGTCATCGGCGGTGGCGTCCAGGGCCTTTCCGCCGCGTTTTTCGCCGCCAGGCTGGGGCACGAGGTGACGGTCTACGAGGCCTCGAACCGAGTGGGCGGACTGCTGGGGCGCGCCATCGCCCTCGAACGGCTTCCCAGAGAAATCCTCGATTGGGATATCCAGGGCATCCGCGATATGGGGGTGGCCATTCATACCGATATGACGCTGGGGCGCCAGATCTCCATCGGTGCCCTCTTCGAGGAGGGAGCCGATGCGGTCTTCCTCGCCACCGGCGGGTGGGATAGCCGGCTTTCCAGTTCCAGGGGGGGCATGACATCGGCCTCTCCCATTCCCGGTTGGTATCTGGCCATCGACTGGCTGCGCGGAGGGAGCGGCCCGGAGATGACCTGCCAAGGCGATGTGGTGATCATGGGCGCCAGTGAAGCGGCTCTGAAGGTGGCGGCCCTGTGCCGGAAAAGGGGTGCCCAGAACGTCACGGTGTTTTTCCGCGAGGCCCTTCCCGGGCATCGGGCGGAGGACCTCGAGGGGGTCACCGTCCTTTCCGGAGCTGGTGTCCAGCGCATCATGGGACAGCAGAATCGCATGACCCATATCGAGAGCGTTGACCTGACCAGCGGCCAGAGCCAGACCCAGGCCGCCGGGACGTTGATCTTCGAGGCCGGACGATTTCCGGAGCTGATCTTTGTCGCCGCATCTCTCCCGGAGGAGGATGCGGGTGCCGAGGAAGCACGCGGGCCGGTTCGATGGGAGGCAAGGGGGCCTTACAAGAGACCGGAACAGACCGGGGAGATCGGACTGTTCGCGGCCGGGGATCCCCTGACGGATTTCAGTGCCGCCATCAGGGCCATCGGCGCCGGCCGCAGGGCCGCGGCCTCCATTCACCAGATGATGAACGGCATCGACCCGGTGCTGCCGGAACGGGTCGTTTCGGCGGCGGGTCAGGTCCAAGACGTGCACGAGGTGGTGGGGGTTGCCGCCACCACCCGGCAGATTATGCCCCTTTGCCAACCGAACGAACTGGCGGCCGGCAGCGAGCTGGAGAAGGGCTTTTCAGCCAAGGCGGCCCAGGATGAGGCGAAGCGGTGCCTGCGCTGCGGGCTCATCTGTTACGAGCATACCCAGACCGGACAGGCCTCGCAGGGGATTGCCGCGAACGGCCATACCGCCGTACCGGCCTGAGATAGAGAAATAAAGAGGTAAATCAGTTGGCTAGTGAAGAAGGAATCGTTGTCAGGATCGCCCATCAAACGGCGTGGATCAAGACCCATCGAAGCTCGGCCTGTGAATCATGCTCCTCCAGGGACGCATGCAGCACGATGGGCGGAGGAAAAGAGATGGAGGTGGAGGCATTGAACCCCGTCGGTGCTTCCCCCGGGGATCGGGTGCTCATCCGCTTCGACACCGGCAAGCTGATGGGAATTTCATTTTTCCTGTATGTGTTCCCCATTCTGTTCCTGATCGTGGGGGCCGTCCTGGGGCAGGCCTTTTCCTCCGTGTTGGGCATGAACCCATCGGTCGCATCCGCTCTGGGCGGATTCGCGTTTTTTGGGGCGGCCGTCCTGGTGGTGCGCTGGGGCAGCAATGCCTTTGCCGGAAAAAAGGGGTACCAACCGAGTGTCAGCCGGATCATTTCCAGGGCTGAGGGCCCTTCCCTGTCTGAGGATTGTCCGCGGGACTGCCCCACTCAGGGGTAGAAACGGGCCAGCCTTTCGGGGGGCACGCCGAGGGCATACAACAGCATGAGCATCCGGTTCCTCAGGGTGCAGTAGAGGAGACCCTCTGCCTCCCATCGCCTCGCCGAAGTCGATACGGTGCCGGGCAGGATCGTTATCTGTTTCCCCGTGCGCCGCAGCCGCTCCATGAATGCCACGTCTTCCATGAGGGGAATTGGGGGATATCCCCCCAGTTCATGAAAGATGCGCTTCTTGACGAAGATTCCTTGATCCCCATAGGGGATGCGGCTGAGACGGGTACGCAGATGGACCAGGGACTCGATTGCCCGGAATGCGGGTGCCTCGGCATCGATTCCCAGGGTGAAGGCGCCGCCGGCGATGTGCGGCGGCTTGCAGGCCTCCAGAATCGCCTGGGCCGCATCCTCTGGAAGAAGGGTATCGGCGTGCAGGAAAAGCAAAATGCTCCCCGCGGCGGCCGCGGCACCGTGGTTCATCTGGATCCCCCGGCCCCGGGGAGCGTGCAACCACTTTATCCCCCTTTGGGGAACCATCCGTCGCATCCCGCCGCTGCCATCCCCCTCCACCACGATAATTTCCATATCCCGGAACGGGGGGCGGCTCAGATGCCGAAGGGTTCGGTGGATGGTTTTCGACTCCCTGTAGACGGGAATAATGACGGAGATCGGGAGCATGGATTCCTTGTCCTTCTCGTTGTCGTAGTCGATTTCCTTGTTCTTTAAGGACCAGCCACGCGGTTAAACGCAAGTCAACAGGCCCGCGGTTCTTTATGAGCAATCTGTACTACCGGGACAACGATAAGGGCAAGGGCTAAAGACAAGGACCGACTACGATTACGACAACGACAACGACAACGAGAGGGGCAAGGGGCAAGGACAAGGACAAGGACAAGGACAAGGACCGACTACGATTACGACAACGACAACGACAACGAGAGGGGCAAGGGG
>CAYOXD010000048.1:0-21927 GCA_964407825.1 uncultured Desulfobacterales bacterium | reverse complement strand
ATCGGCAATCATTGAAATCCGTGAGCAGCCGGGAAAGGCGGCTGAGCGTTTTATCGAGGTTCACATAATGACGGAATCGAAAACTGCGGGGAATCCCCTCTACCCGTGGCTGCTCCGGATCGATTTCCCAGGGGTGCATGTAGAACAAATAAGCCGAAGTCTCGGCTATTATCCTCTTTAGGCCCCATTTGAAGAGCGAGAAGGGCAAGAGCCTGAAATAACCGCCTCCGCTCAGTGGCACCGTATGGTTCCAGACCCTCAAATTGCTTACAGGCAGTTCATGAAACGAATCGGAGAGGATGTGGGCGATGCCGGCACGTTTACATCCCGAAAAATCAACTTTTCCATATCTCCCATGAAGACCGAATGAATTATAGCTGGAGTCGTATTGGAACCCGCACGCTTCGATGATCTTCAGCACGTCTCTATTGATGGAAAAACTCGGGGCACGGTAGCCTGCCACCGCCTCGCCGATAATATCCTCCAGCAACGCCTTGCTGTCCATCAAATCCGCTTTCAGTTCGTCCGGGGGCTGATTCGTGCATAGTGCATGGGCAAAGCCATGGGAGGCCACTTCATGACCCCGTGCATGGATCTCCCGGACGAGATGCGGAAGATACTTCGCCACCCAACCGAGAATGAAAAAGGTGGCCTTTGGAGGGGTCGAGTCCGTCGGCATTGGAGCGACGGAGTCGAAGAGGTCCAGCAGGCGGTGCGTGTTTCTTTCTACCCGCAGGTCACGATCCTTCCAGGTAGAAAAGGGGATTACGGATTTGAAGTTTTCAACCTGAAACCAGTCCTCCACGTCGATGGTCAATAATACGCAGGGGGGGGGCAAGGGATTCGTCATGGCCGTCACAGCTTGTAAGGATATTCCGGCGTCAGCGTTACGCTGAAGGTCACCCGGTTTTCTTCGTATTGGCGGGATGCTTCGTCCGATCGCAGCAGCCGGTGCGTATAGGTGGCATTCAGGAAAAGCCACCGCAGCATACGATAGCTCAGACCGCCGCCCGCTACCACCTGGGAATCCGTCTGGCCGTTTGCGGTCTCGAGATTCTCGGTTCTGCGATAGGAACCTTCCAGATGCGCGCTCAATTCCCGGCTCAGTGAATATCCTCCGCTTAGAGAAATCCCATAGTAACGCTGCAGCCCCAGTCTCTCGGCCCCGAAATCATCGCGGTCCAAACCGCTCAAGGCGATCAGGTTCACGCTGCCCCGGCGATAGGTCCATGTCTTGGACACCGTGGCGTCCAGCGTGAATCCGTTCTGGTTGTCCGCGTTGTCCCTGTTCTGGACGAAATAGCCCACGCCGATATCGATGAGGGCATCCTGGCTCGGCTGATAGGAGACGCCAACCGATGGCTTGTAGATCGTGTAATCGGACTGCCCGGCATCGTTATACATCCGCATTGTATGGGCATATTGAAGGTATAAAGCGGTATGCCGGGTGATCTTCTGGTTGAGCCGGATACGTCCATTGTAATCATCGAAATTGTTTCCCCTGTCGAATTGGCCGCGGGTATAGGCGAGGCTGGTGTCCACGCCGAATTGGGGCGTGAACCAATAAATCAGTTGGGCCATGGGCCGATGTTCCTGGTTGTCGTTGGCATTCACCGCGTCTTCATTCCGAAGACTGTGGAGGTAGCTCAGCAGGAAGCGATCATCTTTACCAAACTGATAAGTGAGCAGGGCATTGGCGACGTTGACATAATAATGATTGCGGCCGGTGGCGAACCCCCTTCCGATACTGCCGTAGTTTTTTCCACTGACCTGTTGAACGTTAAAAAAATACTGCTCTTCGGTGGTCGGCTCATCGGTTTTGAGAAAGGTGTCATTGATATCCAGGTGAAGGTGTTTGGCCAGATCTGTCCATATCGAAGCCGTTGCATTGTGCCGCCAGGTATTGTCGCTGGTATTTTTCCCATACATGACATACCCGGCATCATAGGTCGCCTCAAGCCCATAGCGTCTACCGGTGACATCGAGGGTGGCGCCCGGAGTGACGGTGGTGATGTACTCCTCCACCGGGTCCGTATTGGATTGAAACGTATTGTCCGTGTAGGTTTCGTTGACAGACACCCTTGGCTGAAAGGTGATGAGCGCACCGTGAGCCTGGGAAACCACTGCCAAAAGAACGCCAACTACCATGATGGAACAGAGGCCTGGTCTCATAATTCAGATCTCTCAGCTATGTTTAGAGGTTAGTATTAGAGGCAGATGGTTATGTATCTCTTCCCCTCATGCGTAGCAACAATAAATGCACTAGATAGGTTAGAACAAGGGCCAGTGCAAATACGATCAACCCCGAGATTTCATGCAAAAACCCCTGGGCGACCTGGGGGCCGAACCTGCTGGCCAGAACGGCTGTCATGAACAGCCGAACGATGTTGAGAAGGATGGCAATAGGCACGGCCGATAAAAAGAGGATGATTTTTTTAACCTTGGAGTGATCCGTGATGAGGGCAAAGGCAGCGCTGATCGCCAGGAGGGAGGTCAGCGACCTGAGCCCAGAGCAGGCATCCACCACCTGTAGGGTGGTGTTGGCCAGATAGATGATATTCCCCTCGCCGTAGACGGGGATATTGGCTGCCCTGATGGCGGAAACCGCCATATGCGTGGCAAACAGCTTCAAAGGAAAGGCGATCTTATTCCAGATAATGGCCGGGAGGGGGATCATGAAGATGAGATAGCCGATAGGGGCGGAAAGGGTTTTGGCTATGGGCCAGCCCGCCAGGAAAACAACCGAGCTGAACAGGATCATCAGCATGGATAAACGCATGGAAAAGAGCTCTGCGCCGATGCTGGCGGCCATGAAAAACAGGCAACAGAATATCAACATAAGAAAACCGCTGTTGTGCGGTCTTATAGGCAACTCGGAGATCCGTTGCCGCTGCTGCCAGACCAAATACCCGGAGATAAAAGGAATTAAAAAGCCTTGGGAATAATTTTCATTGGTGTACCAGTCCCGCACCATCCCGCAGATCACCTGATGAAAGAGTACTGCAATACTGAGAGCGGCCAAGGCGATGGCAAGATTTCGTCTTATATTCAGTGTCATATTCATGAGGCTGAGGTCTTTTGTTGGCTATGGGAGGTTGCGGGAGTGCCAGTTTTGTCCCCCGGTAAAAAACGACACAGGATCGGCGTAACCCTCTCTGCAAAGGCCTTGAGGTATCCGATGGTGTAGTCCACGCCTTTAGGGCCCACGGGAGCGGTAAAACGCACAAACGATCCGTCCGTTCGGTTCTTCGTCATGGCATCCCAGATGAGATATAGCTTCTGCATATACTCCGATGCGATGAATCTGCCGCGCGACTGGAACCAGTAGAGAGCAACCATCTTGGCGTCACCCTTTTCCAGGACGAGTTCAATGGCCTTTATTTGGGCGGGATGACCGCCGAGCGGGGTCAACGATTCGATGGATGTCCGGGTGATATTCCAGCCGGATCCTGGCAAGCAGTTCTTTGGAGAATGGATCAGGTCGCCTTGCCGCTGGCTTTTGTAGTACCCGACATACAGTTCAATTTGACGCCCCTGCGGCCCCTGGTAATTGATAAGCGTCGAATCGTCAACACCCAGTATATCGTATACCTGCTGATCAAAATGCCCCTCCTTGCCAATCCATGCACCGATCCGCTTGGGGAAACCGCTTAGCGCTTTTTTGGGCGGAACCGTTTCTCCGTGGCCGTGGAGGGATAAAATGGCAAAGGTCAAAAGCACCATGCCGGAAATCAGTAGGCATCGAGCTGGTGAAATCATATCTTCGGCTCTTTTCATGATGCGAATCCTTAGATGGGGACAATGTGTTTCACGATTTCGATTATTCTTTCCGGCCCATTGGCGCTGATGACAGCGAGGCAGATAATCAGCCCCACGGAAAAGCATACGGAAAGAATGCTGAACCTCAATTCCAGCTGACGGCGCTTTTTTTCCTTGGGCTGTAGAATCCTGGGGACAGCCGCTAGAACGGTCACCCCTAGAGCGGATTCGACATCCTCCTTTCCTCTGAAGGAGTTGTCCAGATACTCCTGGATGAAAATGATGCCCGCCCCCACGCCTAACCCCAGCACCAGGGTTAGGCAGAACAGCAGGCCCAAATTGGGGGAAACCGGCTTTTCAGGAAGGCGCGCCGGGTCAATGACGCGGAATTGCTCTCCTTTTTGCATTTTTTCCATATTTACGGAGATTTCGGCCTCCAATCGCCGCTTCAGCAGGGAATCGTACATATTCTTGACATTATCATAGTCTCTCTGAATGGCTGCCATATCCTGTTCGCGTTTGGGAGTGTTTTCGACACGATCCTGATAAGCCCGAACCTTGTTCTTAAGGTCAGCAACCTCCTTTTTCATATCTCGAATCTGCTGCTTAGACTCTTTCAACTGGGCTTCCTGAGCGGCCTTGAAATCCATGGGAGCGGGGGCATTATCCGCCTTGGATGAAGCCGCAGCTGCCTCCTTCTCCTTTTTTTCCTGAGCCTGTTTAGCCTTTAGCTTATCGATCATGGCCTGCACACGAAGGACGTCCGGGTATTGATCCGTATATCGGGTCTTCAAATCAGCCAACTTGGCCTGCAAGTTGTCCAGGTCACCCGAATCCGAATCGGTCTGGGAATCATCAAGCGCGAAGGGCAGGGACGGTTGCATGGTTTGATCTGCGGAGACTTGCTGCTGCATTAGCATAAAATTCGACTCAGCCTCCCGAAGCGCTTTTTGTTTGTCGATCAACTGCTGGCTGTAACGATTCAGCACGTTTAGGTTGGCTTCAAGCTGATCCGGAAGTTCCCCCATGTATTTTTGACGGTAAGCTGTCAAGCGTGCCTCGCTTTTTTCCAATCGACGGCGCATGGATTTCAGCTCGTCATCCAAAAATCCACTGGTACCCACGGCCTGGGCCTCCCTCTCCCTTAAATTCTCGTCAATGAAATAGGAGGCCAAGGCGTTTGCAACATTTTTTACCTTCTCGGGATCTTGTCCTTTGAATGAGATGGAAAATGTGCTTGATTGTTTAACATCCAGTTGGATGCGTTTTCGGACGCTTTCAATTTTGTCCTCTATGTACATATCCGCATATTCGGGCCCGGTAAACATTCGATAGGTATTGATGATCCGTTGAATATTGGTACGGCTCATGACCTGCTCCGAAATGGTCCTGAGCCTGGAGGTAATATCCGTGGTCACGAGGGGTTGTACGTAGCTGGAAGGCACCCGCGGTGGCTCGACCAATATGAGTGTGGTGGCCTGGTAGATCTTAGGAAGCGTGAGGGCTAGATAGCACCCTATAATCATGATGATGCAGAAGGGAACAATCAAAACCCATCGGCGTCTGACGATGATGTTGATAATATCTCCCGGCCGGGGCATATTGGGGGGCGGTTTAATCATTGATGGTACCTCGGATTTAATTCATTTGTTTGGAGAGTCTGTTCGAGCGAATCATATTCGCTCCGGGCCTTCCCCTCACGGGACGACGATCGTGTCGTTGGCTTGTATTTGGATGTCCTTATCCAAATCCTCACCGCTTGCAATTTTTTTGTAATTAATCCGGATTGTTTTCTTTTTTCCATTTTCTTCTCTTATTAACAATATTTCCTTCTTTGAAGCCCACTCAGTGAATCCACCGGCCAGAGCAAAGGCCTGGAGCACAGTCAGCTTCTTAACCAAGGGGTACTCCCCCGTGTGGACCACCTCACCGAGAATATAGAATTTCTGGCTTCCCGATCCCTTGAGGGACACCGTTACAAACGGCGAATCGATGAATCCAGCGAGCTTCTTCTGAATAATCTCTTTCAACTGAAGCGGTGTCCTGCCGGCCGCTACGATATCATCGAGTAGCGGAAAGGTGATCTTTCCATCCAGCCGGACCATTACTTCCCGATTGAGATCATCCTCCTTCCAAACCATGATATCCAGAACATCGCCCGGTCCGATGATGTAAGCATGCGGATCCGGGGTGACGGCGACCCTCTTTTGGGTCGTTTCCTTCTTGGGCGCTGGAACGGACTGCTTCGCATGCGCTATCGAATACAGAAACAACTGTGACAGTACCAGCATTGAAACACAGAGCCCCATCGAGACAATTCTTTTCATGGTCTTCCTCCTATCAATTCCCACGGTTAGAGTTTAAAGGCTCTTGGGAGTGGGGCAAAGGCTAACGGCCTATTCCTAAATAGGTAAATCCCTGTTCTCTCATCTCTCCAGAATCATATACATTTCTACCATCAATGAGGATGGGTCGTTTCAAGAGCACTTTGACTGCGCGCATGTCCAAATTGCGAAACTCGTCCCATTCCGTTGCCACAATAAGGGCATCGCAATCCCGGATAGCTTCATAGGGATTACTAAAATACCGAACCTCTTTCAGAAACTTCTTGGCGTTTGGGATGGCCACCGGATCATAGGCATGGATGTTTGCCCCCTTTTCCTGTAAGGCCTCGATGATCTTGATAGCCGGTGCCTCTCGGATGTCATCGGTTTTGGGTTTGAAGGACAATCCCCAAATGGCCACGGTACTGTTCTGGATGGAGAGCGTCTTTTCGAGTTTCTCGATGGCAAGAAACTTTTGCTGTTCATTCACCCGGTCCACCGCCTCAAGCAAGTCGGCTTCACACCCAAACTCTTTCAGCGTGGCAATCAATGCCTTGACGTCCTTTGGAAAACAGCTACCGCCGTAGCCCAGACCGGCGTGGAGGAACCGGGATCCGATGCGGCCATCGAGACCGATGCCCTTGGACACGGACTGGATATCGGCCCCCGTGGCCTCGCACAGGTGCGCCAGCTGATTCATGAAGCTGATGCGGGTTGCCAGCATGGCATTGCTGGCATACTTGATGATTTCGGCGCTTTTGATATCCGTGATCATGATAGGCCTGCCGGTTCTGGCCAGGGCCCGGTAAAGGGACGTCATGATTTCCTCGGACCGCTTACTGTCTGTCCCTAGAATGATGCGATCGGGATTTTCAAAATCCTTCACTGCCGCGCCTTCTCGCAAAAATTCCGGATTTGATACCACATCGAAAGGCACATCGTTCTGCTGGTGTTGACGGATGACCGCTCTAACCTTCTCTGCAGTTCCCACCGGAACGGTACTCTTGTTGACGATGACCTTATAGCCCTTTATATAGCGGCCGATGGCCGCAGCGGTCTCCTCAACCGCGGTGAGGTCTGCTGCCTGGCTTGTGCCTGGGGGAGTGCCGACGCAGATAAAGATGATCTCCCCGTCGTCAATGGCTTGCATGACATCCGTTGTAAACTTCAGCCTTCCTGCGGCGACATTTCGCTCAAATATCTCACTCAGCCCCGGCTCATAAATGGGAAGCTCGCCGCTTTCAAGCATGGCAATTTTGCCTCGATCAACATCCAGGCAGATGACATCATTCCCGAGATTTGCAAAGCCAACGCCTGTGACCAGCCCCACATAGCCAGTACCGACAATCGTAAGTTTCATGGAATAGGGTTCCTTGAGCTTGTTGTGTTATTGGGTTACAAGATAAATTGGAATCTGGCGTTTAAGTCCCGTTTTGAAACCTATGCAATTTCCGCCGAACCCGCCATCGCTGCGAAAGAATCAGTGATGCGTTTAGCCGTCCGGCCGTCCCAAAGCGGGGGGCTGTGTGGAATCTTGGGGCGATGCTTCAGCTCGTCATAAATTTTCCGAATACTGCTTAAATCGTTTCCGGCCAGTTGACTTACGCCACCATGCTCGCAGAGGGTAACTGGGCGTTCCGTATTCCAGCGTAAGGTAACACAGGGCGTGCCGAGGACACAACTCTCTTCCTGAAGCCCCCCGCTATCTGTAAAAAGGACCCGTGCTCCCATATTCAGACGGACCATTTCGGTGTACCCAACGGGATGGAGCAGGATCATGTTATTCGACGCCGCAACCTTATCCCAAAGGCCAAAAGACTGCAGGTTCTTTAGAGATCTTGGATGGATCGGCCATATTATCGGCATATCGGCGGCGACACCGTTACAGAGAAACTCAACAATTGGCCCCAGGATATCGGGGCTATCCACATTCGAAGGCCGATGCATCGTAAGCAAGGCAAATGTTTCGTCACGGGGCACCGCGTATGATGTCCCATTGCATAGGTTCCGTTCTATAATGCCACCTATGCTCAGCTCCATGGCACGTTGTCGATGCGTAAAGAGCGTATCTATCATGATATTGCCAACAAGCTTGATACGTTCTTCGGCGACGCCTTCCCGACGGAGGTTTTCGCAGGCGATTGCGTCCGTAGTAAACAGCAGGTCTGACAGCCGATCCGTTACGAGCCGGTTAATCTCTTCCGGCATGGACATATCCCGGGAGCGCAGACCGGCCTCTATATGCGCGACGTTGATGCCCTCCTTCTTTGCAGTGAGAGAGCAGGCACAGGTCGCATTCACATCGCCCAGCACCACCACCCAATCGGGCCTCTGTTCACGCACAACCCTCTCGAAGGCAATCATCGTATGGCCCACCTGCTCTGCATGCGTCCCGGACCCGATTCCTAGATTGATATCCGGCCGCGGTATGCCCAGGTCGTCGAAGAAGGAAGTCGACATACGTTCATCGTAATGCTGCCCTGTATGAATCAATATATGCTGCAGCAACGGCTTGTCGCCATCTGCACATAATGCGTTTCTCTCTTTAATCGCATGAACTAAGGGGGCGATTTTCATAAAATTCGGTCTGGCGCCGACCACGGACATGATTCTCAGGGGTTCATTTTTCATTTGATGGTTATTCGCTTTGCGTTCACCCAACTCCATAATACTCCTTGTACCAGTCGAAAAACCGCTTGATGCCGGTTTCAATGGAGGTGGCGGGTTTGAACCCCACCGCCCTCGTCAGGTCATCCACGTTGGCATAGGTTGCGGGAACATCACCCGGCTGCAAGGGCAGCAGCTCCTTTTGCGCCTTTTTGCCGATAACGGCTTCAATGGTTTCGATAAAACGGCTGAGCTGAACGGGTTGGTTGTTGCCGATGTTGTATATCTTGTAAGGCGCATAGGAGGAGCCTGGATCCGGGTTGTCACCGGACCACGCTGGGTTCGGCGCAGGCAATCGACCCATCACCCGATAAATGCCTTCTACGATGTCGTCAACGTAAGTAAAGTCTCGCTGCATCCGACCGTGATTGAACACCTTGATGGGGTTCCCCTCAAGGATGGCTTTCGTAAATAGAAACAGTGCCATGTCCGGTCGTCCCCAGGGGCCGTAGACCGTAAAAAACCGCAACCCTGTACAGGGCAATGAAAATAGATGGCTGTACGTGTGCGCCATGAGTTCGTTGGCTTTTTTTGTGGCGGCATAAAGGGATACCGGATGATCCACATTGTCATGGACGGAAAAGGGCATACGGGTATTTGCCCCATAGACTGAGCTGGAAGAGGCGAACACGAGGTGACTTACCTGATGGTGCCGGCAACCCTCCAGAATATTGATGAATCCCACTATATTGGCATCCACGTATGCCTGGGGGTTTGTCAGGGAATATCGAACGCCGGCCTGGGCTGCCAGGTTGACCACCACGTCAAAGCCCGCCTCGCCAAACAGAGACATGAGCTTCGACTTATCCTCAAGATCCTGCCTGACCATGGAAAAGTTCCGATGCGTCAGCAGACGTGACAGACGATCTTCCTTGAGTTTGACGTCATAGTAGGCGTTCAGATTATCGACACCGACGACGCTGATGCCTTCCCTGAGGAGCCGCTCACAGAGGTGAAAGCCGATAAATCCGGCGGCGCCGGTGACAAGAACAGTTTTAAATTGACAGGGGATAGGATTCATTGGGTCAATCAGGGGCATTGGGGTTGTTGTTTTTGTACCATTCATAGGTCAGGGCCAGTCCGTCCTCAACGGTGTATTCAGGGGAAAATCCAAGATGCTTCTGTGTAAGGGAGATATCTGCCAGGGAATGGCGTATATCACCCGCGCGGGAAGGCTGATGTGTCGCATCCAATCGAACGCGGCCGAGCCTGCAGATAGTGTCCCAGAGGTGATTGACGCGAATGGCATGACCGGTGCCGACATTGAGAACGCCACCGTTCACCGCCGGTGCGACGGCTGCAAGGAGGTTTGCCTTCACTACATCCTTGACAAAAACAAAATCCCTCGACTGCTCTCCATCGCCGAATATGGAGGGGGGCCGCTGTTCGGCCACACGGGTTAAAAAAATAGATATCACTCCCGAATAGGGGGAAGAGGGATCCTGCCTCGGGCCATACACGTTGAAATAGCGGAGGCAAACCGTTTCAAGGCCATACAACGAGCCATAGAGCTGGGCATAATATTCGCCCACCATCTTCTGAACCGCATAGGGGCTCATGGGCTTCAGGGGCATGGTTTCGGTTTTGGGAAGCGTGGGTTCATCCCCGTAAACGGCACAGGAACTGGCCAGAACCACTCGTTTGACACCGTTTTGCCGAGCGGCATCCAGGACGATTAGCGTGCCGATATCGTTCACCATGGCAGAGACCACCGGCTCCTGAACGGTTTGGGGGACAGATACGACAGCCGCCTGATGAAAGATGGTCGTGCATCCTTCGCTGGCGCTGAGAACGGCCTCGGAATCCCGAATGTCTCCCTTGATAAAGGTGATTCGATCCATCAGGGGGGCCAGGTTCGACAGACGCCCGGTGGTCAGATTGTCCAGCACGACCACGTCCTGGCCTTCTTCCAAGAGTGTCTCCACAAGATGGGAGCCGATGAATCCGGCGCCTCCGGTGACGAGGGTTCTTGAGTTCATTGAGTTGGTTGCGTTAATTTGGGGTTGTAGGATTGGTTCATGTGCACTGGAACCTTTTTGAATTTTTAAATATAGCTCCGCCTGGTCGATTCCAGAGGCATATTGCCATAAAATCTACCGTGTTCACAATAAATATCGTTTGATGGCGCCGGCCTTTTTCTTGAATCAGCCCCTTAGCAGGCACGCGAACACAGGGGAGAAACCGAATGCGCTGAAAAATTCCATTTGGCTCAACCCCCTTTACTACTCATCCTCAATAAACGCAACAAACCCACTAACCCACTGATTCAATAAACAACCATCACCTTGCGCCCTTGCCGAAGAGCACGATCTTGATGGTTTTCACGACGATCATGATATCCATGAAAATCGACATGTTCTTGATGTAAAACAGGTCATAGTTGAGCTTTTCGATGGCATCCTCGATGCTGGCGCCGTACCCGTAGCTGACCTGTGCCCAGCCGGTAATACCCGGCTTGACCGAAAAACGTTCCCCATAGTAGGGAATTCTTTTTTCCAGCTGCTCGATAAAAAAGGCCCTCTCCGGCCTGGGACCCACAAAACTCATCT
The DNA here is from genome assembly GCA_964407825.1 of uncultured Desulfobacterales bacterium. GTDB lineage: Bacteria > Desulfobacterota > Desulfobacteria > Desulfobacterales > JAFDDL01 > CAYOXD01. The sequence continues at coordinate 10,628 of CAYOXD010000048.1, read as the reverse complement.
GGCCCCTGAATACATTCCAGAGCTGGGGAAGCTCGTCGATCCGCCATTTCCGGATAAAGTGCCCCACCCGGGTGACGCGATCATCATCGGCCTGCGCCCACACCGGTCCGCTTTTCTTTTCGGCATCCGCCACCATGGAACGGAATTTGTGGATCATGTAAGGCTTGCGGTTCTGCCCGACCCTTTCCTGAGAGAAAAAAACAGGTCCCCTGGAGTCAATTTTGATCAACAGGGCTACGATCAGAATGATCGGTAAGGTGATGATTAAAAGGACAAGGGAGAAAAGGATGTCCGTTATCCTTTTGAAGATCCGGCGTGCTTGGCTCTTCGTAAATCCTTCGGAGAAGATCAACCAGGCCGGATTGATCTGCTCAACGATAAGTTTGCCCGTCAGCATCTCGTAAAAGGAGTTGCCTTCGAGGACTTCAATTCCGTCGACCCGACAATTCAGTAACTCTCGGGTGGGAAGGTTGCCCCGCCTCTCCCGGAGGGCCACCACCACCTTTTGGATGTTCAGATCCTTCACCAGTTGGCAAAGGCCGCTAAAATTTTGCTTGACCATGACCGTGGCGTCGATCATCGCCTCTTGCTCTTCATGGGGTGTTGAATGATTCAAGATCACCGCCCCGACCTGGTATCCGCAGTCCTTTTTGCTCTTAATTTCGTTGATGATATTTGAGGCCAGCTCGCTCCAACCGAGAACGATGATTTTCTGATCCAGCACGCCTGCATTGAGGGCCGCAGTGTAGCATACCCGCCAGAAGGTGACGAGGAAAAGGGTGATGCAGACGCTCAAGGCGAAGATACCCTTGCCGATGATCGCCCCCGGCAGGATGAAATAAACCAGCGCAAGAAAGATGGCCGCGCCTCCCAGAGCCTGAAGCAGCCGGATACCCAATTCCGAGTAACTGTCAATGACGGTAAAATCATACAGATCATTGTAAAAGAGGCATGTTTGGCACACCACGGCCACCAGAAGCGCCTTGAGGTATAACCATCCACCGATGAGGGTTGTCTCATGATAAAACATAAGCCGGGTGGCGATGAGTACCGACCCGTAGATCATGAGAAATTCCCCAATAACGAAAAAGAGGTTTCTGATGGGGTAATACTGCTTGAATACTCTTAACATCACGGTGGTTAGTTTCCTAATCCGGCGTCCCGGAAGTATTAAATCCGGCGAGGCCGTATGAGTGTGAAGGCGTCTATGCTTGCCAAGGGGCCTTCTGTCGTTTTAGTATCACTTTCTGCTGTATGTCCCATAGGATCCATACTTTCCGTATTCGGCGTAGCCATAATATTTGGATCCGCGAAAGTCGAACCGGTTCATTACAATCCCCAGGATTTTATCCTTCCCGAGGGACTCCACCACCTCCTCGATCAGGTCCCTCGGGGTTTTACCGGAATTGACCACCAGGAGGATGCCGTCGACATGGCGGGCCAGGGCCGCGGTCTCCGCCGTGTACTTCGGGGGCGGTGAATCGATGATGATGTACCTGTCTGTATAGCGCCCCTTCACCTCATCCACCAGATCGGCCATGGGTTCCGATGAGAGCAGCTCAGCGGGGTTGGGGGGCGGCGAGCCGGCGGGAAGAAGGCTCAGCTTGCTCACCTGGGTTTTCAGAATCAGGGATGAAAGCGGAATATTCCTGGTCAGGTGTTCGCTCAAGCCCGGCACTTCGTCGAATCCGAACCGCGTATGGAGGCAGGGCCTGCGGATATCACAATCCATCAACAGCACGTGCTCCTCGATATTCTGGGCGATGCTGACGGCGAGATTGCCGGAAATGAACGACTTGCCCTCGCCCGGGACGGCACTGGTCACCAGAATGGTTCGAGGCGGCTTTCCCGTGATCGGGAAGAGCAGGCTGGTCCGCAGGATTTTGAATTGCTCGGCCTCGAAGCTCTGGGGATCGCTCAGGGTGACAAGGGTGGGGGCCACATGATTTTGCCTATACAACGGCTTGGCCACATTTAGTTCCTCACCCTCTTCCGGCTTGGCCGCTGGCGGTTGGTCTCCCGCAATCTCTGGCGCCTCGGTTGAAATTTCCTCTTCGTGGTTCAATTTGTTCAGCGCATCAAAGACTTTTCCCATATAGACGCCCTCCCCCATACGACATTAGAAAATCCTATAAACGAGTCGAGCACCGTCAGCCCTCGACTGTTAGATTATAGACCTTGATTTTGTTGCGCAGGGACTTGTAACTGATGTTGAGCAGCTCGGCCGCCTTTCTCCGGTTCCAGTCCGTGCGTTCGAGGGCCTCTTTCATAAAGGCCTTTTCCGTCCGTGAGATGAACTCCCTGCAAATACGCTTTAAGGAAATATCGCTCAGATCGTTCATGTAGATCTTGAGTTCAGCCGTATCAAAAAGACGTTGAACATACCCCCCTGCACCGTCCTTCGTCAACCGTTGGTTCCAGCGCTTGCAAAGGGATTCGATAAAGCCGCATTCGTCCCCCACAATCACCGAACGTTTCACAATGGCTTCAAGCTCCCTGACATTGCCCGGCCAGACATATTCCGAGTAGAGCATTCGCGTTTTCTCTGGGACTGCATAGTGCCCCTTTCCGATTTCGTGGCAATATTTATCCGTAAAAAAATCGACCAGAAGCGGAATATCCCGTTTCCGTTCCCGCAGCGGGGGAATATGGATGTGGAAAACGTTCAACCGATAGAAAAGATCCTTTCGAAATTCCCCCGATGCCGTCAGTTGTTCCAGATCTTCGGTGGTGGATGCAATGATTCGGATCAGGGGCTTGTCCGGCCGGTTCACCCAATCCTCAAACAGGTTGAGAAGGCCGCCCTGAAGGTCCATTGGCATCAGATGGATATCATCAAAAAAGAGGGTGCTCCGACGGGATCCCCCCTCCATGGGCCCACCGAGCCGGTCTGGGGCCCCGGATGACCCATTGAGCCACGTGGAAAGATCCTGTTGAAGTGCATTCCGGGAGATGGCGGCGCTATCGACCTTAATAAACACCCCCCCCTCTCCCCGTGTCCAAAAATGTACCGCCCTTGCAAGCAGGTCCTTTCCCGTGCCGTTTTCCCCTTGGATCAGCAGTGCTTCATTGGATCGTGCCAGATCAAAGATCGTTTTCTTGATTTTGGCAACATCGGGTGTCGCTCCCACGATCATGGGCCAATCCCCAGGCCCACCATCATGCGGCCCCGTCTCAGCGGTGTTTTGAATCCGGGCGATTACGGCCCTCAATTCATTGGGCGTTGAGGCGGGGGAGATCTCTTTGACATTGCTGAAACCGTTCATCAAAATGAGCGGATGGATTTCTCTCTTATCGGTTAAAACCAGGATGGGAAGATAAAAGTGGATGCGCTTTGCCGCATATAAGAACCGGGATAGCTTCTCAAAGCTCAGGTGTCCGAGAATTACCAGGTCGGGCATGAGCAATCCCAGGTTGTCGAGACAGATGGATATGTTCTCAAAACAAACCGCCGCACTCCCCCAACTCGTGATCAGCAGACGCAGATCACTGCGCCGCGCAGGGTCCGGTTCAATTACCACGATTGTTGCCGTTTTCACTTCTGCCATGATACCATCGCGATCATTTGGTCCGTGTTCGTGTCCATCCATAAATGGCCAATTTGCCCGATATCTGCGTTGCGCGAAAAATTTAATCCTCGGAATATCAACCATATGCCTGCGGTTAAATCCTTCGTGCGCCTTAGATCTCGACCCAATTTGCCTATTTTGGGATGGACACGTGCTAGCGATTCCAATGAATGCCAACTGTCACATCAAATGGGGCCATGAAGGCTGACCAGTCCTATCATAGCAAACATCATGCCATTTACTGCGGGGAGGGCTCGTGGAGTGTATTTTTCAGGAACGGCAATGTTTCTTTCAAGGGTGATATGTCTTTAAATCCTGATGATTACCTATTTGCTAACGGGATATGTGCGCCACCTTCACGGAGGGGTGGGTAAATCATTGCCTCTGCCTGTGGGCCGGATTATGGCATTTTTTCCCCCATGCATCAGGGTACTCAGTTACATATATTGGCAAACTGGTGCCATAATTTGTCATGGATGCCATCCCCTCATCCGGGCTGAAAAACTGTAATAATCAATAGAATCAGTGTAGTTATCAGCTTCCGACGCTTATGTGCCCCGCCGGGGGGAAGTGGGAAAAAGGCCGGCCAGGGTGTGAAAAAAAATACCGAACCCCCTTTACCCTTCTTAGACTTTTTCTATTTTTCCTTGCCCTGGGCATATGTCAGGGCCGCACCGATGAAAGAGGTAAAGAGGGGATGGGGGGCCATCGGCCGGGACTTGAATTCGGGATGGAATTGGCATCCCAGAAACCAGGGATGATCGGCGATTTCCACAATTTCCACCAGATCCCCGCTGGGGGATGTCCCGCTGACAACCAATCCACTGGATTCAAATTTTTCCTTGAACTGGTTGTTGAATTCGTAGCGATGCCGATGCCGCTCGGAGATTTCCTGCTGGCCATAGGCCTTTTCAGCCAGTGAGCCCGGGATCAGACGGCAGGGGTAGGCCCCCAGGCGCATGGTGCCTCCCTTGTCGGAGTTCACGGTGCGTTGATGCAGGGTTCCGGTTCTCTCGTCAAACCATTCAAGCATCAGGTAGATGACGGGATGGGGGGCGTTTTCATCAAATTCGGCGCTATGGGCCCCCTGCAGCCCCACCACATTGCGGGCGAATTCGATGACCGCCACCTGCATGCCCAGGCAGATGCCGAAGAAGGGCACCTTGTTTTCCCGGGCGTACCGGATGGCACAGATCTTCCCCTCGATCCCCCGGGAACCGAATCCGCCGGGAACCAGCACGCCGTCTACCTCGCCCAGCATCTTCCCGCAGTTTTCCGCCGTCACTCGTTCGGAATCCACAAAGACAAGCTTGACCCGGCACTTGTTGGGAAGACCACCGTGCACCAGCGCTTCGTTCAGGCTCTTGTAGGATTCGGTCAAATCTACATATTTTCCGACAATGGCAATGGTGACATCGGCCTTGGGACTTGTGATGCTTTCCAGCAGTACCTCCCAAGGCGTCAGCCGGGGGGCGCGGGTCCAGATATGCAGCAACTCCACGATCTTTTCATCCAGACCTTCCTTGTGAAAGACCAGGGGCACCTCATAGATGCATTCCACGTCCTTGGCCGTAATCACCGCATCCTCCCCCACATTGCAGAACAGGGCGATTTTGCCTTTGATCTCCTTGGTCAGGTACCGGTCCGTACGGCACAGAAGGATATCCGGCTGAATGCCAATGCCGCGAAGCTCCTTGACACTGTGCTGGGTCGGTTTGGTCTTCACCTCTCCGGCCGTGGCAATGAAGGGGACCAGGGTCAGGTGGATGTAGACGACGTTCTCCTTGCCGACATCGGTCTTGAATTGCCGGATGGCTTCCAGAAACGGCAGGCTTTCGATGTCGCCGATGGTACCGCCGATCTCGACGATGACCACATCCACATCCTTTCCGGCCAGCCGGATGCAGCGTTTGATTTCGTCCGTGATGTGCGGAATTACCTGCACGGTGCCCCCCAGGTATTCTCCGCGCCGTTCCTTGTTGATCACGGCATCATATATTTTGCCGGTGGTAAAGTTGTTGTCTTGGCCGAGCTTGGCATGGGTGAATCGCTCGTAATGGCCCAGATCCAAATCCGTTTCCGCCCCATCCTCTGTCACGAAGACCTCTCCATGCTGGAAGGGGTTCATGGTTCCCGGATCCACGTTGATATAGGGATCGAGTTTTTGAAGGCTTACCGAAAGCCCGCGGCATTCGAGCAATGCACCGATGGCCGCCGAGGCCAGCCCCTTTCCGAGAGAAGAGACCACGCCCCCCGTCACAAAGATATACTTGGTGTTCTTATTCATTTGCGGTCCTCAATGGGGAAAAACGGTTATGGGCCGATACACGCCGCGTCTAGTCAGACCGCCCCTTGTCCTCGTCCTGGGCCTTTAGACTATCATTCGATTCTTTTGGTGTTGCCACTTGGGTGGGCGGGGTATCGGAGACCGGGTAAAGACGCTTCAAGGAATCGATATCGAACTGCTTGCTGTCAAGGGCCGGGTCTACCTGTACGCGATCGACGAAAATTTCCCTCACCAGGGCGCCGTGCTCCAGCATCTGAATGTCCATGGGGTACCATAGCTTATCTGCCTTTTGCCATTTGAGAAATCTGAATTCAAAAATATTCAAGGTCCCATCGGCCTGGATATGGGGAATCAGCCACCTAAAGGGCAGGAAGGTCTCCTTGTCGATCCAGATCTGTGGGAGCGTGAGATCCGGGTACTGTGCCCCCAGGATCCAGCAGGGGGTTCCCTGGTACCGTCCGATGCTCGAAGTCATCACGTCCACGCCGCTTCGAGCCAGATGCTTCTGGAGCACATCCCGCGAGGGGTAGCATAGCAGTTCCAGGTATCGGTTCCAACGGTCCTGCCCGGCCTGCGGTACCTGCCGCCCATTCACGATAGCGAGTACGGCGCCATCGGACATGATCGTGATCCGATGCCGGTCCCCGGAACGGCTGTCCACACGAAACGCACCGGGTCCCCTGTAGCTGAGGGTCTCATGCCATTGCGGCGTCTTCCCCGAGTTCTGCAGATCAGGGGCCTTTCCCTGGGACAGCGGCGTCACCTCCTGCGGGGAAGGGGGCGGCTGCGGGCGGGGGGATACCACCCGCTGCGCCACCTCGAGGGTATCGGCTATCCCCATGTGCCGCACCATCAGGTCTATCAGTTGAGGCCCGGGGAGCACATAGGCATCAACCGAAGCACAGTGGAGCAGGATGAGGGCCCCGATAAGGGATGTCAAACGTCCTGGTTTCAAATCCAACCCGTGCCGCCGTCGTGAAGCAGGCTGCTGAAAAAGGGGTTACTCATTATTCGGGAACAAAGATATTGTCTGAAAACCGGGCGGCCCCCCCCAGGTCTTCCTCGATTCGGATCAGCTGGTTGTATTTGGCCACCCGGTCGCTCCTGGACATGGATCCGGTCTTTATCTGTCCGCCGTTGACCCCGACGGCCAGGTCCGCGATGAAGCTGTCTTCGGTTTCACCCGATCGGTGTGAGATGACCGTCGTATAGCCGGCCTGTCGGGCCATCTCCAGCGCCTCTAAGGTTTCGGTCACCGTCCCGATCTGGTTCAGCTTGATCAGAATGGAGTTGGCGATTCCATCGGCAATTCCCTTTTTGAAAATTTCCGGATTGGTGACAAAGATATCATCCCCCACCACCTGTACCGAGCCGCCCAGGCGCTCCGTCATGACTTCCCAGTTATCCCAATCGGCTTCGGCCAGGCCGTCCTCGATGGAGAAGATGGGATATTTATCCACCAGATCGGCATAGTAGTCAATCATCTCGGTTGCGGAGAGCACGCGGTTCTCGGATGTCAGATGATAGGCATCGTCCTTGAAAAATTCGCTGGCCGCGGAATCCAGCGCGATGCCGATATCCTTTCCGGGCTTATATCCGGCCGCCTCGATGGCCTCCAGGATCAGCTTGATGGCGGCCTCATTGGATTCCAGGTTCGGCGCAAACCCTCCCTCGTCCCCCACGGCGGTGCTCAATCCCCTGTTACTGAGGATTTTTTTCAGGCTGTGAAAGGTCTCGGCGCCCATTCGAACGGCGGTCCGGACGTTCGGAGCGGAAAAGGGGATGATCATGAATTCTTGTATATCCAGACTGTTGGGGGCGTGGGCGCCGCCGTTGAGGATGTTCATCATGGGCACGGGCAGATATCGGGCATTGATGCCGCCAAGGTATCGATACAGGGGGAGCCCATAGGCCAGCGCCGCGGCCCGGGCGGCGGCCATCGAGACGCCGAGGATCGCGTTGGCGCCCAATTTGGACTTGTTGGGGGTCCCGTCCAGATCGATCATGGCGCGATCCAGCGCCACCTGGGCTGCGGCATCCATCCCCTGAATCGCCGGCAGTATCACCTGGGTAACATTGCCCAAGGCCTTGGTGACCCCTTTTCCCCCGAACCGATCCGGTTGGTCGTCCCTGAGTTCCAGAGCCTCCCGGGTGCCGGTGGAGGCCCCGGAGGGAACCGCTGCCCGGCCCACCGCGCCGCTGGCGAGCACCACATCCACTTCCACCGTTGGATTCCCCCTGGAATCCAGAACCTCCCTGGCAACCACATCAACGATCTCCGTCATATTTTCCCCCTTATTCAACCTATGGAAATAAATGCTGAAATACTTGGTGACCCCTTGACAAACAACTGTGATGTTACTAACTCCTATCAGGTATTCTTGTCAAGGTGCACCTTGGATCGCCAGCAATTCATGACCGCCCCTGCCGACAACGGCAGGGGCGGATTTTCGAAAATGCAGGGAAGGGATGAAAATACTCGGTAACTTATATGACAGTGCCCATCTGGTGGTCTCCGCCGCCAGGGTCCTTGAACATCAGAAGGCAGCGCCGCCCTCTGTCGAGCAGGTCTGCAGCCTGTTGTCCCTGAATCCGGAGCAAGGCTACCTGGTGTGCCGGAGGCTGGAGGAGCTGGGGATTATCGAAATCGTCGAAGGCGCCTTCGGCACCCGGATTTCCATCAAGGATCACCTGAAAATAGAGGAAATCCCCAAGGGAAAGAAGCAGAACGATCTGGCCAAAGAGCTGGCGGCGTTCCAGGACGCAAGAAAGGGGATATCCAAGAAGGTGGAATCCTTTCAGGCGCAGCAGGCGGAAAAGAAAAAAAATCTTTTCGAGGATCTGGAAAAACAGCTGAAAAAGAAATTGAAGCCTTGATCCTCCTTGTCATTTGAGCCCCACGTCCCAATTCCATAGCCCCGGTCGCTGCTTCAGGCAGATGCCCTTGGGAACCGGTTCCAGGAGATGGACAAAGAGCGCGTAGCCGGCCCGTCGGAGTTCCTCCATTTTAGGGGTCAGGTCGATTTTCCAGTTTGGGTACAGCCAGTAGTCGGATCCATAGCGTGCCGCCCAGGCGGCCTCACCCCTGGGGCTGATGTAGGCCGTGTCGGGTTTCACGGTGTCGGTCACGGCGCGGGAAATGCAAAGGGGCCAGTGGCCCGCCACCACAATCCCCAGGGGAAGGGGGCTGCAACCCGGAAGGGATAGAAGCTCCCTGGCGCCCAGTTCGGGGGCTACCATCACACCGGAAAACCCGGCCTCCCGCAGCATTTCGATCGCCAGCGGATTGACCACCTGGCAAAAGGGCCCCGCCCAGAGATCAAGAGGGGCGGAGGGCCTGAAGAAGGCAAGCTGCCAGGGCGCATTCAACACAAAATGCCGGCCGCCGGCCCGCTTGACTCTCGCGATCAGGGCCGCCAGGGTCCCCTCGTCTCCGGGCCAGACCACGGGGGGCAGCCACCAGAAGACATCCCTGCACCGGGCCTTGGCGGTCCTGTCCGCCGTCTCGGCCGAGAGCCATAGGCCCGGCCGTCGCGCGTCTGATTTCCGGGGGAGGCGGCGTGAAACATATTGCTCCCTGGGGCTCTGCCGCCGTGGCCGCGTCCACGTCGCAGCGGGGGGGCGGCCGCCGGCGGGTTCCGGCGCCGGTGGTGGTGCCAGAAGTCCCTCCAGGGCGGCAATCCGGTCGGCCAGATCCTTTTCCAGGCGATCCGTCAGAAATACCGGCGTTTCTGACTGAGGCGCCTTTCCCTTGACGGGGGAGAGATAGTACCGTCCCCGTTTCGGAACGGATTGCCGCATCCGGTGCAGCTGATGCCAGGGATCGTCCTCGTATCCGATGCGCAGCAGGTCCCCGGCCAGCAGATCCTCCCGTGGGGTGATGTAGGGCTTGTGGCGGGGGCCCTGGCATTTCCCGATGAGAAGGCCTGATCCGGTCTGCCGGGACGGATCAACGGGTTGCCGGGGGCGCTGGGGGAGAAAATTATAGTGGGTGCCGGGCCGCCCCAGGGCACGATCCAGCAGCTGGACGGCCGCCTTCCGGGCCTGGGGATCCCGGCCCTCATCCCTCAGCATGCGGTAGGCGAGCACGGTGTAATGAACGTAGTGGGGCCCCTTTCGTCGGCCTTCGATTTTCCAGACCCGGACTTCGGGGATTTCGAGCAGAACCTTGGTCAGGACATCCAGGCTCAGATCCTGACAGGAAAAATAACGGCCGGGTCGCCCGGAAAGGCTGTAACGCCTGCGGCAGGGCTGGACGCACCGGCCCCGAAGACCGCTCTTTCCCCCCATGTAGCTGCTCCAGTAGCATCTGCCGGAAACCGCGAAGCAAAGGGCCCCATGGACAAAGACCTCGAGCCCGAGCCCCTGGGGGCAGACGGCGGCCGTCACCCTCAATTCATCCACATTCAACTCCCGCGGCAGCACCACGCAGTCGATGTTGAATTGTCGGTGGATCAGGGGCAGGGCAGCGCTGAAACTGACATTGGCCAGGGTGGAAAGGTGCAGCTGCCCCTTGAAGCCCGTCTGGCTGGCCAGGCGGACATAGGCCAGATCCTGGATGATGAGGGCGTCCGGTTTCACCTGCCGCTGCAACTGGTCCATCAGCTCCCATGCCCTTGGCAATTCATCGGGTTTAAGCAGGCTGTTGAGGGCGATGTGGACCTTCACCCCCCGCTCGTGGGCCAGGTGCACGAGGGGAACCAGTTCCTCGACGGAAAAGTTCACCGCCTCCATGCGGGCGTTCAGGACCTTCAGGCCGCAGTAGACCGCAT
>CAYOXD010000047.1:0-22370 GCA_964407825.1 uncultured Desulfobacterales bacterium | reverse complement strand
ACCGGCCTTGCGGGAAAGGGTTTTTTCCAGAGCCACCAAATGGGAGCATCCCAGAATCAGGGTATCGATCTGCTGGATTTTGAGGGGCCGAAGGTAGGTTTTTACAATCATGCCCGTCACCGGTTTCTTGAGCCAGTCCGCTTCAACCAGCTGCGTCAGCAGGGGGGGGGCCTCGGAGAACACCTTGGCCTCCGAACACAGCCGCCTTAGCGCCTCCTCGAAATAGCCACTGTCCACCGTGGCCCGGGCGGCCAAGAGGCCGAACCGTTTTTTCCGGGAGACCGCCACGGCCGCTGAGACGGCTGCCTCTGAGATTGACAGCACCGGCATTTCCAAGGTTTTTGCCAGGCGCTCGCCAGCAATGCTCGCCAGGACATGGCAGGATATCACGATCGCATCGACTCCGGTCCCGGCCAGGAAATCCGCCCCCCTGCCGGCAGCCTCGCCGATCGCTTCCGGCGTACGCCTTCCCAGGGGCGCCCGGGCCGTATCGGCCGCCACCACCAACTCCCACTGGGGCTGATGCTGCCGTATCCACCGGGCGAGGATCAATCCGCCAAGGTCCGAATCCAGAATGCCGAGCCTCATGGAGAGGCATCCCCGAGCTCCGCCAGCACCCGCGAAACGCAGGCCGCCACCTGGGCCTCTGAAAATCCGGTGCGCATGCCGGGGCATACACTGGCCATGTGCCACCAGTTCTCCGGTGCCTTCACCACGCTGGGAATAAAGGGCCACGCGCGGCACATGCGGGGCTTCACCGGATGAATGCCACACCCGTCTTTCAAGAAGTGGCAATTCCCGTCTTCCGCCTGGCCGATCACCACGCGATTCCCGGAAACATGGCAATAATCCTCGAGGAAGCGCCGGGGGGACACCCCGATGAACTCGGCAATCGCCACAATATCCGCATCCGTCAGGGATGTGCCGCCATACCCCTGGCAGCAGGCATTGCATCGTTGGCACTGGAAAAAATCGGAGTGAGATGGGTTAGAGGTCATGTCGCGCCTCCAGAGCTTTTTTGAGGGTCATCTGGTCCACATACTTCAGATCGCCGCCCACAGGGACGCCGGTGGCGATACGGGTGACCTTGACGGAGAAGACTTCCAGCTGTTTGGCGATGTAGGCGGCCGTAGTGTCCCCCTCCAGGCTCGTCCCCGTGGCCAAGACCACCTCCCGGACCTTGCCGCCCCGGACCCGGGACACCAGTTCCCGGATCCGAATATCATCCGGCCCGATGCCGTCCAGGGGAGACAGGACCCCGCACAGGACGTGATACAGACCGTTAAAGGCCCCGGCCTTTTCGATGGAGGCCATGTCTGCCTGCTGTTCCACCACGCATACCTGGGACTGGTCCCGTCCCTTGTCGCTGCACAGGGCGCAAAGGGCCGTATCACTCAGGGAAAAGCACTGACTGCACAGCCGGATGGTATCCTTTACCGCCATGATGCTCTGGGACAGGGCCTCGGCCGCCTGCCGCGGGGAGCGTAGAATGTGAACCGCCAGCCGCTCGGCCGTTTTCTCGCCGATGCCGGGCAACTTCGAAAAATTTTTGATAAGCCTTGTCAGGGATGCCGGATAGTGGCCCATGACACCCCCTATGAAAGACCGGGGATACTCATTCCGCCGGTGAGCTGATTCATCTTTTCGTTGACCATCTCCTGACTCCTTGCCAGCGCATCGTTCACGGCGGCCGTCACCAGGTCCTGGAGCATCTCCACATCATCGGGGTCCACCACCTCTTTTTCGATGCTGATGGAGACGATCTGCTGACGCCCGTTTGCCACGACCTTCACCATTCCGCCGCCGGAGGAGGCCTCCACCGTCAGCTGGGCCGCCTCCTCCTGCATCTTCACCAGCTTGGCCTGAAGCTGCTGGGCCTGCTTCATCATTTTTCCCATACCCTTCATAAATCCACCTCCTCAAAGCAATTTGACGTCTATCACCTTTCCCTCGAAGATCTCGACCGCCTCTGAAACCAGGGGATGTGCCAGCGCCTCGGTTCTGCGTTTCTTGTTTTCATCCCCAGTGTCCGGATTTTCAGAGACCGCCGCGATCCCGGCCCTGACCTGAACCTTCAAGGGCCGTCCGAATTGGGCGCTGCAAACCCGGGTCAGTATCTCCCGGTTTTTCTCCCGCTGTACCTGCGACAGTTGAAACTGGGTGCCGGAAATCTCAACTTGCAGGACATCCCCGGAAAGCCCCACAGCAACACTTTCAGCGAGGTTCGGCGACAGGAATGGGAATTCGCGGGAAATCCGATTTAAAATAGCCTGCCATGCGCTGTCAAGTGAAAGGGGAGCCTCGGCACCCTGTCTGTCGTTGTCCGGGGCTTTTGCCCTTCCGGGGGCATCCCCCTGCACCGGTTCGACCATCGATGGGCCGGACACCGAGCGTCCTTCGCCGCTGGCCGGGAGCCCCTCGCATCGGTCCGGTTCTGTGCCCGACACGGCTCCGCCCGGATTTCTGAAAAGATCCTTCCGCAAAGCATCCAGCCCGCCGATGAGGGTTTCGATGGGAAGGGCCGGCCGCAGAAGCCCCAGACGGATAAAGGCCATTTCAAGGGCCAGCCGGGGCTGGGCCGAAAACCGGATGCCAGGCTCCTCCTTCATGAGCTGGTCGAGCCATTGGGTCAGCTCGGACGTGGATATGGACTGGATTTGCTCCTGGGCAGAGCGGATTTCCGGCTCAGACAAATTTACCAGCTGCGCTGGGGTCTTCGTGACCTTGATCACCAGGAGGTCCCGGAAATGGCCGATTAGATCCGCATACAGACGTTTCAGATCCCGGCCTCTGGCGTAAGCGTCGTCCAGTATCTCGAGAAGCTGAGCCATATCCCGTTCCAGGACCGCGCCCGAAATGCGAAAGAGCGTCCGGGAATCCACGGCTCCCAGAAGATCCAGGACCTGCTCATGGTGGATGGGTCCGCCGGCGGAGGAGATCATTTGGTCCAGCAGGCTCAGGGCGTCCCGCATGCTTCCGCCCGCCTGCCGCGCGATCAGCCACAGGCTCTCCTCTGGAAATTCCACGGATTCAGCCCGGCACAATCCGGCAAGGTGCGTCACTACAGCCTTGAGGTCGATCCGGCGCAGATCGTAGCGTTGGCATCTGGACAGAATCGTGATGGGAATCTTGTGGGGCTCGGTGGTGGCGAAAAAGAACATCACATGGGCGGGAGGCTCCTCTAACGTCTTCAGAAGCGCATTGAAGGCGGCGGTGCTCAGCATGTGGACCTCGTCGATGATGTAAATCTTGTACAGGCTGTGGGCCGGCATAAACTTGACGTTATCCCGAAGCTCGCGAACCTGGTCCACACTGTTGTTGGAGGCCCCGTCGATTTCAAACACGTCCGCCGCGCTCCCGGCCGTGATCTCCCGGCAGGATTGGCAGGCATTGCAGGGAACGGGCCGCGGGCCCTCCCGGCAGTTCATGGCCTTGGCCAGAATCCGGGCAATGGTGGTCTTGCCTGTGCCGCGGGGGCCGGAAAAAAGGATGGCATGGGCGACGCGGCCGGAGCTGATGGCATTGGCGAGGGTCCGGGTCACATGGTCCTGCTCCACCACCTCCTCGAAGGTTTGCGGTCGATACTTTCTTGCTAAAACGAGATAGGACATGATCCGGCTTTTCCTTTACCGAAATGGGTGCGCCCCTTTGATATTCCAACCTCCAGGATCAAGGCCGGATCTTGTTGATACCACAGGGGACATGGAGATCACAGAGAAAAGTGCCGCAAATCGAATCTCCAGAGGAATGAACAAATGCTTTCGGTGGGCAGTCATACAGAAAACTGCAGCGGAACGCCAACGGAGAAGAGGCAAGGCGCCTCACAGGGCCGAGGTGGCGGAGAGAGAGGGATTCGAACCCTCGGTGCCGCTATTAACAGCACACACGATTTCCAGTCGTGCACCTTCGGCCAGCTCGGTCATCTCTCCATACATCTGGAATTCCGTGGTTTGGCGGAGAGGGTGGGATTCGAACCCACGATCCCGGGATTAGCAGGATACCGCTTTTCGAGAGCGGGGCCTTCAGCCACTCGGCCACCTCTCCATCACCCTCCACGACAAATCCTTAAGGGGGTTCTTTTAGCGTTTTCCCCGGTGGGTGTCAACCCCCTAATTCGAGCTTGATCCAACGGGCGGATTATAGTATCGATTGGCCGTCTATGGTCATTGTAACCGCTTGTTATCACATTTATTTATATTTTCATTAATTTTTAGTTGAAAATTTGCGCAAAGGATTTATCTCATGGCTCGAATTCTCCCATTCCAGGGGATTCACTACAACCCGGACAAAATCGACAGCTACGCGGACGTCACCACGCCGCCCTATGACGTCATCCCACCGGCCAAGCGGGACGCCTTTCACGAGCGGCATCCACACAACATCATCCGATTGATCCTGGGCAAATCCACCGATGCCGATACCCCGGAGGACACTCCCCACACCCGGGCAGCCGCATGGTACCGGCAATGGCTCGCCTCCGGCGTGCTCCAAAAAGCGCCCTTACCAGCCCTGTACCTCACCGCCGTAGAATTTCCGGTCCGAGGGGAGACCCTCCGGCGCTACGGCCTCATTGCCCGGGTGGCCCTGGAGCCCTTTGAAAAAAAAATCATCCTTCCCCATGAACGGACCTTCTCGAAGGTCAAATCCGAACGGTTGGAACTGTTGAAGCGCTGCCATGCGAACTTCAGCCCGATCTTTTCCCTCTACACCGATCCCGGAGACATCCTGCAAACGCTGATATCGGCCAGCGCCCCCTATGCCCCGGAGATGGATTTCATCGATGACGCGAATCATCGGCATTTCATGTGGCGTCTGACCGATCCGGATCTGCACCGGTCGATCGAAGCGGCATTTAACGAGCGCCCGCTGTTCATCGCGGATGGGCACCACCGCTACGAAACAGCGCTCAACTACCGGAACTGGCTGAGGCAGACCCAGCCGGATTTCAACGACGCCCACCCGGCCAATTTCATCATGATGTCGCTGTCGAGCGTCGATGATCCGGGTCTGGTCATCCTGCCGGCGCACCGCATCCTGACCGAGGTGGCGCCCGGCGATATGGAGGGCTTCCTGTCCAAGGCGGCTCCATTTTTCCATATCACACCCCTGCCGCCGGGACCGGAGGGCCGCAGCCGGTTGCAATCGGAAATGACATCAGACGCGGGAAGCCGAATCGGTGTGGTGATCAAAAACGATCCGTCCCCCTACCTCCTGACCCTCAAGCCTGATGTCATGGACCGGCTGTTTCACGAAGAGCTCCCCCCTGCCCTTCGGGACCTGGATGTGACGGTGCTCACCCGGCTGATTTTCATGGAAATTCTCGGATTTGATCAGCAGCGGCTGGACAACGAGGCGTCCATCCGATACACCAGCGAGGCCGATGCCGCCTTCGACGCCATTGAATCCGGAGATGGGGATATGGGATTTATACTGAAACCCACCAGCATCGCGCAGGTGCGGCGGGTGGCCGAAGAGGGGCTGATCATGCCCCGCAAGACCACCTATTTCTATCCCAAGGTGCTGACCGGCCAGGTGCTAAACGACCTGCTGCCATAACTGATTTCGGTGGGGTTGGACTCGGAAGCTGAATGTCGATATCGGTCCAGGACCCGATACGGACGCGCCCATGCCCCGGCATCTACGCCAGAAACATTCGAGCCGCCGCTTCGCTGTAAGCACCGTCGGGTGTATGGAGCACCAGGGGCGCCAGAAGCCTTAAGCCCGCCCTGGCGCCTTTTATGCCGGAGGCCAGTACCAGCTTGGGCAAAATATCCTGGGCAGGCTGGATCGGCTGGATTTCCTTGGGTTCGATGCCGGCACGGCGCATCTCACTCAACAGGTCGCACAATCGATCCACCGTGTAAATAATGGACAGGCGCCCGCCCGGCCGCAGCATCCGGCCGGCCGTATCTGCCACATCACCGATGCGGGCCTCGAGCTCATGGCGGGCCACCGCGCGCTGCCGATTGGGATTGATCCGCCCCCCCTCGACCCGATAGAAGGGAGGATTCACCACCACCTGGTCCACCGGCCCGCCGGTCAGGCCTGTATGGAGACGCTTCATATCATCGTGAAGAATCACGATGCGCGCCTGCATGCCATTCGCTCTCACATTCTCGGCAGCCAAGCGTGCCAGGGCATTTTGCACCTCCACACCGAAGATCTGAACGGCCGGATTCCGGTAAGCCAGGATCAGGGGAATGATGCCGCAACCGGCCCCCAGGTCCAGCACCCGTTGCCCTTGAAACCGGGATGCATAGTCGGCCAGAATGACGGCATCGATGGAATAGCGGTACCCGGCCCGCTCCTGGATCAGCCGGATCCGGCCGTTGAAGAACGTGTCGGTGGTCCAGGGCGTCACGGCATCCGGCCGATCCTGAACTTGATATCCGTTACCCACTCGCCCCCCAGGGCGTGGTTGATTCCCGCTATGATATCCTTCTTCAGGAACTGCAGGTGTTGGATCCATATGGAATTGTCCGAACTGACATAGAGGAGCTTTTTCTTGTAGGCAACAGGCCGCGCGTTACACGCGATCCCGGCGCCGACCGTATCGTCCCAGAGCTCCTGGATCCGGGTCAGCTCCTTGCCGCTGTCCCTGCCGTGCTGCCGAAGGAGATGGGAGAGGATTTCACCGATATGCACGCATCTGTTCAATGGCTGTCTGTCCATTGAGGCGCCTCCTTGCAGGGGTCATTCGGAATGGAACCAAGCTGTCCGTATAGGGCGTTTCCGGACAGCATAGGGGAGTGCGGACCTCCCTGTCAAGATAAGCCACGCCATGAATCCGCCCGTTTTCCCTTGACTTAAGCGGTCCGCTATCCTATTTTCCCGGAAATGCCCCTTGAAGCGGCATTTCCCATGACACTTTAGACGCGCAGGAATGGAGGTTATGAACTGGGACTGGGACAAACTCAAGGAGCACCAACAGCAGCGGGGAGGCGCCCCTCCCCAGGTGGATGAGCTGCTCAACCGACTGAAGGACATCAAGCTGCCCGGCGGCCCGATTCTTATCGTCGTTATCATCCTCTTTCTGGTATCCATCACCAGTATCTACACCGTCGGATCGAACGAAGTGGGGGTGGTGCAACGCTTCGGCCGGTATGTCCGCACCACGCAGCCTGGCCTCAATTTCAAACTCCCCCTCGGGATTGAAACTGTCACCAAGGTGAAGGTCCAGCGTGTACACCGGCTGGAATTTGAAAACCGGCCGGGTTCGCTCGCCACCCGGTCCAGATTCCGGAATGTGAGCAGCGAGACATCCAATGAGACCCTGATGCTCACGGGCGACCTGAATGTCGCGGTGGTACCCTGGATCGTCCACTACCGCATCGATAATCCCTATAATTATCTCTTCAAGGTCCAGAATGCGAAGCTGCTGCTCTCGGATCTCTCCGAGGCCGCCATGCGCCTGGTGGTGGGGGATCGAAGCATCAACGAGGTCATCAACAGGCGCGAGGAGATCGCAAACGCGGCGCAGCAGGTGCTGCAAAAGGAGCTGAATAAGGTTCAGGCCGGCATCGACATTCAGACCATCGAGATGAAGAAAACCAATGTCCCCGATCCCGTGCAGCCTTCTTTCAACGAGGTGAACCAGGCAGTCCAGGACAAGGAAACCATGATCTACGAGGCGAAGAAGGACTACAACAAGGCCGTTCCCGAAGCCAAGGGAAAGGCGCAAAGAACCATCAGACTCGCCCAAGGCTATGCCCTGGAACGCGTCAACAGGGCCAAGGGAGACGCCGCCCGCTTCCTGGACCTCTATGCAGCCTATGCAAAGGCCAAGGATATCACCAAGCGGCGCATGTACCTCGATATGGTCAACGAGGTCTTCCCGAAACTCGGGAAAAAGATCATCATCGATGCGGATCAGAAAAATCTCCTTCCGCTGCTGAACCTCGGAAAGGAAGGAGGGACGAAATAGTGAAGGTAAAGGGAATCATCGCGGCCATCGTGGGAATTTGTGCCCTTGTCCTTTATTTTTCGGCCTATACCGTCAACGAGACCGAACAGGTGGTCATCACCCAATTCGGCAAGGTCATCGGCAAGCCCATCACCAGCTCGGGGCTCCATTTCAAGGCCCCCATTTATCAGACGGCGACCTATTTCCCGAAAAACCTGCAGACCTGGGACGGCGATCCGGGGCAGATCCCCACCCTTGATAAGACCTACATCTGGGTCGATGCCTTCGCCCTATGGAAGATCGTCGATCCGGTCAAGTTTCTCCGGACCGTCAGCAATGTCAGAACGGCCGACAGCCGGCTGGACGATATCATCGATCCATCTGTCAGGGACGCCGTCACCTCCTACCGCCTCATCGAAATGGTGCGGAACAGCAACCGCAAGCTCAACACCATGGAGATCGGCCTGGAAGATATTCAGAGGGAGCAGGCAGCCAACTATAACATCACGACGGGAAGAGAAAAAATCACCCATTTGATAGTGGCCCAGGCCAAGCCAAAGCTGGAAAAGCTAGGCATCGATCTGGTGGCCGTCAAGATCAAACGCATCAACTACGTGGACCAGGTCCGAAAGTCCGTCTATCACCGCATGATCGCCGAACGCAAGCAGATCGCCGAGAAATACCGTTCCGAAGGCAAGGGGGAGGCTGCGAAGATCCAGGGAGACAAGGAAAGGACTTTGAAACAGATCAGCTCCGAAGCCTATCGTACGGCCCAGGAAATTAAAGGAAAGGCAGATGCCGAGGCCACCCGGATCTATGCCAAGGCCTACCGCGTGGATCCCGATTTCTACACCTTTTACAAGACCCTTCGGACTTACAGGAACGCCCTTGGGGGAAACAGCGAGCTGGTGCTGTCCACCCATTCGGAACTTCTCAAATATTTGGAGGGGTACCAGGAGGCGCGCCGAGAACGCCCCAGGAGAAAATAAAAAGCACCTCTGCCTTGCCCGCGAGAGGTGCTTTTATGCTGACCCACATCGGCTCCAGAAGCGGTTATCTACCCTTTCGCCGCTGATGGCGGGTACGGGCAAGGAGCTTTCGATGTTTGTGTTTCCTCATTTTCTTCCTTCGCTTTTTAATGACGCTTCCCAACTGATCACCTCCAATCCAAGGGGATTTTTTTTGTATCCGGGACTCATAACATCAATGCGTAAAGCTTGTCCATCCTTTTTTATGTATACAACCACCTGCGGGAACCCGTTGGTACGACGCCCATGAGCCAGCCACTTCCCCTGAAATGTTTCACGCCGCAGGAGATCGGCATCGTCAACGAGGCAGCTGCCATGGCCGAGGAACTGGTGAGCAATGCTTACAAGATGTCGACCAGCCAGTGGCTTCGCCGGAAATACGATTTCAGGACCGTAGCGGAACTCGGCCCTGGAGAAATCATACGGGGGCCTTTTGCGCAGATCATCCGATACGAAGGACAGCGCCAGGACAGTTCCCTTGGATCCGAAGCCTATGATTTTTATAAGATCTGCCTACAGGACCACGCCATCCTGGATGCCCTGCACCGCAATCGCCACCTTCAACTGCTCCCCTTTTGTCTCTACATCCTCACCCACGAGCTGATCCATATCGTCCGGTTCAGCAAATTCCTCTGCAGCTTCGTGGCAACGGAGATGGAGCGCATGACCGAGGAGGGCATCGTTCACAGAGAGACACACGCCATCCTTAGCGGCCTCACCCTGGAAGGCCTGACCGAGGTTTTCAGGTTCTACCGCCGATGGCGGGAGCCGGTGGAGGAGGTGAACGATTTTTGATGAATCATCTTGACAACCCGAAAGCCTGCCCTATATTTTTTTCAAACCTCAGGGTTGGTTGATAGCATCTATCCTAATATGATTATGGGAGGTTTTGGAAAATGCCGATCTACGAGTATGCCTGCAGTCACTGTGGAAGGATCGAGGAAGCGATTCAAAAATTCTCCGATGCCCCCTTGACCACCTGCAAGCACTGTTCCGGGAAACTAACGCGACTCATTTCTCAAAGCAGTTTTCATCTCAAGGGGGGGGGATGGTATGCGGACGGGTATGGGGCCAAGTCAAAGAGCAAGGAACCCGCCGCGCCCCAGAAGAAAGCCGGAACAGAATCGGTTGAACCCCAAAAGCCGTCGGGATCGGAAACAAAAGACAAGGCATAGAGGCATTGTCCAATAGCTGTCAGCCATAGGGATCCATCCATTAGAGGGCAATACGCGTGGAAGTGGGCAGTGGAACGATGTTGAGCCAGGAGCGTTTTTTTTCGTACCGCCCTTTACAAAATTGAAAATATGATTATCGTCAGCAGGTAAATGATTTATTAGCCGCATATCTGAATCCAATTATCCTGCGTTCTTGCGCCGGGGAGGCCGCTTCCGTGTCGGTAGGACGAAAGGACGCGTTCGCTGTATGGCACAGGCCCCGTTATAGCTTGATATCGCAGCCAATCATGCTTTTAGGAACTGTCAAAACGTAACATAAAAAGGAGAAAGCGGAGATGAAACTCAGACCATTGCAAGATCGGATTTTGGTTAAACGGGTTGAGGAAGAGACTACAACCAAAGGCGGCATCATTATTCCCGATTCTGCCAAGGAAAAGCCGGCCGAAGGGAAAGTCGTGGCCGTGGGTAACGGGAAAATGGGCGACGACGGCAAACGGATTCCGTTGGATATAAAGGAAGGCAACCGTATTCTGTTCGGTAAATATTCCGGAACGGAAGTAAAAATAGAGGGTGAAGAATATCTCATTATGCGCGAAGATGACATTCTCGGCGTAATCGAATAATTTTTTTCAAATGGAGGAACACTCAAGATGGCGAAACTAATCAAATACGATTTGAAAGCGCGCGAAGCGATGCTCAACGGCGTCAGGGCACTGGCGGATGCAGTGGTCGTCACCCTCGGACCCAAGGGAAGAAACGTGGTGATCGATAAGTCCTGGGGCTCCCCCACCGTCACCAAGGATGGTGTCACCGTGGCCAAGGAAATCGAGTTGGAAGACAAATTCGAGAACATGGGCGCCCAGATGGTAAAGGAAGTTGCCAGCAAGACCAGCGATATGGCCGGCGACGGCACCACCACGGCCACCGTTCTGGCCCGGGCCATCTATGAAGAGGGGCAGAAGCTGGTGGCTGCGGGCAACAACCCCATGGCCATCAAACGAGGCATCGACAAGGCCATTGAGATTGCCGTCAATGAACTTAAGAACCTCAGCAAACCCACCAAGGATCAGCGAGAAATCGCCCAGGTGGGCACCATTTCCGCCAATGACGACGAGACCATCGGCAACATCATCGCTGAAGCCATGAGCAAGGTGGGCAAGGAAGGCGTCATCACCGTGGAAGAGGCCAAGAGCATGGATACCACCCTCGACGTGGTGGAGGGGATGCAGTTTGACCGCGGGTATCTGTCTCCCTACTTCGTCACGGACGCCGAAAAGATGGTGACCTCCCTGGAGGACCCCTACATCCTTATCAACGAAAAGAAGATCAGCAGCATGAAGGATCTTTTGCCTATCCTGGAGCAGGTGGCGAAGATGGGCAAACCCCTCCTGATCGTGGCTGAGGACGTAGACGGCGAAGCCCTGGCGACCCTGGTGGTGAACAAACTGCGCGGCACCCTGCAGGTAGCGGCCGTGAAGGCTCCGGGCTTCGGCGACAGAAGAAAAGCCATGCTGGAGGATATCGCCATTCTCACCGGCGGCCAGGTGGTCGCCGAGGATCTGGGCATCAAGCTGGAGAACATCACCTTGAACGACCTGGGTCAGGCCAAGCGCGTGAGCATCGACAAGGACAACACCACTATCGTGGACGGTGCGGGGGAGCGTAGCGCCCTGGAAGGTCGGGTAAAGCAGATCCGTGCCCAGATCGAGGAGACAACCTCGGATTACGACCGGGAAAAACTCCAGGAACGTCTGGCCAAACTTATCGGCGGCGTTGCGGTCATCAATGTGGGCGCGGCCACCGAGACCGAGATGAAAGAGAAGAAGGCCCGGGTGGAAGACGCCCTGAACGCCACTCGCGCGGCGGTTGAGGAGGGAATTGTCCCGGGCGGCGGCGTGGCCCTGGTGCGCTGCATGCAAGCCCTGGAGGATCTCGATGTGCCCGCTGCCCAGAAAATGGGCGTGAAGGTGGTGATCCGTGCCATGGAAGAACCCCTTCGCCAGATCGCCAACAACGCCGGCTACGAAGGCAGCGTGGTCATCGACAAAGTCAAGAACAGCGAAGGAGCTCAAGGCTTCAACGCCGCCACCAATGTCTACGAGGATCTCATGGCGGCCGGTGTCATCGACCCGACCAAGGTGGTTCGCTTCGCCTTGCAGAACGCAGGTTCCGTTGCCGGCCTCATGCTGACCACGGAGGCCATGATCGCTGAAAAACCTGAAGAAAAAGACGCCTCTCCCATGCCAGGCGCCGGCGGCATGGGCGGCATGGGCGGCATGGGCGGCATGGGCGGCATGGGCGGCATGATGTAGATCCCCCCTGTTTGCACGGCATGACCGCGTCAATTGGAAAGTAGAATAACCCTCCGGGCCCCACGGCCTGGAGGGTTTTTTGTCCTTCACCGAAATAGTGTGGATGGCCGATTCAGGAATCCCTTGACAATCCCGATCCGTAAGGGGTATTAAAATTTAACGTTAACTTCTCCAACCGAATCGAGGCCCAGCATGTTTCCTGTCTTTTTTTCGATGGTTGTCAGGGTAGCGGTCGCAGCGGCGGTCCTCTTCGTCTTTCCTGCCGGACTTTTCGCAGAGGGACCAAACGTGCAAAAAACAATCCCCGAGGAGACCGGTTTTTACTACACCGTGCAAAAGGGCGACACCCTGTGGGACATTTCCCGCAGGTTTTTCGATACGCCCTGGCAATGGCCGGCGCTGTGGGAGGAAAACTCCCAGCTTCCCAACCCCCACTGGATCTATCCGGGTGAAAGGTTGCGTCTGTATATGAAAAACGGCGTCCTCCAAGTGGAAAAGGTGGGGAAAGCGCAGGAAACGGCGCCCGTCGCCAAGACCGCGCCCTACTATTCCTACCCCATGATCAACCAGGTGGGGTTCATCCGGAAAACACCTGTCACCCCCTATGGCGTCCTCATTAAATCTAGGAACGACAAACAGTTGATCAGTTCGGGGGACGTGGTATTCCTGCGTCCAGAAAAGGGCGAAGAACTTCTCGCCGGCCGACAGTATGTCTTGTACCGGATCGTTTCTCCTTTTAGGGACAGAAGGTCCTTTAGAACTATCGGATACCAGCACAACCTGGTGGGCATCGTGGAAATACTGGACCAGCAGCCTGACCTGTCGATAGCCAAGGTGATCGAGGCCTTCAAGACCATCCAGGTGGGCGATCTGGCCATCCCCTATCATCCGCGATCCACCAAGATTACGCTCAGAAAAGACAAGGCAGGCCTTGAGGGCCGACTCATCGTTGCCCAGGAGCACCAGCGACTCATCGGCCAGGACGTGGTGGGGTTCATCGACAAGGGTGCCCGGGACGGGGTTCAAGTCGGCCAGAGCTACGCACTCTATGACCCGATAAAGACAAAAGGGGATGCAGGTAAACTGCCCATCTTCAACTATGGCAGCATCCTGGTTCTCAAGGTGGAACCGACCACGGCCACGGTGCTCATCACCCATTCTGACAAAGAAATCGCCGCCGGCGCCCCCTTCAGAGCCGCGGCAACATCTCCTGGCCATGACATTTGAAGCGATCTGGAGGGGCGATAACAACGCCGAACCCGTCAGGGAAGTGGTGTGTCTTCCCCGGGTCCTGGCAGAGGTGACCGGCGCAGGACCCATATGGGGGAGCGCATGAACAAGGAAGACGTTCCCCAGGATGACGGTATCAACAACGGCATCGGGGAAATCAACTATGCTGTGGACAGCAGCGGCCGATATGTCCAGGTTTCCAGTCTGGGATGGGAGCCGAAAAACACGGCCAACGAACAGGCCTGGGGGGTCATCGAGGAGGATATCGTCCTTGAAATCAAACGGATTCAATCGGGAAAGCGAAGCCCCTTGGCCTATCACATGGTGAAGCATCTCATGGATGTCGCCCTTCTATCGGACTACGCCCAGCTGCCTAAACGTCAGGTGAAACGGCATCTGACCCCCCAAGGCTTCAACGCCCTGGCCCCCGAGCTACTGGAACGCTACGCCGACATCTTCGGCATCACGGCCGAGCAGCTTCAACAAGTCCCCGACATTTCAGACCCCTTCTATGACAACGAATAACAACACAGTTATTCCCTTCGCGCATCGGCAGTCAGCCCACTGTGAAACAGGGGTCCTGTCGAACCTGCTTTGCCATCACGGCCTTCCCGTCAGCGAACCCATGGTGTTCGGCATCGGGGCGGGGCTGTTCTTCGGTTACTTTCCCTTTATCCGGTTGAACCGTCTTCCTCTAACCGCCTTCCGGGCGGGAACAGGCAAAATCATGGACCGGGCCAGCAAACGCCTGGGCGTAAAGATCCACTGGGAGAAATTCAAAGACCCCCAGGGGGCCATGGCGGCCCTGGATGAAAAGCTCGCTGCACAGATCCCCGTGGGGTGCCGCACGGGGGCCTACTGGCTGACCTACTTTCCCCGACGGTACCGGTTTCATTTCAATATGCATAACCTGGTGGTTTATGGAAAACAAGGGGATGATTACCTGATCAGCGACCCGGTCTTCCCAGAGCCCGTGACATGTCCGCGAAGGGATTTGATGAAAGCCAGATTCGCCAGGGGCCCCATGCCGCCAAAGGGCAAGATGTATTACCTGAACGGAGTTCCAAGGGAAGTGGATTTCCAGGGGGCCGTGAAGAAGGGTGTCCGGGAAGTCTGCAACACAATGTTGAAGGTGCCCCTGCCCTATATGGGCATCAGGGGTATCCGCTACCTGGCAAAGAGGCTGCAAATCTGGCCTGAAAGGCTGGGAGATAATAAAGCGGCACTGCATCTGGGCCAAATCATCCGCATGCAGGAGGAAATCGGCACGGGCGGTGGGGGGTTCCGCTTCATTTACGCCGCCTTCCTCCAGGAGGCGGCCCGGGTGCTGGGCATGGATGCGCTTCAGGAAATGTCCGAGCGCATGACCCATATAGGCGACCAGTGGCGCAGGTTTGCACTCATTGCCTCGCGAAATTGCAAAAAGCGGGCATCGGGTACGGAAACCTACCCGGCCATGGCCGATATCCTGAGGCGCTGCGCCGACGGCGAGGAGGAACTCTACAGGGATCTGGCCCGGGTGGTTGGGTGATCAGAAGAATGCCCGATCCCCCGGTCTCTATGGCGTATCTTTCTTCGATGCCAGGGCGGCATCAATCATGGTTTGAAAGCCCTCGAGGGTTCGTTGCTTCAGTTGTCTGCCGTTGATGAAGATGGTGGGGACGCCCTTTACGCCGGCCTTGAGCCCCTCGGCGATATCCGCCTGGATTCGTTTATAGTTGTCCGGCGCCTTCATTTGCTTCTCGAAGGAAGCCCGGTCGAACCCCAGGTCCACCGCGATATCGAGAATCTTCCCAGGGCTCAGATCGCGCTGGTTGTCAAATAGCAGGTCATGAAAGTCCCAGAATTTCCCCGCCTTTGCGGCAACCTCGGACGCCAGGGCCGCATCCAGGGCGTACGGGTGCATCTTCAGGGGGAAGTTCTTGAATACGAGCTTCACCTTTCCCTTGTTCTTCTCAAGCACTTGGTCAAGCAATGGTCTCACCTGGTTGCAGAAGGGGCATTGGAAATCGGCAAATATGGTGATGGTCACCGGCGCTGCGCGATCCCCGCGCACGGGGGACAAACCGATCGGAAGGGGGTGCCTGAATTCCAGGGAGATCATCTTCACCCCGTGATCCTTTGAACTGTAAACAAGCAGCTGATCTTCTCCAGGACCCGCGGCGATCCTATCGATATGATCCCCCAGCGAAAGGGTGTCAGACAGAATCCCATCCGCCGTGTAGACGGCCACACGACCCGAGGTGGTGAGCACGAAGACCCACCTTCCATCTCTGGAAGCTGCCATCCCCTTGATGGGTTGAGCAAATTTCAGGGTCCGATCGATCTTCCAGCCAACCTTTCCCAGGGCGCTGGCAACAGGAAAAACCATCATCAGCACCAGGCACCATCCCACCACATTCCACTGATTCTTCATCTTTCCCCACCTTTTTTCGACTTCCCATGAAAATTTTCCCTCTCCTGCCTGCAATTCTCGATGAACGGCCTTTGATTCCTGCCCCGGCGCAGGTGAGGTGTCGTGAGGCTCTTGTCATCCCCATTGAGCTCGGAATCAACCAGCATCACCCTCCTTCCCAGCTCACCCGCAGCACCTCCTGTGTGGTGGTGACACCTGTAAGCATCTTGCGAAGGGCGTTCTCCCTGAGTGTCACCATGCCTTCGGCCTTGGCCCGGACCTGTATGGTCGAGACATCCGCCGTGGCTGTAGTGAGCCGCTTGATCTCCTCTGAAAAGGGCAACACTTCAAAGACACCGGAGCGGCCGTAGTATCCGGTTCCCCGGCATTTCTGGCATCCCTTTCCCCGATAGAGATGCACGGGTTTGTCCTGATGGACATGAATCCCTATGGCGGACAGCTCATCCGCCGCCATGGTATACATCTCCTTACAAGCCTCGCAGATGGTCTTCACAAGTCTCTGGGCGACAATGCCCACAAGGCTCGCCTGAATCAGAAACGGGGGTATTCCCAGATCGATAAGCCGGGTGATGGCCGACGGTGCATCATTGGTGTGAAGGGTGGAGAGCACGAGGTGTCCCGTAAGCGCAGCCTGGATGGCATTCTTGGCGGTTTCCAGGTCGCGCATCTCACCGAGCATGATGATATCCGGGTCCTGCCGCAGGATATTCCTGAGGATCGAATCGAAGGTAACGCCGACGGCCGGTTGCACGGCGATCTGGTTAAAGGATTCGTGGATCATCTCGATGGGGTCCTCCACGGTGGTGACATTGACCTGCGGAGAGGCCAGATAACGCAAGGTGGAGTAAAGGGTGGTGGATTTTCCACTGCCGGTAGGACCGCACACAAGGATAATGCCGTGGGGCCTGTCGATGAACCGATTGTAGCGGATCAGGTCCTTGGGGGAAAAACCCAGTTGTTCCAGATCCTGGAAGAGGATATCCGGATCCATCAGACGCATGACCATCTTTTCGCCAAAGGCTACCGGGATCACGGACACCCTGATTTCCACGGCCTTTCCGTCGCGTTCGATCTTGATCCGGCCGTCCTGGGGCCGCCGCTTCTCGGAAATATCAAGCCGGCTCATGTTCTTGATACGGCTGACGATGGCCGAATGAACCGCCTTGGGCAGCTCGTAGACCGGATGAAGCACACCATCGATACGCATACGCACGAGGGTTCGCTCCCGTTTCGGTTCGATGTGGATATCGCTGGCGCGCTGGTCAAAGGCGTATCCGAATAGATGATCCACCGCGTTGATGATGTGCCGGTCGTTGGAGGGAAACTCGTCCGAGGAGCGGAGCCGGACATACTGCTCCAGGTTGCCCAGGTCGATGCCCGGACCGGTGAACTGGTCCTCGGCAGCGGCAATGGAACGCTTGAATCCGAAAAACTCGTTGATAATCTTTATAATATCCGACTTGGGCGTTACCACGGCCTGAACCCGCATCTGACTGGCCCGTCCAATATCCTCCATGATTTCGGCATTAAAAGGGTTGGCTGTAGCCACCGTCAGACCCGTATCGTCGATGTGGATGGGAAGCACCAAGTGCTTCATGGCAAAGATCTTGGGCAAGGTGGTGGTGACGATGTTGAGATCCAGCTTCAAGGGATCGAGTTTCCGGAACGGCAGGCCCCACTCCTTGGATAGGGCCTGGAAGATGATATCCTCATCGATCCCCTTGAAGACGTCATCGGCCCGATGAATATTCATGGGCGTCAACAGATCGATGAGAGTCAGGGGATTGTAGATACCGCCGGCTGCCTCCTCTTTGCGCTGCTGCTGTTGCAGCTTATCCAGGCGTTTGCGAAGGCTGGACTCCTTCTGCAGAATCTCCTGGGCCTGGTCGGCGGTGAGCACGCCGCTCTTTAAAAGGGCCTGGCAGACATTCTTTGAGGAAAATGGATCTTTCATGGCAGGATATGCTTCCATTTGGTTACGATTTTCATCCGATCTTCCACCTGAGGGTTGTACCTTATCATCATGGTTTTCAAAATCAACAGGTTTGCCGGGGAACCCCAGGGCAATCCCACGTAACCCAATGCCGCTCAGCGGGAAGAGCGCCGGGAATTGCTGCCGGACGGGGGGAGAAAAGGGTATGGTATGGAGGGACCAGGTACCGTGACGCGCCTTTCTGGAATGTCAGGGCCGGTGCCAGGAGCCGGGCACCATGGCCACATGGAGTCTGGCGGCGGCTGCCTCGTTAAAGGCCTCCACATACTCCGGGACCAGTTGAACCCCCAGGGTGCCGCCGGTCCCCTGGACCCCGCCGTCGCCTGCCAGCACCTGCCCCATCACCGGTTGGGGACCGGGTGGGGTGGCGGCGGACCGGATAGTCACCTGCACGGCATCGGGGGCATATAGGACACCGACCAGGCGGGCCTGCTGCTCAAGGGACACATGGCTGCCGCTCACCCAAACAATACCGAAAAGGCACCTGTTGCCGGAAAGCCTTACATCCCTCCGGATCCAGGTGATATAGGGAACCGTGTCCGCCGGCGAATCCCGCCAGAAACTATGACGGTGTGAAAGCGATCTGTCAAAGATCTCATTGGTCAGGGTATCGAAAACCTGATCCGCCTGGGCCACCAGCGCCGCCCTGGGAATTGCCGGCAATGCCGCACGGGCCAGAATCATGGTCGCCGCCGGTTGCCCCAAAACGTCGTATCCCAAAACCGGCCCGACGCCGTTGGTGACCGTGATACGCCCCGAAGATACCGCCGCCACCGCCGGCGAATGCGCTCCCTGCCCCATGACCGGGGTAAGCGAAAACAGGCAGCTCAGGGCCTGGTAGGCCCCTGCGCTCCTGCCTTCGGAAACGATGCGAAGCTGTCCTCCAGGCAATTGGCCATCCCATGGGCCGTTGCCATCATCCGTGGCATCGTACACCGTTATCCGGTACTGTCCCTCCATGCTGCCTCTTTGAAGCCTGCCGCTCGCCTCCGGCGGCATAAGGGGATCATCCCCCCGCCAGAGGGGATTTCCCCCGATGGCGGCCATGGCTGTCGCGATGCCGGCCTCGGCAAGGTAGGCGGCCTGAACCTGTTGCACATGGTTACAGGCTGCCATCCGGTTCAGGGAGGCGATTTTAAGGGCCCACAGGCCCATCACCCCCAGAACCGCCAGAACCATGAGGCATATGATCATGGCCATCCCCCGCCGGCTGCCCGGGAAGCAGATCATGGTGCCCCCCCCCGCGAAACCGGTCCCGCCACATTCACGGCCACAGCCTGGGCGGAAGCGCTCGTGTTCGAACCACCATCCTGGGCCTGTACGGTATAGGTCACCGAACCGGCGGGCGCTGCCCTGTCGGTGAAATACAGTTGCCACCCAGGCACCAGTCCGCAGGATATGCGCACGAATGGGCCTGATGCGCCCCTTCGAAGCACACGAAAGCCCGCAAGATCACAGTCTGGCGGGGCCGTCCAGGTGAGGATCACGCCGACGCCCGGCTGCCAGACAGCACTGAGATTTGTAGGCGGCGATGGCGGGACGCTGTCGCGCAACACGACCTCCGCCGTCTTTGCTCCGACGCCGCCGCCGTTCCGCGCCGCCACGGACAGGTAATATGCATCGGAGCCAAGGGCCTGAACGTCCAACGCATAGCCGCTCCCGGCCCCCACGCCCACATCCACATAGTGGCCGAACACCCCTGGCGCTACATCAAAGAAGATCCGGTATCCTTTCAAGCCGCACTCACCCGGCCCGAGCGCATCCCCCGCTGTGTCCACTGTTACCGGATCCCAGGCCAGCAGGATGTGACATGGCTGCCGCTGATCCAACCCTCCCAGCACTCTTGCCGCCAATGGCGCGGCCGGCAGGGGACATCCAGATCCGATGCCGATTCGAGACAGGTTGGCAAGCCGCACAAAATTCGTCTCATGGACCCATGCCTCACCAGCGGGTGGGCCAGCCCGGGCCGTCAGCGCGATCCGAATCCTGCCATCTCCTTCCAGGCTGATCTGCATGTCACTGATATTTTCCGCAACCGGCTGAAAGCCGCCAGCATTCGCCTTGCGTTTCAATACGGGATGACCGGCCCTGTGTCGCCGACACCCCGGGTCGTTTTGGTCGTTGAAGACGGCATAGGTAACCACGCTGATTTCCCCCACAGGAGTTCCCGCGGGAAACGGCTGGGCGAGCGGCTGATTACCGTGATGCCCGGGGTCTGTATCGATGGTGAGGATCTTCCCTGCCACCCCCGTTACCCGGGCGTAGCCGGTCTGCTCTCCAATGCAGATGAGATCCCCGACGCGATACTGTCGTGCCAACCGGCTTTCAGACAAGACGGTCTCAAGGGTCCCATCCACAGCTCGGGTGGCGAGCCGGGTAGGGTTGCTGTCCGAAGGAAGCTCCAGAAGAAAGGTGATCAGATCCGGTTGTCCCCCAGGACGCAACGTAATTTTGGGGTTAGCGTCCAGACGCACCCCCTCATCGCCGGGGTAATACGTCATCGGAACCCAATCCCTGAGGCGGCTCAGCAGCGCATCCCCTGCGGCGTGGTACCCGGCCTCCTGCAATTCTCGCATTAGAGTGTTGGCTGCAAGCCGAAGGCTAAAGTCCCTCTCCTGAACGGCGTACTGCCGTTCATAGGCCCGTTGCTGGGACAGATAGGTTCGGGTGAACGCCCCTGCGGCGACCGTCAGGATCGCCATGGCAAGGAGGATTTCCATAATCGTCACACTGCCTGCGTCACCGAAGATACGATGGTGGGCCGGTTGCCGGTTGGATCCACCGGCGCGACTCATGGGGACACCTCGGATGCCAGCACCACCTGCCGGCGACGACCCGCCTGCCAGCTCACCTCCACCCACACACGCTTCAAAGGGGGTATGGTCTGTTCGAGAACGGTGACGCGGCGCTGGAACACCTTGGGTCCAGTCGCGCTTCCAGCGCTCGCCAGAGGCTCATATCCCCCCGAGACATTCCCATAAGCGAGGCCTTTTATCTTTTCCATCTTCTCCTGCGCCAGGCAAAGCGCCGCATCATAGTCCCGGGCAAGCTGGTTGGTCCTGACGACATGGGCGGCCACCTGCATGATCGCCAGGAGGCACAGGGCAAAAAGTTCCAGCGCCAGCACGCACTCCAGCAGCGAAAAACCCGCCCCTTTTGTCCATTCCCGCCCCGTCACGGCACCCGCTCCATACGAATCCTGCCGGCCGTAGCCGTCAGGATTTTCACTCCTCGGCCCTGTTCGAGCCGTAGCGTTACACTCACGGCGCTCTGTGCCCCTTCGGGATTAAGAACGAGATGACGCGCACTGGCCGAAGAGAGATGAACCCCTGGGCAGTAGGCATTCCCCATCGGCTCCGAGAGGCAGCAACGCTGCTGCCTGGACCACGAGCTGGATTGGCTCGAACGATTCCCTATTTCCAGGTACCAGGCATCACCGGCCGTATCGAAAACGATCCGGTGCTGGCGGTTGCTCGAAACCGCCAGCATCTTGGCTGAAATCATGTCACCCCTTAGCCGCCGGACGGCCTGCAAAAGCCGATACCCGGGAAGAAAGGAATGAAGGAAATCCGGCAGGGCGATGGCGCAAAGCACCGCCACGAGGGCAAGGGCCGTCATGGCCTCCAGCAGGGTCATACCGGCCTCGGTGGCCGCCGGAAGTTTACTCTTGACCGTCATGACGTCCCCCTTTCCCGCTCTCCTGCCGGCAGACCCCGTCCCGGGATTGCAGGCAGGCGCCTTGCTGCCGCAAATCCTCCTCCAGATACCGCTTCTTGCGCCTCAAGGCTCTTCGGAGGCGTTCATTGCCCCGGCGTTTCACCAGAAGCGCCTCGATGGCGCGGATCTCCTTCTTCCTCTCTGCAATGCGCCGGGCCAGGAGACGATGCATCCCAGCCTCGAACCCCCCGGCCGAAGGGGCCGCCCCCTTTCCGCCATCAGGGGGGCCGATGGCACCCCCTGCCGGGACCTCGCGGGGCACTGGATTTTGCCGGCCGCCCATCGTCACCACCTCGAAATACCGGTGGCCTGGCGGTGGGCCCACGTTGCTATACCACCGTCCCCCCTGGTTGTCCGTCCACCGATAGAGGCATTCACAAAGTCCGGCAGGGCAGGCCAGCCCGATCCCGATGGCGATCGCAGCGGCAAATCCGACGGTTCGCCACCCGGCCCCGCCGGCGATTTGTTCACGATCGCGCCCCTTTCCGCGATAGATCGGGGGAAAGATCATCAGCAGCTCCATCAACCGTCATTCTAACGTAGTTCGTGTCCATCCAGAAATGGCCAATTTGCCCGATATCTGCGTTGCGCGAAAA
>CAYOXD010000046.1:0-22453 GCA_964407825.1 uncultured Desulfobacterales bacterium | reverse complement strand
TCACAGTTCACCGTTCACAGTCCCTTCCCCGCCGGCCCAGGCCACCAGATCCGCCACCAGTATGTCCATGGCCGTGGCACGAGATCCTTTGGCCAGCACCCAGTCACCGGGTTCCAACCGTTCCTGTAAATCCCTCAGAAGATCCTCCCGGGAGCCCACCAGGACCTGCTCGGCCCTCATGCCGCCGGACAGCGCTCCGGCAGCCACCTCTGGTGCGAACACACCGGTCGCGGCCAGCCGGAAGATACCCGCCCGTGCTGCTGCGGCCCCAATCTGCCGGTGAAGCGCTGCCGCCTGATCTCCCAGCTCCCGCATGTCCCCCACCGCCAAGAAGGAGCGTCTCCCCCTGCTCAGGTCCGCCAGGAGCATAATGGCGGCCCGCATGGAACCGGGATTCGCGTTGTAGGTATCGTCGATCACATGGATGCCGACTGCCGTATCCACGATCATGGACCTGCCGGACACCGGCTGAAAGGCCTCCAGTCCGGCCTTGATCTTCCCCGCGGGAACACCCAGGCAGCAGCCTACGGCCGCTGCGGCCAAGGCATTGGACACCATAAACCGTCCAGGCGTCTGGAGTGTCACCGGAAGCGCTTCCTCTGGAAAATGCAGGGTAAAATGGCTACACCGGCCCTTCACCTGAACCCCCTCCGCCCGGATTCCGGCCGACGGGCTCATTCCGAACCCCAGAACCGTGACAGGGCTCCGACGGGCCAATTCGAGGCACCGGGGGTCGTCGTAATTCAGCACGGCGGTTCCCTCCGGTGCCAAGGTCTCCAGCAGTTCTCCCTTGGCATCCCGGATCGACGCCATGGACCCCAGGCCTTCCAGGTGGGCCGGACCGATATTCGTGATCACGCCGACCCGGGGCCGGCAGATCCGTCCCAGCCGCCGGATCTCCCCAGGATGGTTCATGCCCAGCTCCGCCACCACCCACTCATGACCGGCCATCAGGCGCAGGAGGGTCAGGGGAACGCCGATTTCGTTGTTGAAATTCTTCGCGGAGGAGATGGTGCGATATTGCCGGCCCACAACAGCCGCCATCATCTCCCGGGTGGAGGTCTTGCCGTTCGATCCGGTCACGGCCGCCACCGAAGCCCCTGCGCGCTGGAGATGGTAGCTCGCCAGATCCCCCAGGGCTTGGGTGGTATCCAGCACGCTGATACAGACCACCCCGTCCCTTCGCCACCTCTCCAGGGGCAAGGATTCCATCCGGTCCTGGTCCACCAGAACGCCGTGGCACCCCGTGGCTGTGACCGCATCCGCGAATCCATGGCCGTCGTGCCGGGTGCCCTTGATGGCCACGAAGAATGACCCGTCAGGCAACTGCCGGGAATCGATACCGATGCCGCAAAATCGGGTATCCCGCCCGCCGCAGGCCAGATGCCCTCCCGTGGCCGTGAGGATATCGTCGACAGTCCAGGGAATGCATTGGGGGTCCGTCATTTTCTACCTCCTCCCGCCCCAGACGTCTGTTCCGCCAGCACGGCCGCTGCGATGGTACGGTCATCGAAGGGAACCCGCTGTGTACCCAGGATCTGATAGGTTTCATGCCCCTTGCCCGCGATAAGCACCATGTCCCCAGGCCCGGCTGCCCGCACCCCCAGATGGATGGCCGCGGCCCTGTCCTTGAGGGAGACCACCGCCTTTCCCCGCCCGCCTCCGTCGATAACTTCCGAGGCGTCCATCAGGGGTGCCAATTCCGAAGGAATGCCTGACAAAATGGCGGCAATAATCTCTTCCGGGTTCTCCGTGCGGGGATTGTCCGATGTCACCACCACCAGGTCGCAGTAGGTGGCGGCGATCCTGCCCATGAGGGGGCGCTTTCCACGGTCCCTGTCGCCACCGCAGCCGAAGATGCAGATGAGTCTTCCCCGCTTCAGCTCGGATAGGGCGGACAACACATTGTCCAGGGCGTCAGGGGTATGCGCGTAATCCACGAACACATACCGATCGCTCAGGTCTTGCACCGGCTCCAGGCGCCCCGGCACCCATTTCAGCGACTCGATTCCCTCCCGAATGGCCGGCAGGGGGAGCTGCAGGGCCTGGGCAATCCCGACGGCACACAGGATGTTTTCCAGATTGTAGCGCCCCACCAGGCTCGATCTAAAGAGAAAGCTGCCTGCCGGGGTGACAATCTCCCCCCGAATGCCGGCCGCATCCCATATGCAGTCAACGGCCCGGATGTCAGCCCCAGCCATTCGCACGGCGTAGGAGATCACCGCAGGGCCGGACTGCCCCCCGGACAGGAGATCGAGAAGCTCCCTGCCAGAGGCATTGTCGCCATTGACCACGGCCACGGCCCGATGCCCTCCCTCGACGAGATACTCGGTAAAGAGTCGTTTCTTGCAGTCCCAGTACTGGCCCAGCGTTCCGTGGTAGTCCAAATGGTCCTGGGTCAAATTGGTAAAGGCGGCCACATCGAACGCACACCCGGCCACCCGGCCGAGGTCGATGCCGTGGGAGGAAACCTCCATGAGGGCGTGAGTCACGCCATTTTGCCCCATTTTTGCTAAAATCTGCTGCAGATCCAAGGACTCGGGCGTTGTCACCGGCGCATCGAAAACCTCCCCCCCGTACCGGTACGCGATGGTGCCGATCACCCCCGGCACCTTCCCTGCCCGCAGAAGCATTTGCTCCACCAGATAGGTGACCGTTGTCTTTCCATTGGTGCCGGTAATACCGACAAGACAAAGGCTGGCGGAGGGCATGCCATAAAAAGCGGCCGATATCCGGGCCAGGGCTCGGCGGCTGTCCTTCACCCGGACCCGGGGCACACCGGTTGCCACCGGCTTTTCCACCAGGACGGCCGAGGCACCGCGGACTTCTGCGTCCGGAATGAATCCATGGCCGTCGACAGCATGCCCGCAAATGGCCACAAAGAGGCCTCCCGGCCGAACCGACTGGGACCGGTAGTGAACCGAGCGGATATCCGGGTCTTCCGTAAGCGCTCCATCGAGGATGTCAACGGCGGCCATGTCGAGAAGCCTGGAGAGTTTCACCCGCTCACCTCCCGAGGATTGAGGGCCGCGGAAAACTTCGGGACCTGCGGCATGGATTCGCTATTCAGATAGTTCATCAATTCCATGGCAATCTTCCGAAAGGCGGGTGCGGCCACCAGCCCCCCGTAATAATCCTTCCGGGGTGCGTTTACCACCACCAGCACGGTCGCCACGGGATGCTCGGCCGGGAAATAACCGACAAACGAGGCGATAAATCGGTGGTTGGAATACCGCCCCTGCGGATCGACCTTTTGGGCGGTGCCGGTCTTTCCGGCCACCTGGCAGCCTTCAATCGCGGCTTTGGTGCCGGTTCCCCCCGGCTCTGTCACGGTCTCCAGGATTCGGGTGAGCGCTTTAGCCGTGGCGGGACTGACCACCCGGCGTACCTTATGGGGCAGATACCGACGAACCAGGCGGCCGTTGGGGTTCGTCACCGCCTGCACAATATAGGGTCTCATCAGAAGCCCCCCATTGGCGATGGCATTGACGGCGGTGACGAGTTGAATGGCCGATACACTCACCCCTTGGCCGAAGCTGATGGCACCGGCGTCCATGGCGGACCAGCGCTCATAGGGCATGAGGCAGCCGGTGGTCTCTCCCGGACAGTCGATTCCCGTTTCTTGCCCGAAACCGAAATCCCTCAGGGTCCGGTAGAGGGCTTTGTCGCCGATGCGCTTGCAGATCTTGGCAGCACCGATATTGCTCGAATATTGAACGATCCGTTGCAGGGACAGCCAGCCGTGGGGTTCGGTGTCGTGCAGCGTGTGCCGGCCAATCCGCCAGGCGCCGTTTTCGCAGAAGAATATGGTATTGGCCGTAATCCCACCGTGTTCCAGGGCGGCGGCCGCGGTGAAGATCTTCATGGTGGAGCCCGGCTCGAAGGGGTCGGTAATGGCCCTGTCCCGCCAGGTATCCCGAGGGAAATCGGCATAGGCGTTGGGATTGAAAAAGGGGTAAAGGGCCATGGCCAGAATGGCGCCGGTGGAGGGCACCATGACGATGGCCATCCCGGATTCAGCCTCCGATCCGCGAACGGCCTCGGCCAGATCCCGCGCCACAAAGAACTGGATGTTCCGGTCGATGGTAAGTATCAGATTGTTGCCGGCCGTAGATGCCGCATCGGCCTCGGCTGCCGAAAACCCGCGGCCAAGGGCGTCCCTCAGCATGGTGCACCGTTGGGGGTCTCCCTTGAGGTCCTGATTGAAACGGAACTCGATCCCCTCGAGCCCCCGGCCATCGATGCCAGCAAACCCGAGGACCTGGGCCGCCAGGGTGCGGTTGGGGTAAAATCGCTGGTGCTCCGTTTCAAAGGTGATTCCCGGAAGAGACAGGGCCTTGACCGATGCGCTCTGCCGGGGGCTGACCTGGCGGTCCACCCAGACAAAGGAGCGATGGGTATTCAGGCGCCGCCGCAGGGTCTTTCCATTCAACTTCAGGATCTTGGCCAGAGCAGCGGCGGTACGGGGCACATTCGTGATCTGGTCTGGATCGGCGGCAATCGACACGGCATTGACGCTCACGGCCATTTCCCGGAGATGGCAGTCGAAAATGGTACCCCGTTTGCCCTGCCGTTCGACGGTCTGCTCATACTGACTGGAGGCACGCCGGGAGAGCCAGTCGTCGTGGAAGGCCTGAAGATAGACGACCCGGGCACAGACGACGGAGAACCAGAGGCCCATCAATCCTCCGATGATGCCGATGCGCAGGTTGATCGGGTCTTTGCCCGTCCGCTTCATTCCATCTCCATCGTCTGTTGTTTGCTGGGGGCCACCAGGTGGAGGTGGTCCCTTGCGATCCTGGCAATCCGCTCCGGTGACTTCAAGTGCGCCAATTCGAGTCTCAGGTTCTCTCGGTCCGCAATCAGATGGCGCTGCTCCGCTTGGGCCCGGGTAATTTCATACCCTCCCCGAACCACCTGCACCCTGCACCATGTGCAGACCAACAGCTGGCAGAAGAAAACAAACATCAGCAGAATCCACCTCCAGCTGGCCCTCCCGGACGGATACCTGGCGGATGATTGTTTGGGCGGCATGCATTCCCCCTCTAAAGCCCATTGCCGGCCCTCTTTTCGGGCCGGTGCATCATCGTTTTTCCACAGCCCGGAGACGCGTGCTCCGGGCAAGAGGATTTGTTTCCACTTCCACCGCCGTCGGCCGCACGGCCCGGCGGGTTAAAAGTCGCACCCGGGGTGTATTCCCGCAGACGCAAACCGGTATCTCCTTGGGGCAGGTGCAGCCGGAGGCCCATGATTTCATGTGTTGCTTGACCTCCCGATCCTCCAGGGAGTGGAAGGACAGCACGCACAACCGCCCCTTTGGGGCAAGACAGGCCAACGCCGTATCCAAAAAGCCGCGGAGGGCTTCCAACTCCCGGTTCACGGCAATCCGCAACGCCATGAAGACCCGTGTCGCCGGATGAATGCGCTGCCTGGCCGCAGACCTGGAGGGAATGGCCTCCGTAACAATGTCAACCAGTTGGCCGCTGGTTCGAAGGGGCGCCGTGTTTCTGGCCGCCACGATCCTCTCGGCAATGCGCCTGGCAAACCGCTCCTCTCCATATGTCTTGAAAATATGCGTCAACTCCCGTTGATCCAGCTGGTTCACCAGGATTTCGGCCGTCAGCGCTTCATCGGGGTTCATCCGCATGTCCAGCGGTTCGCTGCGCCGCATGAAGCTGAAGCCCCGCCCGCTGGCTTCCAGTTGGTAGAGAGAAATTCCGAGATCGAGCAGGATGCCGTCAACTAAGGGAATGTGGAGCTCCCTGAGAATTCTTGGCAGATGTTGAAAATTGTCGTGAAAGAGGTGTCGTTGACAGGTGAAAGAGGAAAGAAGGCCTTCGGCATGTTGCACCGCCGCCGGATCCTGATCGATGCCGATAAACCGCCCCCCAGCCCCCAGCCGATCACAGATGGCCCTGGCGTGTCCGCCCCCTCCCAGGGTGCCGTCCACATAAATCTTTCCGGGCTGACAATTCAACCACTCGAGCGCTTCACTGAGCATGGCTGTCGGGTGACGGATCGGCATGGCGCTTAGAGTCCCAGTTTGGCTATTTCGTTACTGAAGTCCTCCTCTTTCAGGTCCTCAAAAAGGTGCGTCTTCTCGGCATCCCACTTTTCCTTCGACCATATCTCGAAATGATCGAGTACCCCCACCAGGACGATCTCTTTCATCAGTTCCGCATATTGGCGAAGGGTCGGCGGAACCAGCACCCTGCCCTGCCGATCGCAGCTGCATTCGGCGGCTTCGCCGATGAAAATCCGTCGGAAACGGCGCATTTTCGCACTCTTTTCCGCCATATCCATCAGCTTGGTTTCGATTTTGTTCCATTCGCCCATCGTATAGCCCACCAGGCATCCATCCATCTGGGACACCATTAACATCCCGCCGTTATCCCGGATGTGGTTCCGGAAACGGGTCGGGATGATGATACGCCCCTTTTCATCCAGGTTATGGAAGGAACTGCCTCGAAACATTCACCCCCCTAAAGATCCACACATCCCCACTTTACACCCTTCAAATCCTAGTTCAGGGCATGTGTCAAGAAAAAAAATGGGACGAGACCGCGCGGGAGGTTGGATGTTCCTCCGGATTTCCTACAGCTATCTATTATTAGGGAATATATAATGGGGTGGAGCGAAGTGGAGCGAAATTCAGGGAAAGGCCTTCACGCTGCACTCAAGCCAGCATTGGAAGACTGTATACCATAGAGTTTCCTGTACTCGCCGTCGAGGGTCATTAACTGCTCGTGGGTCCCCTGCTCCACCACCCGCCCCCCCACCAGCACGATAATCCGATGGGCGTTGGAAATGGTGGAAAGCCGGTGGGCGATGACGAAGGTGGTGCGGCCCTGCATCAAATTCTCCAAGGCCTTTTGCACCCACATCTCCGACTCGGTATCCAGACTGCTGGTGGCCTCATCGAGGATCAGGATGGGCGCATTTTTGAGCAGGGCCCTGGCGATGCAAATCCGTTGCTTCTCCCCGCCGGAAAGACGCCCTCCCAACTCACCGATGGTGGTATCGAAGCCTCTGGGGAACTGACGGATAAAATCGTAGGCATAGGCGTCCCGGGCCGCCGCCTCGATTTGCTCGATGGACACCCCGGGGTTTCCATAGGCGATATTGTTTCCAACGGTGTCGTTGAATAGAATCGGTTCCTGGGTCACCACGGCGATCTGCTCTCGCAGGGATTGCAGGGAGGCATGGCGGATATCCATGTCATCGATACGAACGGCACCCGCCGATACGTCGTAAAACCGGGGAATAAGGTTGACCAGCGTGGTCTTTCCCCCGCCGCTCATACCCACGAGGGCCAGCACTTCACCGGGTTTCACATCCAGATTGATGTCCTCCAGCACATTGACCGCTTCATATTTGAAGCAGACCCCGTCAAAGGATACCCGATGGGGGCCGGGGGCGATGGTCACCGGTGAATCCACCTCCGGGATGTCCGATTCCCTCTCCAGAATATCGAAGATCCGGTCGGTTGCCGCCAGCCCCTGCTGGATCACGCTGTTGACCCGGCTGATTTTCTTCACCGGGTCGTAGAGCAGCATCACGGCCGCCAGGAAGGAGATGAGGGTGCCAGGGGTGGAGGAGCCGTCAATGACCCTGCTGCCGCCGTACCAGATGATAAACGCGATGCCGAGCCCGGCCAAGAATTCCATGATGGCCGGCGAGAGGGCCTTGGCGGAAACAGTTTTCAATTCAAGTCGAAACAGTTTCCAAGCCTTTTTGAAAAACCGGCCCTTCTCGTGCGCCTCCATCCCGAAGGCTTTGACAATCTTGTTGCCGGAAAAGGTCTCGTGCAGAAAACAGCTCATATCCGCAATGGTCTCCTGGTGGCGGGTGCTGATGCGGCGCACCCGCCGCCCCAGGGCTAGCACTGGAAAAAAGGCCGCGGGGAACACCACCATGGCGATGAGGGCCAGCTGCCAATCCCTGTAAAAAATAACACCTGTGAGCGCAACGACACTGAAGCAATCTCGCACCGCCGCCTTGACCGCCTCTGAGACCAGCGATTTGACCAGGTTGACGTCGTTGGTGACCCGGGACATGAGGACCCCGGTCCGCTCCGCATGGAAAAAGGACAGGGGCAAGTCCTGGATCCGGTCATACAGGGCGCATCGAAGCTGCATGATCACGCTCTGGCCGGCATGGCTCATGAGATATTCCTGGCCGTACATGCCGAGGCTGCGAAACACGAAGAGCAATACCACCGCAAAGGGCAGCACCTTGAGCATGGTCAAGTCCTGTCGAACGAAGATATCATCTATCACCGGCTTCATGAGCCAGGCGATGGCCGCTGTGGAACCGGAAACCACCAGGGAACAGAGCATGGCCCCACCCAGTTTCAGACGGTTTCCTTTAATGAGGCTGAAGATCCGCTGGCGACGGGCTTTATTCTTGTTCTTGGTCGGCGGCTCGTGCGCTTCGCCCTTTTGACCTTGATCCTTGTCCCGGTCATTTCGGGGCAGCTTCGGCTCGCACATTGTTTCCACGACGCCGGGGCCATCGGGATCGAACAGGCCGAGCCCAGATGGACGCAGCGGCGCTCCACTCTTGCCGCGATGATACTTATCCCACGGGTATAAGGAATGGTCTCTGTTGCCGGAACGAGGCTCGAGCCCCCCTTTTTCGATTTTGGATAACATATTCAATAAATCCTGATCTACCGGATCTCATGGCCGAAATGCCGGTCGTGAACGAAAGTGATCCGGCGCATCTCCTTTTCGAGGGTTACCCGGCAGGCCTCCAAGGCCGCCCGGTCCGCATCCGGGGGAACCACCACCGGCTCCCCGTAAATCAGACGGCACCGGGTAAAGGGATAGGGCAGGACAAACCGGTCCCAGCTGTCGAACACCTTTATTTTCCGGGCACTGTAACTGATGGGCAAAATGGTGTAGCCGGTTTTTTGCGCCAGGGTGATGATGCCCGACTGGACCCGGTACCGGGGCCCCTGGGGCCCGTCCGGAATCATGCCGCCGGGCCGGGCCGCCTCTTTCAACAGTTTAATCTGCCGGGCCAGGGCACGCAAGCCCCCCCTGCCGGTGGACCCTCTGACCACCGATTGGCCTTGGCGCTGGAGCACCTGGGCAATGATCTCTCCATCACCGGAACGGCTGACCATGGCCACCCCGTTCAAGCCCTTGGCCTGATGGCTGATGATAAGGATCCGCGAATGCCAGAAAGCCAGGATGTATCGCCTGGACGCCACGATGTCCCGGACCCTTTCAAAGCCAACCTTCTGGATGCGAAGGCTGCCCGCGAGTGCATCGATGATCCACTTTCCCAGGATCCCCACCAGGCGCCAACGGATCTCCGACTTGCGGTTGCGCAATAAGTTCATGGGTCTTCCCGCCCCTTCCTTTCCATGAGGGAAAGGGCAATGTCGGCGACCCGCCGGGATGCCCCGGGACCGCCGAGACGGCCCCTCACCTGTGCCAATTGACCGCGACGCCTCTCCAGAAGCCCGGGCTTTTTCAACATGGCCGTCACGGTATCGGCAATATGAACGCCGGTGGCCCGGTGCTGCAGGAGCTCTGTGGACACCTCCCGGCCGGCGATCAGATTGGCCAACCCCACATGCTTCACGCGGATCAACATCCTGCCCAGCGTGTAGCTGAGGGGCGAAACCTTATAAACCAACACGAAAGGGACACCGGATATAGCCGCCTCCAGCGTCACGGTGCCGGATGTGGCCACCACCAGCGTGCTTTTGGCGAATACCCGCCGTACCCCCTGGTCCTCGATGTCAATCGCCAATCCCGGCGCCCTGGCTGCGACAATGGACTCAATAAGACCGCGCGCCACGCTGGGGGAATGGGACACGATGAACCGCGCATCCGGCACCTCCCGCCGGATCAGGGGAATGGCTGCCAGCATCTCGGGGAAAAGCCGTACGACTTCCCGATCCCGGGAACCGGGCAGGAGGCCCACCACCGGGGGATCGCTTGGCAAAGGGGGAACATCGAGAAGATCGGGGCCGAGGTCGCCGGACTCATCCACGAGGGGATGTCCCACAAAGCTGACCGGCACCCCGTGCCCCTCGTAAAAGGCTGCCTCAAAGGGCAGGATCACCGCCATATGATCCACCCGCTCGCGAATCTTTCTGACCCGGCCGGAACGCCATGCCCAAATCTGGGGGCTGATGTAATACAGGACGGGAATGCCCCGCTTCTTGGCGGCCGCTGCGATATTCAGGTTGAAGTCCGGAAAGTCGATGAGAATCAGCAGATCCGGCCGCAGGGCATCCAGAAGCCCCTTGGCAACCCCCATGGCCTTCAGCAGCAGGGGCAGCTTCGAGAACACCTCGGTGATACCCACCACCGCCAACCGGGAGGCATCCACCAGGATCCGAACCCCGGCTGCCTTCAGGGCGTCGCCTCCGATACCGAAAAAGAAAAGGTCCGGATTCCGCTCCAAGATGGCGCGAACCACCTTGGCCCCATGCTGGTCTCCGGAGGCCTCTCCGGCCACAATCATCACGCGTCGAGATCCAGCCGGCGGTTTCAGTGCATCGGACATATCATAACCGCTGACTCGTCAGATGGATTTGATCCATGATATGAAGGACGATCTTGAGTGCCTCCCTTCCGACCTTCCCGGACACTTCTGGCGCCGTTCGGGAGGTAACGCAGGAGACAAAGGCCTTGATTTCCGCCGCCAGGGCATCTCCCTTTTCAAAGGTCAGCCGCTTCAGTTCCATCCCCGGAATCAGCCCGCCCGTGGTTCCCTCGCTCTGACGGACCACCGTTATATCGTGATTGGCAAAATCCACCGAAATGTAAGCATCCCGCTGAAACAGACGAATTTTGCGCTCGTTCTTGGCGGAAATCCGGCTGGCGGTGACATTGGCCACGCATCCATTGGCAAACTCCAGGCGTGCGTTGGCGATATCCGCCTCAGGGGTGATCACGGGGATCCCCGCCGCCCGGATGTCGGTCACCTCGGACTTGACGAAGTTTAGTATAATATCGATATCATGGATCATCAAATCCATAACCACGCTGACATCGATCCCCCGGGGCTTGAAGATGCTCAGGCGGTGGGACTCGATGAACCGGGGCTTCTTGACAATCCCCTCCAGTTCGACCACCGCCGTGTTGAACCGCTCCAGGTGTCCCACCTGAATAATGAGGCCCCGGGATTCAGCGATCTCGATCAGGGCATCGGCCTCGGCCAGGGAGGTGGTGATCGGTTTTTCGATCAACACATCCACATCCCGCGCCAGAAAGGCACGACTGATATCAAAATGAGCGGAGGTCGGCGTCACCACGCTGACGGCATCGATCTTCCCGAAAAGATCCCGAAAATCAGTATAGGCACGGGTCCCGACCTGCTGGGCGACCTGCCGGGCCCGCCCCTCGTCGATATCCGCAACCCCCACCAGATCGACCTGCTCCATC
Source organism: uncultured Desulfobacterales bacterium (assembly GCA_964407825.1). Classification (GTDB taxonomy): domain Bacteria; phylum Desulfobacterota; class Desulfobacteria; order Desulfobacterales; family JAFDDL01; genus CAYOXD01. Next base: position 11,045 of record CAYOXD010000046.1, on the reverse strand, counting down.
TGGGCATACTTCTCGGCGTGAAACTTTCCAAGATAGCCGACCCCCACCACTCCAACACGTAATTTATTCATTTTCCACCGAAACTGCCTTTTTCAGACGCTTCACCGAAGCACCCATCACATATCCCCGTCCTCGCTCCTGGCTAAAATACAAATCCCCGACCGGTCCGCGAGACGGATCATCTCCTGGCGGTCAAACACCACGGCCTTTCCTGCCTCGATCACCAACACCCGGGCCTCGGCCTCCGCCATGCTGCGGATGGTCTGGACCCCCACCGCCGGCCTGTCGAACCGGTCATCCTGAATGGGCTTGCAAACCTTGACCACAACGGCCCGCCCCTTACCGAGTCGGCCTCCCCGCCGGATGGTGGCGTCCGTGCCGTCGATGGCTTCAACGGCCAAAACGGTCCCACCGGCTAAAACGACACACTGGCCGATATCGAGTCTGCCGATTTCCTTGGCCAGGCGCCACCCCAGCGCCACATCCGCGGATTCCTCCCGGCTCGGTTTTCGCCGGGTCCAGCACCCGGAGGTGGCCAGCAACTCCGGCAGCAGCAGCGTGGAGGACTGAATCCGGATCCCTTCCCGCTCCAGCAGACCGGCAAAGGCTCTCAACAGGCCGTCATCATGGGTATGGCGCATACCGGATATCAGGGCCAGCGCCTTGGAATCGGGCCGCACGTCCGTGAACATGCGGGTCTTCTGGATGGCACCGGTCATCACGGCGTCGGTGACCCGGCAGCTTCTGAAAAACTTCAGGAGCCGCTTGATCTGCCCCAGGTGAATCCACTCGATGCCGTCCACCAGGGCCTCGATGGCCGGATCGGTCTCCTTTAAATGGGCCACCGCGTATACAGCGTAGCCCTTTTCCCTGGCCTTCCTGGAAAAAATAATGGGGAACTGTCCGCTCCCCGCTATAAGCCCGATTCGCCTGTCCGCCCCGGGGGAGGTCATCGGGTAATCCCTCGTTCGGAGGACTCGATGAATTCGATGATCTTGACCACCTCCGGTATCTGCTCGACTTCCGCCTTGACCCGTCCCAGGGCTTCACGGACGGTAAGTCCGATGCGAAAGATGATCCGATAGGTCTTTTTCAGGAGGTAGAGGGTCTCTGGAGAAAAGCCGTGACGTTTGAGTCCCACACTGTTGAGACCGTGGAGTTTGGCCCGATCCCCCGAGGAGATGACAAAGGGCGGGACATCCTTCACCACCGCGGCCTTACCACCGATAAAGGCATATTCGCCCACCCGGACGAACTGATGAATGGCGGCGAGCCCGCCTACGGTGGCATAATCGCCGAGGGTGATATGCCCGGCCAGAGTGGCGTTATTGGCCATCACCACCCGTTTGCCGATATGGCAATCATGGGCGATGTGGGTGTAGTTCATTAAGAAACACTCCTCGCCGATCTCCGTCAGACCACCGCCAAACCCGGTTCCCCGGTGAATGGTCACAAACTCCCGGATGATACACCCGCGGCCGATGACCACATGGGTTTCCACCCCTTCGAACTTGAGGGACTGGGGCTGCGCCCCGATGGCGGCGAACTGAAAGATCTGGCAATCCGGACCGATGGTCACAAAGGGATCGATCACCACGTGGGGACCGATCCGGGTTCCGGAACCGATGCGAACATGTTCCCTGATTATGGTATAAGGTCCCACGGAGACACCCTCGTCGAGCTCCGCCCGTGGATCCACAATTGCTGTGGGATGTATCATTTCTTCTCCTCGATCATGGCCATCAACTCCGCCTCGGCCACAACCGCATCGTTCACCCTGATCCTGCAGTCCAGCTTGGCGGTCTTAGCCCGTCTTTTTAAGATGCCCGCATCGATGATCAACTGATCGCCGGGCACCACGGCCCTCCTGAATTTCACCTTGTCAATCCCCATGAAATACATCAGGGCACCATATTGATCCGGCGGCAGGGCGGAGATGATCAGGATGCCGCACGTCTGGGCCATGGCCTCCACCATCAACACGCCTGGCATCACCGGCATGCCCGGGAAATGCCCCTGGAAAAAAGGCTCGTTGAAGGTCACATTTTTCAATGCTGTTATCTTCTCGCCCGGGACCACATCGAGGACCCGGTCCACCAGCAAAAACGGATAGCGATGGGGTAAAAATTCCAAAATGTTACGAATGTCGTAAACGGTCTCCATCGTGTCCTCTCCTTTCCCGCTAATCCCGCGCCTGCATTTCATTCTCGAGGGCCGCCAATCGTTTCTCCAGCTCGGCGATCCTCTTTTTCATCTCCGGAAGTTTGGGGAAATCCCGATGGACACGCCGCCAGGTAGTGTGCGCCATGGCCGGCGCGCCGGAGACGATTGCACCGGCCGGCACATCCTTACCCACCCCGGACATATTCCCGATGATGGCGTTGTCACCAACGTTCAGATGCCCGCTGACGCCGGCCTTCCCCAGGACAATGGCATGCCGGCCGATGCTCGTGCTGCCGGCAATTCCCACCTGGGCCACCAGTATGGTATTCTCCCCCACCGTCACGTTGTGGGCTATGTGGACGAGGTTGTCCGTCTTGACCCCTCGCTGGATCCACGTTTTCCCCAAGGCGGCCCGGTCGATGGTATTGACGGCCCCGATCTCCACATCATCGTCTATCTGCACGGTTCCCACCTGGGGAATCTTCTGGTAACGCTCCCCATCCGGCGCAAAACCAAATCCGTCGCTGCCGATGACCGTGCCGGCATGGATGGTCACCCGGCTGCCGATCCGGCAGCCCGCCAGGATGGTCACATGGGGGTAAATGAGTACATCGTCCCCGATGGTGACATCGTCGCCAATCACGGTGCTGGGGTGAATCGTTACCCTGTCCCCGCAGGTAACCCGGTTGCCGATCACCGCAAAGGCCGCAACGGACAGTGCCTGCCCACAGGTAAAATCTTCCCCGATCTGCGCCGACGGGCTGACCCCCGGAGCCTGTCTCGCCGGCGGATAAAAATGCGGCAGGAGCCGGGCAAAGGCGAGCTGGGGATTGTCTACCCGTATCAGGCAGCAGGAGGTGTTATCCAAGGCCGGTTTCCTGGACACGATCACCGCGCCCGCGGCGCAAGCCGCGAGTTTTTTCTCGAATTTGGAGCTCATGGCAAAGGTGATATCATCGGCTCCGGCACTGTCGAAGGCTGCCGCCCCACGGATCGGTCGCCCAAGATCTCCAGCTGCCTCTCCCCCCACCATTTCCGCTATTTCGGCTACCGTCAATTCCATGGTCCATCCTTACTGGCTCTTTTTAGGCTGGGTTTTCTTGGCCTTAGCCTGCTCCTTGGCATATTCCTGGTTGAACATTTTGATCAGCTCGCCAGTGATATCGACGGCGCTTGGGTAATAAAGGGCGCCGCTGGTGTTCTTTTCCAGAATCAGCGTATACCCCTGCTTCTTGCCGATCTCCTTGGAAAAGGCCAGCACCTTCCTCTTGAACTGGTTCACCAGTCCCATGTTATAATCGTTGAATTCCTTTCGGTAGCGCTTCTCCCTGTCCTGGTAATCCATGATCTTGATGCGAAGCGCGCGCTGCTTTTGATCGCGCTTGTCCTGGGACATGACCAGGGCCTCGCGCTCCAGACGGTCCTTGGCCGCCTCGATCTCGCTGCCCTGCTTCTTGAGCTCGGCCTCCATGGCCTTCCCTTTGGCCTGGATCTCCTTGCTGGCCATCTTACCGGCATCTGAATCGGTCAACACCTTCTGAAAATCCACAATTCCAATCTTCGGGACATCGGCCCCTAGAGCCGGCATCGCCAACGAGATACAGCAGATCATGATGACAATACAGCCGAGTTTACGGATTTCCATTTATCCCCCTTTGTTATGATTGTTCACAAAATAGATTAAAACGCTGTGCCCATGGTGAACTCGAACCGTCCCCTGCCGCTGTCCTCGGGTTTCGGGTCGAGAACGAATCCATATGCCACACGGATCGGTCCCATGGGGGAATTCCATCTAATACCGAGACCTGCCGTACGACGCAAGTCGTTCAGCCGGATGTCGGAGAAGTTATTGAAGACATTGCCCGTGTCGAAAAAAACAACACCGAGAATACCCGCGGATTTGGCAATCGGGAAGATGCACTCCAGATTGGCCAGAACCATAGCCCCGCCGCCGATAGCCACCCGTACGGGTGGCGTATTCGGATTGTTATCGTCGTCCACGGGCTCACTCCACAGATGGACATCGCGCCATGCAAAGCCCCGGAGGGAGTTGATACCGCCGAGATAGAATTTCTCGTAATCCGGAAGGGTCATGTTGGAATTTTGGTTCACGACACCCGTCTTAAAGTGAATGTGTCCCACCAGTCCCCAAAAAAGTGGATGGTAGTATCCCACCTCTCCGATGATCTTGGTAAAGCCGATGTCACCGCCGATACCGGCGTACTCCAGACTCAAGTTGTCATTCCATCCAATGGTGGGATTGAGGATCCGGTCCCGGGTATCGTAGGTGAGCCCTGTACTAACAGCGCTCGTGACAAAGGTACCGGCCAGTTCCTTGATATCCACTGGGGCCTGGTTTTGCAGATCGGTGATCTTGCCCACGTCGAAGGAATACCCGCCCCACAGGCGGGTATCGGTGAACACCGGATAGCCGAGCGTAACCCCCCCTCCCAGGCTGTCGCGGCTGTAATAGTCATATTCCCGGGTCCATTTGTAGCCATTCACGCCCAGGGACAGGGGAATGTCAAAAAGCCACGGATTGGTGAAATTCAACAGCACCTGGGTGTCCGTGCCGCCCAGCTGGGCGCGCAGGGTCAGGGAGTCGCCCAGGCCGAGGAAATTTTCCTGGGCGATGGCGGCCGTGACAAAGAGGTTCTCCACGCTGCTGTACCCACCGCCGAAGGAGATGGAGCCGGTCGGTTTTTCCTTGACATGGATCTTCAGGATCATACTGTCGGGCTCGTTCCCCTTGATCGTATCAACCTTGACGTCCTTGAAGTAGTTGAGCCGGTACAGATTTCGAATGCTGCGTTTCAGGCGCGCACCGCTGTATAGCCCCTGTTCCTGGACATCGAGCTCCCGGCGGATCACCTTGTCCCGGGTTTTGGTATTGCCGGCGATGATGATTTTATCGAAATAAACCTGGTGCCCTTTCTGGAGGTCATAGGTGACATCCACCACCCGCTTTTTCCGATCCTCATGGACATCGGGGGTCGCGTCGGCATATGCGTAACCGTAGTTCGAATAAAGATCCGTAAGGGCCTGCATATCCTGACGCATCGCGTCCTGATTGAAATACTTCTCCCGATTGAGTTGGATATGGGAAAGCAGCTCCTTTCTGGGGAGAATCAGATCTCCCGCCACCCCCACCTTTCCCACACGGTAGCGCTCTCCCTCGTGGACTTTGAGCGTGATAAAAATCTTATTGCCCTTCTGGGTCACCACAGGTTCCGCGAATCGAGCGCGGACATAACCGTGATTATGGTAAAACGTGGTCAGGTTGGCCAGATCCTGATTCAGCACCGCCTCATTGTATTCTCCGGAAGAGGTGATCCAGGAAAAAAAGCCCTTTACGGATGTTTTCATCAACTTCTTGAGCCGCTTGCTGGAGTAGGCATGGTTGCCCACGAAGGTGATCTTTCGGATCAAGACCTTCTTTCCCTCGTGGATCACGAAGATGAGCGCCACCTCGTTGTTCTTCTCTGGCCGCGTTTTGTAGGTCACCTTGGCGTTGTAATATTTCTTTTCCTTGTAGGCGACCTCGATCCGCTCGATATTCTTCTCGACATCCCTGATGTTCAGGATCGATCCGGGCCGGATATCCAAGTTCTCCCTGAGTTTCTTACTCTTTATGACCAGGTTTCCGGTGAAACTGATGCTCTTGACGGTGGGTTTTTCCTTCACCTCGAAGGTGACGATCTTGCCCTTGGGGCTGTCCATGGACTCCACCCGGATGTCTCCAAAATAGCCCATGGCATAAATGGATTTGAGATCCGCCGAGAGATTGTTGGGGGAAAAGATATCCCCCGGTTTGCTCTTGATCCTCGCCATAATGGCATCCGACTCGATGCGCTGGTTTCCCGCAATCCGAATCTGAGCAATCCGAACCTGCTGAAACAGTCGTTTGGCCATCTTAGCGGCCAGGGCGCGGACGGCGCCGGAGAGGGCCTCGATGCCCTCACCCGATGTACGAAACCGCTCCGGAGGTCCCGTACCAGTGGTCTCCGCCAGCATGGCGGTGATCTCAAAGTTCTTTTCACTGAATACCAGGCGTCCCCAGACCACATAATTGGCATTGGTTCCTGCCGCAAGTCCCCGGATAGCATCGGCCTTATTGAAGAGACGCGCCACCTTCACCGGCGTTATTGCCGCCGGCGCCGGAATGATGTCGGCGCCCTCGCCGGAGAGTTGGGACTGGATGGTTTCGGGAATCTCTCCGGAGAGGTATGCCATATCCTGCCGGGCACGAATGTCGAACGGAAGCAGCATCACGCGAACCGATGCAGCCCCCCATGCCGTTGTCGCCCAGAGCACCATCGCTACCACCCAGCACAGACGCCCAGATCTAATCATCATCTTCAATCCGTTTCCACCAGCTGCCCATTTGCGATCGTTACGCGACGAGACATCCGGCAAGCCAGTTCCATGTTGTGGGTCACCACCACCAGCGTCATGCGAAATTCCCGGTTCAGTTCCAACAGCAGCTCATGCACCTGACAACTGTTCTCGTGATCCAGGTTCCCAGTGGGTTCATCCGCCAGCAGCACCGGCGGTTTGAGCAGCAAGGCCCTTGCCAGTGCCACCCGTTGCTGCTCTCCCCCGGACAGCTGCCCCACCCGGTGTTCCAAGCGTTTCTTGAGCCCCACCCGGACCAGGATCGTCTCGGCCAGGGTTCGGGCGGCCGGCTTTTTCATGCCTTGGATCAACGCCGGCATCATGGCGTTCTCAATGGCTGAAAATTCCGGCAAGAGATGATGAAACTGAAAGACAAAGCCAATCTGCTCGTTTCGGAACCGGGCAAGCGCCGCAGGGGAGAGTTGAAATATATCCTTGCCCCTGAACATGAGCTCGCCCTCGTCCGGCCGGTCCAGGGTCCCCAGGATATGAAGCAGGGTTGATTTGCCGATCCCCGAGGCCCCCACCACTGCGACCGTCTCGCCCCTCCTGAACTGCAACTCGGCGTTCTTCAGGATGTCAATCCTGGCACCGGTGCTCTGATAGCTCTTATACAAGCTGCTGCCGCAAATCAACACGCCGTTTTCCATCGCGCCATCACCCATACCGGATCGCCTCCACCGGATCAAGCCGGGCCGCCTGGCGCGCCGGATACAGCGTGGCCAGGAAGCAGACCACAAGGGCCGAAACGGAAATGATGAGCACATGGAGGGGCTTCAGCTTGACCGGCAGGGTTGTCAAGTAGTACACATCCCCGGGCAGATGAATGAACTGATACCGGGCCAGCAACCAACAAAGGAAAAAGCCGAGGCAAACCCCGATGCTGGTACCGATCACACCGATCATCATCCCCTTGAAAACAAAAATCTTTCGAATCTGCCCATCCGTTGCGCCCATGGCCTTCAGGATGGCGATGTCCTTTTTCTTTTCCATCACCATCATGATCAGGGAACTGGCGATATTGAAGGCCGCCACCACCACGATCAGCATCAGGATAATGAACATCACCGTCTTTTCGAGTTTCAGGGCCGAAAAGAAATTGTGATTTTTTTGCATCCAGTCCTGGGCCCAGTAAGGCCACCCCAGGGTGTCGATGATCCGCTTTCGAACCGCGCCCGCCTGGTAGATATCGTTGGTCCGCACCTCGATCCCCGTGATCCCATCCCCCATGTGCAACAGCTTCCGGGCATCCGAAAGCGTTATGAAGGCCAGCGAGGCATCGAATTCATACATTCCCGAGGACACGAGCCCCCTTACCTCAAATCGCCTGATGGACGGTATATGGCCAATGGGCGAGAGCATGCCACGGGGGGAGATCAGCTGGATCACATCCCCCACGGTAACCCCCAGGTTATTGGCCATCACCTTCCCGAGAAGAATGCCCGGGATATGGAGGGCCCCATGATCCCCGGCAGTCGTCAGTTTCTTGAGCGTTGCCGGATCGAGGGCCTGGATAACCGCATGGACGGAACTCACATCGACCCCTCGCAGGATGGCACCCGACACCCCGGCGGGGGATCGAACCATGATCTGGGAGAGCACGAAGGGCGTAACGGCCGCAACGCCCGGGATCCGCTTCACCGCTTTGAGCACCGTCGGATAATGGGTCATGGGCGCGCCGTAACATTTGACCACCACATTGGACTCCACCGAGAGAATGCGGGACTTCAGGTCCGATGCAAAACCGGTCATGACGGCGATGACCACGATGAGCGCCATGACCCCCACCGTCACACCGGCAATGGACAGCCCGGTGATCAGGGAAATGAAGGCCTGTTTCTGCTTGGCCCTCAGGTAACGCCGCCCTATAAACAGTTCAAATGACATGGCTTCATCCGTGATGCGAAGCACCGGTGGGCTCGCCCCAAGGGCACTCCAGGTACGCTCTCTACGTCCTTCCTGCACGCCGCGGTTCCCTCAGGAACCTTGGCATGCACCGGAATGGCTGCTAATCCCTACGCTTCATCTGGGGGAACAGGATAACCTCCCGGATGGAAGCCGCATCGGTGAGCAGCATGACCAGCCGATCAACCCCGATCCCCTCTCCGGCGGTGGGCGGCATCCCGTACTCGAGCGCCTCGATATAATCCCGGTCCATGTAGTGGGCCTCCGCATCGCCGGCCGCTCGGTCCGCCACCTGCTGCAGAAACCGCTCCTCCTGATCCCGGGGGTCGTTGAGTTCCGAGAATCCGTTGGCGATCTCCCGCCCCGCGATGAAGAGCTCGAAGCGGTCCGTAAACCCGGGGGCCGTCTCGCTTCGCCTGGCCAGGGGAGACACCTCCTGGGGATAGCCGGTGATGAACGTCGGTTGGATCAGATTCGGTTCCACCAGTGCATCGAACAGCTTGGTGATCACCTTCCCCCACCGTTCGGCCTTGGTCACATGAATATCCTTTTCCTCAGCGAAGGCCAAAAGTTTTTCACGGTCGTCCAAAATAGCCGGATCCACCCCGCCGATGTCCGTCAGGGAGCCCATCAGGGGCAACCGACGCCAGGGGGGGCCAAAATCGATGGTGTCCCCCTGGTAGACAATCCGATCAGACCCCGTTACCGCCACCGCCGCCTCCCGGATCATCTCTTCGGTGAAGTTCATCAGATCCTCGTAAGTCGCATAGGCCTGGTAGAACTCGAGCATGGTGAACTCCGGGTTGTGCCGGGTGGAAACGCCCTCGTTTCTAAAATTGCGGTTGATTTCAAAGACACGCTCGAAGCCGCCCACCACGAGTCGTTTCAGATACAGCTCCGGTGCGATCCTGAGGAATAGCGACATGTCCAGGGCATTGTGGTGGGTCGTAAAAGGAGTGGCTTCGGCACCTCCGGGGATCGGCTGCATCATGGGGGTTTCCACCTCGAGAAACCCCCGCTCCAGCAGGAAGGTCCGAATCGCATGGATGGTTCTGCTTCGGCGGAGAAAAATATCCCGTGCGTCGGCGTTCATGACCAGATCAAGGTACCGTTGCCGGTAGCGCTTTTCCGGATCCTTGAGACCATGGAACTTCTCAGGCAGGGGACGGGTGGCCTTGCATACAAGTTGAAGTTCATCGGCCAGAAGCGTCCATTCGCCGGTACGGGTCTGAAAAAGGGTGCCCCGAAGCCAGATGAAGTCACCGATATCGAGAAGCTTGAAAAGATCGTAGGCCGCCTCTCCGATCCGGTCCCTGCGGATATAGGCCTGCATCTGGCCGGTCCGGTCTCTGAACCGGACGAAGGAAGCCTTGCCGAACTTGTTGACGGCCGTCATCCGGCCGGCGGCGGTGAATTCCAGACCGGATTCCCCGAGCGCTTCCGGCGAAGTCTCACTGGCCTGGCGCATGTCCGCCACGGTGTGGGAGACGCTAAAATGATTGGGATAGAGGGGGACCCCCATCTCCCGAAGGACTTCCATTTTGGATAAGCGCCTATCCAGTACGTCACTTTTCTTTTTCATAATCTGCCGTATTTACAAATCGTTAACCAGCTCCGGCCTTCCGGATGCCTGCAGGCATACCCGTGTCTCCAGGAAACCCCAAAAGCCTGGATGCCGGCATGGAATCAAACAAAAATGCTTATTTTTCAGAATGTTAAAAACATTCAACCGTGCATCCTCAAACAGGTTTTGCTAACCTATTTAACAGATGGTGTCAAGGCAAACCCGGGGGCATCACCCGTTTCTACCGGCCAGCCAAGAATCCGATGGGGGTCTGATCCTTTGCCCTCACCTTTGTCCTTGTCCTTGTCCTTCTCGTTGTCGTTGTCGTTGTCGTAATCGTAGTCGTAGTCCTTGCCCTTGTCCCTGTCCTTCTCGTTGTCGTTGTCGTAATCGTAGTCGTAGTCCTTACTTTTTCCCTAGCCCTCGTCCTAATCGACATATTCGGTGCTATTTTCATCCTAGCGCCCCCCAGCCGCCATCGTCAGTCGAAAGCAGGTCAACAGCCCATTCCATGCATGGAAGCGATTGGCATCTGTTTTTCGGCAAGGACTACGACAACGACCGATTACGACAACGACAACGACAACGAGAAGGACAGGGACAGGGACAAGGATAGAGATAAAGCACAAACGGCCTTTCACTGTCGTGAGCGGGTTGCCGGGAGAGGGTGGGGTTTCTTTTTCTCAACAAGATGATTAATATGAATACGTAGTTCAACACCCGAGAATGGCAACCCGCGGTCATGGGCGCGCCGGTGGTGATGTCTCAGTGCCGGGCACATGATCCGAGCGTGTCGATCATGCGTGAAGGAGGTATATCATGTGGGAATATACGGACAAGGTGAAGGAACACTTCCTGAACCCGAAAAACGTGGGCGAAATCGAGGATGCCGATGCCGTTGGGGAGGTCGGATCCTTAGCCTGCGGGGATGCGCTCAAGCTGAGCCTGAAACTCGATGAAAAGGAACGGATCATCGACGCCAAATTTCAGACCTTCGGCTGCGCCAGCGCCATTGCCT
>CAYOXD010000045.1:0-22650 GCA_964407825.1 uncultured Desulfobacterales bacterium | reverse complement strand
AGGGCTTCCATTACTTGCAGTTTTTCTTCCTTCGATAGGTGTTTTATGTCTATGACGCTTTGCATATAAAATATCTCTCCTTATTATTTGTCAAATATCAATCTCAATAATCAGACACGCGGGCTTTGCTATATTTTTGCCAATAAGTTAACTACTTATATCGCAAATCATACAGCTTTGTCAAAAGTTTTGAAAGCTTGCTGAGATCCTGCTGCGGTTGAGCCTGTGATAGCCACTTATCGAATCGGCTACCATATGATTCCCCCGATTGGTGATAAGAAACATATATCAAATGTCAGGCTCCTTCTGACACAGCAATCAGGGATTCAACATATTGTGGTCTGCCTGCTCGTTTCATGCCCTTATACACCAGTCTCCCACGATTTGGCAAACCTTTGAATTATAGCCGATATCAGATCACGATCGTTGAGTGTCATTCTGATTCAATCATCGGCGACAACCTGAACCAACTCCGGCCCATTGTTCCTCACCGAATTCACAGCTGTTGATACCGGATGAGAGGTGAAATCTCGAACCGTGCCCACGCGCAGGATGTCATGCAAATCGTCAACGTCTTGGTTGTCGGAGTCCAACCAAAGCCTGTAATATTCCGCCGTAAGGACCACCGGCATCCGGTTATGGATGTGTGCAATGCCAGGGCTCGCATCTGTCGTGATGATGGTGCAGGATTGGATCTGGATGGTTTCATCGTCCTTGCTTTTCCAGGATTCCCACAGGCCGGCGAAACAAAAGACGGTGGCCGATGGCGGGGTGATGAAATAGGGCTGCTTCTCCCCTTTCTTGCCGGTCCATTCGTAATAACCGTTCGCCGGGATCAGGCCCCGCCGTTTCCTGAAGGCATTCTTGAAGCTGGGCTTTTCCGCCAAGGTTTCCAGACGTGCGTTTATCATTCGCGAGCCGATGGATGGATCTTTGGCCCAGAAGGGTATCAGGCCCCAGTGGAGGTGCTTCAGATGGTTTTGGTCTGACTCCTTGAGGACCGGCCGGGATGTGCTGTGAGGTCGCCACAAGAGCGACTGGGCAAACCATGGGCGGACCACCGCCTTCCGGAAAAGACCGATAAATGGGTCTGCCATATATTATATTTTAAGGTGGAACGGATGGATAATAAAGGAAAGGAGAATAGCCATTGTGAAAAACAGAGCGTAAGCGATGAGCATTTGCCGGTGAATGAAATCGTCAAACCAGAAATCTTGACCATACCGGCCGAGAAACGCATCATGACTGTTGTCGACTTCGACTAAAGGACCATCACCCTCACAGGACCAGGCCATTGACATTCTGGACACTGTGTATGGGTCTCAAGAAAGTCTCACACGGAATCTCACACAACAAAAAAAGGGGCCACGTCAGATGACGCAACCCCTTGAATTTTCATGGCTGGGAGACCAGGATTCGAACCTGGGTTGACGGAGTCAGAGTCCGTAGTCCTGCCGCTGGACGATCTCCCAACAAAGTTGGGTGACACTTATACCAGTGAGGCAAATCAGTCAATGAAAAAATAGGGAAATCTCCCGCGGAAGTCCATCCTTAATATTAGGGTGGAAGGCCGGCTCAGCCCTCCTTTTCCAGGATGAACCGCCTTGCGGCGGAGAGCCGCGAGAGGGTGCGTTCCCTGCCGAGAACGGCGATGATCTCGAAGATGCCCGGGCTCACGGTGACCCCGGTCAGGGCCAGGCGGACCGGCTGCGCGATCTTTCCCAGCTTGAGCCCCGTTGCCTCCATGACCGAAAGGAAGGCGGCCTCCAGGTGCTCCTGGTCGAACGCCTCCAGGGATTCGAGCCTGGATATGAGCTGTTCCATGGGGCCGAGGGCGGCCGGGGTGAAAAATTTCTGGGCGGCCTTTTCATCGTAATTCGTGATGTCCCGGTAATAAAAACCGCTCATGTCCGCCATCTCCCTGAGGGTCTTGCTCCGGGGCTGGAGGGTTTCGATGACCCCGTGGAGATAGGCGTCGTCCTCGGCCTCGTATCCCAGTTCCCTTAGAAAGGGCAGCAGGTGGGGGGCAAGGGCCGCCGGGGTGGCCGCCTGGATATGATCGGCATTGATGGCCGTGAGCTTTTCCGGATTGAACACCCCGGCCGAGCGGCCGATATTTTCCAGGCTGAACTTCTCGATCAGCTCGTCCCGGGTGAAAAACTCCTGGTCGCCGTGGGACCAGCCCAGCCGTACGAGATAGTTGATGAGAGCATCGGGCAGGATCCCGGCATCCCGGTAGGCGGTGACCGATGTGGCGCCGTGGCGCTTGCTGAGCCGGGTCTTGTCGTTTCCCAGCACCATGGGCACGTGGGCGTAGGTCGGCAGGGGATGTCCCAGGGCCTTGAAGAGGAGCATCTGCTTGGGCGTGTTGTTCACGTGATCGTCCCCCCGGATCACCGTATTGATGCCCATGGTGATGTCGTCCACCACCACGGCGAGGTGATAGGTGGGGCTTCCGTCGCTTCGGCAGATGATAAAGTCGTCCAGTTCGGCGTTCTGAAAGCGGATATTGCCCTTCACGATGTCTGGCAACAGGGTGGTGCCGGTTTGCGGGGCCTTGAAGCGCACCACCGCCCGGTCGGACTTTTCCAGCTGCCTTTCGCGGCAGGTCCCGTCGTACTTGGGCTTTCCGCCATGGGCCATGGCCTTTTTCCGCATGTCCTCCACCGCCTCGGCAGAGCAGGTACAGTAGTAGGCGTGCCCGGTGTCCAGGAGTTTCTGAATGTATTGGAGATAGAGGTCGGTCCGGCGGGACTGGTAAAAGGGGCCCTCGTCCCAGTCGATGCCCAGCCACGCCAGGGCCTCGAAGATGGCGTCCACCGAGGCCTCTGTGCTTCGGGCCGCGTCGGTGTCTTCAATTCTAAGGACGAACCGGCCTCCCCGGTGACGGGCATAGAGCCAGTTGAAAAGGGCCGTCCGGGCGCCTCCGAGATGAAGGTGACCCGAGGGGCTCGGGGGAAATCGCGTAATGATGGTGTCCATGTAATGTTTCCTTGGATGATTTCTGTGGGGTTTCCGGCGCCGAGGGCCGGAACATGGATTGAACGATGACTACTTCTCCTATGGCCTCCTGCAGCGAAAGGCGGCCATTATGACTAATTGACTATATTGTATGTGAGCAATGAGGAATTTTGCCGGGATCCTTGCCGCCCGCCGGCTCGACATGCCGGCACCCGAAAGGGGGAGGGCTGCTTTGTGCTTGCCGATGCCCGGGGCATTTCCAGAGCTTGCTTCATATCTGTATATATCCTGTTTAATTAACCTGTTGAACCATCTTCTGGCCCGCGTGTGTCAAGCCGCAGCCATCCATAACACAGAGCCTGTGACAGTACAACCGCTGAAATGAAAAAAATATCGGAAAGCGCTTGACATTCGGCCGGTTTTCAATTACTAAAGGCATTGCTCCGGAGAGGGCGGTTTATAATTAAAATATATTCAATTCAATTAGATAGTTAGGAGATTACTCATGGCGGTACCAAAGAGAAGGAAATCGAAGTCGAGACGGGATCAGGGGCGGACCCATAAAAAGACGGATGCCCCCAACCTGTCGAGCTGTCCCCAGTGCGGTGAGGCCAAGCTGCCGCACCATGTCTGTTTGGAGTGCGGGCATTATAATGGACGAACCGTAATCGAGGCTGAAGAGGATTAAGTGCTTATGTCGCAGACGACACCCGGGCAGGACGAGGGCGGGCAGGGCCTGGATCCCCAGTCCCTGCAGATGGTTCTAGATACGGTAAGGGATCTTAAAAAGCGGCTGCTGACGAAAGAAAAGATCCTGGAATTCGACAAGACGGAAACATTTCCGGAAAAAACCATTCGCCGCCTACTCAAGCCGGATGTGGGGCTTCAGCTCCTCTTTATTCCCGAGGCATACGGCGGGGTGGGCGGAGGTGCGCTGGACAGTTGCGCGGTGATCCGGGAGGTGTCCAAGATCTGCCTCGGCATTTCCACGGCGGTGTTCGCCATCCAGCTGGGTGCGGATCCGATCCTCGTGGGCGGCACCGAGGCGCAGAAGGAAAAATGGCTCGGCAAGATCGCCGACGGAAAGGCCCTGGTGGCCTATGCCGTGACGGAACCGGAGGCCGGCAGCAACCTGGCGGCCCTGACCACTCAGGCCGATCCGGTCCTGGATGAGGCCGGAAAGGTCACCGCGTACAAGGTCAACGGCGCCAAGATTTTTATTTCCAATGGCGGATACGCCGATTTCATCACGCTTCTGGCCAACACCCCGGAGGGCCCCACTTTCTTTGTCGTTGAGAAGGGAACGCCGGGCTTTGAGCAGGCAAAGGGGGAGGAAAAGCACGGAATCCGTGCCTCCAACACCTCGCCGCTCTATTTCAGCGATGTGATGGTGCCGGTGGAAAATCTCATCGGCGGGGTGCCGGGCAAGGGGCTTCATCAGGCCAACCAGGTCTTTGGCTATACGCGACTGATGGTGGGTGCCATGGGGCTCGGGGCGGGAGAAAAGGCCCTTGAGACCGTTATCGCCTATGCCAAGACGCGGATCCAATTCGGCAGCCCCCTGTCCGAAAAGCAGGGCTATACCCACAAGCTGATCGTTCCCCATGCCGTCCGCCTGGAGGCCGGGGCGGCCCACATGGAAGAGATCGCGGTGCGGCTCGACGGCGGGGAGTACGATCTCCAGGTGGAGGGGTCCGTCGCCAAGTACTTTTGCACCGAGGCGGCCAACAGGACCGCCGATGACGCGGTCCAGGCCCTGGGGGGCTATGGGTACATCAACGAGTACGAGGTGGAAAAGATCCGCCGGGACGTCAAGATCACGACCATCTATGAGGGTACCAGCGAGATCCAGCAGAACATCATCAGCACCTTCCGGTGGAAGGTCACCCGTAAATCCAAGGGCGTCTTCTACAGGGATATGGGCGATGAGATGCTCCGGCTCCACGAGGAACGGGGGGATGTGGCCTGCCGCCTCCTGGGGCTTTCGGCCCATGCCCTCAACCGCACCGTCGACCTGGTTCACACCCACCGGCTCACCAAGCGGCAGTACGCCATGTTTGCCCTGGCGGACATGATGACCTGGGTGGAGGTCGGCGTGGCGCTGGCCAGGAAGGCGGACCGGCTGACCCGGGCCGGGGATGCCGCCGCAAAGAAGTTGGCGGCCATGGCCCGGATATTTGCCCGGGAGGCTGCCCAACTGGTGGCGAAAAACGCCCTTGAGATTCTGCTCGGCGCCGAGGTGTTGGATGCCGAGGGACTGGCTGAATTCAAGGCGGCCGTCTCCCTCGATGCCCTGGCGGCCTGCCAGCAGGGCAACATGGCGGACATGGATCTGGTGGCCGATATTCTGTTTGCGAGGGAATGATGAACGATGCCATGAAGCGAACCGTTGTGGTTACGGGCGGATCCCGCGGGATCGGCCGGGCCATCTGCCGGGAGTTGGCCGGTGATGGCGTTACCATCTACTTCAACTATTTCAACCCCGGTGACCCGGAGGGGGAAAAGGCTGCCGCCGCGGAGACCGAGCGGATCGTGGCCGAAGAGGGGGGTGTCGCCCACAGCTGGAGCGTGGATGTCACCTCGGGGCCGGACCTGGAGGACTTTTTTAATAAGGTCATGGAGGGGACCGGCCGGATCGACGTGCTGGTGAACAATGCCGGCATCACCCGGGACAGCCTGCTCGTGCGCATGAAGGAGGCGGTCTGGGACAGCGTTATCGACATCAATCTCAAGGGCGTTTTCCGTTGCACCCAGCTGGCGGCCAAGGCCATGATGGCCCAGCGTTCCGGAAGCATCGTCAATGTGGCCTCCATCAGCGGCGTGATGGGTACCTCCGGGCAGGCCAACTATGCCGCCTCCAAGGCTGGCGTGATCGCCCTGACCAAGGTTTCCGCCCGTGAGCTGGCGGGTCGCGGGGTGACGGTGAACGCCGTGGCGCCGGGGTATATTATAACCGATATGACGGCGGTGCTCCCTGAAAAGGTAAAGGCCGCCTACGTAGAACAGATTCCCCTCAAGCGGGGCGGGACACCGGAAGATATCGCCAAGACCGTGGCCTTCCTTGTTTCTCCCGGGGCGGCGTACATCACCGGTCAGGTGATCCACATCAATGGGGGGATGTATATGTGAACGGGAACACTGGCGTGTCCCTCAACCATTTTTTTGAAAGGAGAAATGATTCATGTCTGTTGAAGATAAAGTGAGAAAGATAATCGCTGAGAAGCTCAGCGTCGATTTGGACGAGGTGGTCCCCGAGGCGACCTTTGTGGATGACCTGGGCGCCGATTCCCTTGACCTGGTGGAACTCATCATGTCCATGGAGGAGGAGTTCGATATCGAAATTTCCGATGAGAAGGCCGAGGAGATGGTGACGGTGAAGGATGCCATCGAGTATGTGAAGGCCAACTCCTGAATTTCGCTACACAGATTTAGGGAGCTCATGGCGGTGCTGGAAACGGGGAACCGGGGAGAGCCGGGGCAGGTGGCTTTTCCCCCCCGCCGCCGCACTGTTTTGAGATTTCACGGTCAGGCTCTTCCCCGATAGGCGGGGAGTGGGAGGTTTTTTTGGACAGGCGGGTAGTGATTACAGGACTGGGGCTCGTTACCCCTCTTGGGGTAGGGGTGGCGGAAAGCTGGGAGGCACTGTGTGCCGGGAAATCCGGTATCGGTGAGATTACAAGATTCAATGCCTCCGCTTTTGATACCAAAATTGCAGGTGAGGTGAAAAACTTCGACGCGACAGCGTTTATGTCCAAGAAGGAGGCCAAGCGAACCCAGCTATTCATCTGCTTTGCCATTGCGGCAGCCCGGATGGCCCTCGAGGACTCGGGCTATGTCATCGATGCGGGCAATGCGAATCGTATCGGGGTCCTGACGGGGTGTGGTCTGGGGGGGCTGAGTATCATGGAGGACAGCATCCGGACCCTCGACACAAAAGGGCCCCGACGGGTGACTCCTTTTTTCATCCCCATGTATATCGGCAATATGGCACCGGGGATGGTCTCCATCCAGTTCGGGGCCAAAGGTCCCAATGCGTCCGTGGCCACGGCCTGCGCCGCGGGCACCCATGCCGTGGGCGAGGCCTATCAGATCGTGAAATACGGCATGGCCGACGCCATGATTACCGGCGGCGTGGAATCCGTCATCACCCAGAGCTGCGTCGCGGGCTTCAATTCCATGAAGGCCCTGTCCACCCGCAACGATGATCCCCAGCGGGCTTCGCGCCCCTTTGATCGCGACCGGGACGGGTTCGTGGTGGGCGAGGGGGCGGGCATTCTCATCATCGAATCCCTCGAGAGCGCCCTTGCGCGGGGGGCCCGGATCTACGCTGAGATCATCGGCTACGGCATGAGCGGGGATGGGCATCATATTTCCGCTCCGGCCCCGGGGGGCGATGGCATGGCCCGTTGCATGCAGGCGGCCCTGGACGACGCGGGTATCAGCTACCGGCAGATCGATTATATCAATGCGCATGGCACCTCGACCCAGTTGAACGATCTCTATGAAACCCAAGCGATCAAAACCGTCTTCAAGGAGCGGGCCCGGGCAGTCCCCGTCAGTTCCACCAAGTCCATGACCGGACACCTCCTGGGAGGGGCCGGCGGGGTGGAGGCGGTCTTCAGCACCCTTGTCATTGACCGCGGAATCATCCCCCCCACCATCAATCTGGAAAATCCGGGCGATGAGTGCGATCTCGACTATGTGCCAAACGTGGCCCGCATCGCCACGGTGACAACCGCCATGAGCAACTCCTTCGGCTTCGGCGGAACCAACGCCTGCCTCGTATTCCGCAGGTTCATGGCGTAACTCCAGCTATATTCGATTGCCCTGGCCCAATCCCAATTTTCCCTTGCGATATCAAAATAATCTGGCTATTAGATAAGGTTACCCAGTGGCCATGCACCATGGTCACTGGAAGCCACTATGTTACAGGGGGGGAAAATGAACACCAAGGGATTATCCATTGCTATCGGATGCGACCATGCGGCGTTTGCCTTGAAGGAGCAGATCAAGACCTATCTTTCGGCCCAAGGGATGGCGGTTCACGATGTGGGCACCAACGGGGACGGTTCCGTTGATTACCCCGATTTCGCCATGGAGGTGGCCAGACGTGTGGCGCAGGGCGCGTCCAGCCGGGGGATCCTGCTATGCGGGACGGGAATCGGTATGTCCATGGCGGCCAACCGCTTTTCGAACATTCGTGCCGCCCTGTGCAACGATCTGTTTTCGGCGATGTTGAGCCGACGGCACAACGATGCCAATGTGCTGGTCATGGGCGCCCGGGTGATCGGGGACATCCTGGCCCTGGAAATCTTGCGGACCTGGCTCGAGACCCCCTTCGAAGGCGGGCGGCATCAGCGGCGGCTGGACAAGTTCAACCGCCTTGGCGGCGCTGCCGACTGACACCGGCCCCTGCGCACCGACCGGCCATATCCCACAACATGTCTGAAACCTTTCAGAATCTATAAAACAGGAGGCAGAGGCGGAAAAAATTGAATGCAGATCAATCATTGCTCGAAAGGGTGGATCCCGCCGTTGCGCGGGCCATTGCACTGGAGACCGAGCGACAGGAGACGACTCTGGAGCTGATCGCTTCGGAGAATATCGCCAGCCCGGCCGTCATGGCGGCCCAGGGCGGCATCATGACAAACAAATATGCCGAGGGGTATCCGGGGAAGCGGTACTACGGCGGATGCGAGAATGTGGACGTGGCCGAAACCCTGGCCATCGAACGGGCCCAGCGGATTTTCCAGGCGGAGTATGTCAACGTGCAGCCGCACTCCGGCTCCCAGGCCAATATGGCCGTCTATTTCGCGCTGCTGGATCCGGGGGACCGGGTGTTGGGGATGAATCTGTCCCACGGGGGGCATCTGACCCACGGCAGCCCGGTAAGCTTTTCCGGCCGCCTCTTTGACTTTGTCCACTACGGCGTGGACGCGAAATCGGGGACCATCGACTATGACGCCCTGGGGGCACTTGCCAGGGAACACCGCCCCCGCATGATCGTGGCCGGTGCCAGCGCCTATCCGCGAATCATCGATTTCGAGGCCTTCGCCAGCATTGCCCGGTCCGTGGATGCGCTTCTCATGGTGGATATGGCGCACATCGCGGGGCTCGTCGCTGCGGAGCTGCATCCCTCCCCCGTTCCTCATGCGGATGTGGTGACCTCCACCACCCACAAGACCCTGCGGGGACCGAGGGGCGGCTTGATTCTGGCCCGGGCCGAACATGGGGAAAAGCTGGGGAAGCAGATTTTCCCCGGTATTCAGGGCGGCCCCCTGATGCACGTGATTGCGGCCAAGGCCGTCGCCTTTCAGGAGGCCCTCACGGAGGAGTTCAAGGACTACCAGCGGCAGGTGCTGAAAAATGCCCTGGCCCTGGCCGGCAGCCTGATGGCCGCAGGCGTCGATTTGGTCTCCGGCGGAACGGACAACCACATGATGCTGGCGGATCTGACCGCCCTGAACATCACCGGCAAGGATGCCGAAACGGCGCTCCACAGGGCCGGGATTACGGTCAACAAGAATTCCATACCGGGGGAGACGCGCAGTCCCTTTGTGACGAGCGGCATCCGCATCGGCACCCCGGCGGTGACCACCCGCGGCATGAAGGAACCCGAGATGGCCGCCATTGCCGGGTTCATGATCGATGTGCTCTCCCATCCCGGTGATGGAGAGCGGATCGAGCGGGTGCGGGAGGCGGTGCGCGACCTCTGCGCGGGATTTCCACTCTATGGGGAGGCACCTGGCCGTTAGACCCTTTAGTGCACGCAGGTAAGCGCAGACTCCGAAAGCGCGTATCTTCGGGCAAGGTCATGCAGTTAGCTGACGGTTTCCGGCGGAGCCGGATTGGGAAAAGCGGAAAAGGAGAATCGCGGTGGAACAGACACGGCCCTCGTGGGAGGCTTACTTCATGGAGATTACCACCCTGGTGGCCAAGCGATCCACCTGCCGGAGAAGGGCCGTGGGGGCTGTCATCGTGAAGGACAAGCGGATGCTGAGCACCGGGTATAACGGCGCGCCCACGGGGATCCGCCACTGCACGGATATCGGGTGCCTGCGGGAGGATCTCCAGGTGGCCTCGGGCCAGCGCCACGAGCTGTGCCGCGGCATTCATGCCGAGCAGAATGCCATCATCCAGGCTGCCTATCATGGGGTGAGCATCAAGGGGGGGGTGCTCTTTTGCACCAATCTGCCCTGCGCCATCTGCGCCAAGATGATCATCAATGCGGGGATTGAAAAAATATACTATCTGTCCGGGTACGCGGATGAGATATCCCAGCAGTTGCTGAGCGAGGCCGGTGTTACCGTATGCAGATTGGAGATGGCGGATGGGAAGGAGGTTCCATGAAGTGTCCATTTTGTGGGGAACTCGACAACAAGGTGATTGATTCCAGGCTCAGCAAGGATGGCACCGTGATTCGCAGGCGGCGGGAGTGCCTTGCCTGCACCCGGCGCTTCACTACTTATGAGCACATCGAGGAAATCCCCATCATGATTGTCAAAAAGGATGGACGCAGGGAACCGTTCTACAGGGAAAAGGTGCGTGCGGGGATGCAGCGGGCCTGTGAGAAGCGCAACATCAGCATGAATGTGATCGAAGAGTGCATCGATGAACTGGAGCGGGATCTGCGCGAAAGCGGCAAGAAGGAGATTCCCTCCAGCCGGCTGGGGGAGTGGGTGATGGATGCCCTTCACCGGATGGATGATGTGGCCTATGTCCGGTTTGCCTCGGTTTACCGCGAGTTCAAGGATGTCAACGATTTTGTCTCCGAGTTGAAGCGCCTGCTGAGCGCCGAGAAGGAGCAGGCCGGAGTCAAGGGATAGGGATGGATACCCGGTTCATGGAGCAGGCCCTGGCACTGGCCGCCAGGGGCGCTGGCAGCGTCTCCCCAAATCCCATGGTGGGGGCCCTGGTGGTGAAGGATGGCCGGGTGGTGGGCAAAGGTTTCCACCAGGCCCTGGGCGAGGCCCACGCGGAGGTGAACGCCCTGAATGACGCCGGGGAGGCGGCCCGGGGAGCCACCCTCTACGTGACTCTGGAGCCCTGCAACCATTTCGGCAGAACGCCGCCGTGCACCGAGAGGATCCTGGACGCCGGCCTCAGGCGGGTCGTGGTGGCCATGACGGATCCCAATCCCCATGTGGCAGGCGGCGGAAACGAGCGGCTGCGGACGGCCGGCATCGAGGTGAACTGCGGGGTGTGCGAGGCGGAGGCCCGAAAGCTGAACGAGAGCTTCATCAAGTTCATCCGGACCGGCCGGCCCTTCGTGACGCTGAAATCCGCCATGACCCTGGACGGCCGTATCGCCACCCGCACGGGGGATGCCCGGTGGGTGACGGGACCCGCCTCGCGGCAGTATGTGCACGAGCTGCGTCACGGCGTGGACGCCATCATGGTGGGCATCGGCACGGTGCTGGCCGATGACCCCAGCCTCACCACCCGGAGGGAGGGTCGAACCGGCCGGGACCCGGTGCGGATCATTCTGGATTCCCGGCTGTCCATACCCGAAGAGGCCAGGCTGTTGCGGCTCAAATCCGATTCTGATACCATTTTGGTGGCGGGCCCCGCGGCGCCGGAGGCAAAGGCGGCGCGGCTGATGAAGACAGGCGGCGTCCAGGTGTTGCAGACGCCCCTGGAAAACGGCAAAATCGATCTGCCGGCCCTGATGGACCGGCTGGGACAGATGCGGATAACGAGCCTCCTGGTGGAGGGCGGCAGCCGGGTGAGCGCATCGGCCTTGAAGGCCGGTATCGTCGATAAGATCCTGTTCTTCTACGCCCCCAAGATTCTGGGCGGCGATGACGGTGTCCCCCTGTGCAGGGGCGCCGGGCCGGAGAAGATGGCGGACTGTCTTCATCTGTCGGATATCCAGGTCCGTCGCTTCGGCGAGGATGTGATGATCGAGGGGTACTTCCTCCAGGAGGAGGCATAGACATGTTCACCGGCATCATTGAGGCGATGGGGACCCTGAAGGGAATCCAGCCCTCCGGCCAAGGGAGGCGTCTGGTGGTGGACGCGGGGTTTTCCCTGGACGGGACCGCCATCGGAGACAGCATTGCCGTTAACGGGGCCTGTCTGACGGCGGTCCGTATCGCGGGGAGCCGCTTTGAGGCGGACGTGTCTCCGGAGACCCTCTCCAAGACCAGTTTCGGCCAGATGCGTATCGGGGATCGGGTGAACCTGGAGCGGGCTCTTCGCCTCTCGGATCGATTGAACGGCCACCTGGTGTCGGGCCATGTGGACGGGGTGGGAACGCTTCGTGCCTTGAGAGAGGCGGGAAATGCCGTCTTGATTGCCATCGGCGTGCCATCGGCGCTGACCCGGTACATGATTCGGAAAGGCTCCGTGGCCGTGGACGGCATCAGCCTGACCATCAACGAGTGCGGCGAGGACTTTTTCGAGGTCAGTGTCATCCCCCACACCGCTGGTATCACCACCATCGGATTGAAGAAGCCCGGGGACCGGGTGAACATCGAAACCGACATGATCGGAAAGTATATCGAGCGGTTGATGCGCCCCGAAGCCGACCGGGAGAAGGCCGGGGGGATCGATCTGCAATTCCTGGCAAAGACGGGATTTTTGTAAATTTGGATTCTTGTCGATACAACGGAGCCCGACATTCAAGAATGAACATCGGTATCGCTATCGGTATCGAATGCCGCAAACGATCCCAATACCGATTCGGATCCGGCGTTTAAAATATTTTTAGATAGGCGTTAGTTGGAGAAATACATCATGCCAATCATTTCAATCGAACAGGCCATAAAGGATATACGGGACGGCAAGATGGTCATCCTGGCCGATGACGAGGACCGGGAGAACGAGGGAGACCTCACCATGGCCGCCGATGCCGTGACGCCCGAGGCCATCAACTTCATGGCCAAGTACGGCCGCGGCCTGATCTGCCTGTCCCTGACCGGCGAGAAGTGCGATTCCCTGGATCTGCCGCTCATGGTGGACAACAACCAGTCGCAGTTTGAGACCGGCTTCACCGTTTCCATCGAGGCCCGTTGCGGCGTCACCACCGGGATCTCCGCGGCGGACCGGGCCCGGACCATTCAGGCCGCCGTCGCGTTAAACGCCCGGCCCCAGGATCTGGTCAGACCGGGTCACATCTTTCCCCTGCGAGCCCGGCGGGGCGGCGTGATCGTTCGGGCGGGCCAGACCGAGGGGTCCGTGGACCTGTCCCGGCTGGCTGGAAGGCTCCCGGCGGGGGTGATCTGCGAGATCATGGATGAGGACGGCACCATGGCCAGGATGCCGTCCCTGGAGGCATTCAGTGAAACCCACGGTATCGGAATCTGCACCATTGCCGATCTCATCGAGTACCGGATGCGGACCGAGTCCTTCGTCCACCGGTCCGCGGAAACGGTCATCCCCACCGCCATCGCCGGTGAATTCCGGTGCATCGTGTATGAAAACGACGTGGACGATCTCCTCCAGATTGCCATGGTAAAGGGGGAGATCGACCCGGAAAAGCCGGTCCTGGTACGGGTGCACTCGGAATGTCTGACTGGCGATATCTTCGGCTCCATGCGCTGCGACTGCCGGGAACAGCTTCACAAGGCCATGCGGATGGTGGAGGAGGAGGGTGTGGGCGTTGTTCTCTATGTGCGCCAGGAGGGCCGCGGCATCGGTCTCGTCAACAAGATCAAGGCCTATGCCCTTCAGGATCAGGGCTTCGATACCCTGGAGGCGGACCGGAAGCTTGGATTCAGTGGGGATTTGCGCAATTACGGAATCGGCGCCCAGGTCCTCGTGGATCTTGGGATTCGAAAGATGCGACTGATGACCAACAATCCTAAAAAAATGATCGGTCTCCAGGGCTATGGGATCCAGGTGGTGGAACAGGTGCCCATCCAGATCGAGCCCAATGAGCACAACAAGTGCTACCTGGAGTGCAAGAAGCTCAAAATGGGCCATATGCTGAACGTGGGAACGGTGTCTTGAGCGCAAGGGACCCGATTTCGATCCCGGACATTCCGCTTACAATGGATCAAGGCCAGTAATCGATATATCAGGAGGAATCCAGATGCCGAAGGTGTATGAGGGAGGATATCTTGCCGCTGGCAAGAAATTTGCCATTGTGGTCAGCCGCTTCAATGATTTCATCACGGAAAAGCTGGTGGGCGGGGCGGTCGATGCCCTCACGCGCTGCGGTGGCAAGGAGGAGGATATCGAGATCGTCAAGGTGCCAGGCGCCTTCGAGATTCCTTTGGTGGCTAAGAAACTGGTGGAAAAGAAGCGATATCATGCACTGATCTGCCTCGGCGCCGTCATCCGGGGGGCGACCGCCCATTTTGACTATGTGAGTGCGGAGGTCACCAAGGGAATTGCCGTTGTGGGCCTGGAGTCAAACATCCCGGTCATTTTCGGCATCCTCACCACCGATACCATCGAGCAGGCCATCGAGCGCGCCGGCACCAAGGCCGGCAACAAGGGGTGGAGTGCCGCCATGAGCGCCGTGGAAATGGCCAATGTGGTGGACGTCGTGGACGGCATGTGAGCGCAGGGGCCATGGGCAATCGCCGAAAGTCAAGGGAGTTGGCCCTGCAAGCTCTCTTTTTCATGGACATGAGCAGGGAAGAGCCATCGCAGGCCCTGCGTTCTTTCCTGGATGCCTTTACGCCGCCCAGGGTGGCGCGTCCCTTCTTCCTGAGACTGGTCACGGGCGTGACGAGTGCCAGAGCCGCCATCGACCAGGTGCTGGGAACCTTCTCCAGTCACTGGAAGCTGGGCCGGATGTCCGGGGTGGACCGCAACATTCTTCGCATTGCCGCCTTCGAGCTCTTTTGCTGCCAGGATATCCCGCCCAAGGTCACCATAAACGAGGCCATCGACATTGGAAAGAAATTCGGGACCGAGGAATCCGGCGCCTTTATCAACGGGATTCTGGACAGCATCCACCTGGCCATTGAAAACGATGGCCTTGCCATCGATGTGCCGCCTGCGCCGGAGGACCTTACGCACCTGATGGCCGCAGAGCCGGAGGATTAGCATCCGTCTGGAGGGAAATTTGATTATCAAACGCTTGACAGTGGGTCCGATCATGGCCAACTGCTATATCGTGGGATGTGAGAAAACACGGGACGCCGCGGTCATCGACCCGGGGGCGGAGGCCCACCGGATCATCGAGACCCTGGAGGAGGCGTCCCTGAATGCAGTGGTGATCCTGAATACCCATGGTCACTTCGATCATGTGGGCGCCAACCGGGCCGTGAAGGAGAAAACAGGAGCCCCGCTGGCCATCCATTCTCTGGATGCCCCCCTTCTGAAGGTGGTGGTGGATTCGGCCGCCGCCTGGGGGCTTTCCGCGGAGCCCTCACCTGCGCCGGATCGGCTTCTGGCGGACAATGACACCATCGATGTGGGCAGCATGACCTTCACCGTGATTCACACCCCTGGCCATTCGCCCGGGGGCATTGCGCTCCTGGCCGATGGCTATGTGTTCGTGGGGGATACGTTGTTCGCCGGATCCATCGGCCGAGCGGATTTCCCGGGAGGCGATTACGGGACCCTGATCCGGAGCATCAAAGACCGTCTTTTCTCCCTGCCAGACGATATCCGGGTGATGCCCGGCCATAACGAGCCGAGCACCATCGGGCACGAGAGACGTTTCAATCCGTTTCTGAACGAGGGGTGAGGCGCCATCAGGCAGGCTCTCAGAAGGCCCCGAGCTGACAGCCCCGAATCCTGATGCCCAGAGCCTCGCAGGCATGGCCGACGGCGATTTTGCCGACCCGGAGCCTGGCCGCAATGGCCCAGGCGCTCTCGCAGGGGAGGTGGTTTCCCACCCGGGCCCCCAGGATCGCCTCCCGCAGGGGTGCTTCGGTGGCCTTGTCGGCGCGGACCAGCTTGTTATCCGGCTGGTAGCCAAAGAGCCCCAGCTGGCATTTCGATAGCTTGATATTGAGAAGATCCGCCGTGATCCCCACCTGCGAGGGCGCCACGGACAGGCGTCCGGCGACCTCGAAGGCAACGGCGCAGGGCATCCGGCCGTTGATCGTTTCCTTTCGAAGCGCCGCCGCGATTTCCGGATCCGGCGACTGACCGCCATGCTTGTCGGCAAAGCGTTTACCTTTCTCCTGCTTCATTTTTCGTGATTCTCCCTGTAGGGTATGCCTAAGCAAAGATATTTGAACTCTCCGGATTGTAATATTTAAATCAACGCAATTATACAAAAGGACCGGGGAAATACAAGGCCGATTCCCTACACAGGGTGCCTGTTTTCTTGCCATGCAACATGTCACCGCTACACAGGCAGGGCGCTGGGTTTCAGCTTCCGTTCGCGCCAAACTCATGCCCCAGCGCCTGGCAGAACAGGGCCGGGTTTAATGAACCTTGTACAGTTGGAATTGCTGCCGGCATCAGGCCCCGCTTGAATAAGACCGGTGGCTTTGATACATACACAGCAGCGAGGCAAACCCCCTTATTATACGATAACAAGAGCGAGTTTCGAGCAGTGGCGCAGGAGGCGGCAGGATACGGTATGGAGAAGCAAGCGAAAACGGCGGTTACACCGACACGGGCGGAAGATTATACGGAGTGGTATCAACAGGTTGTGCGGGCATCGGATCTGGCGGAGAAATCCGCGGTTCGGGGCTGCATGGTGATCAAACCCTGGGGGTATGCCCTATGGGAGAACATCACGCGAATCCTGGATGGCATGTTCAAGGAAACGGGTGTCCGAAATGCCTATTTCCCCCTCTTTATTCCCTTGAGCTTTCTTGAAAAGGAGGCGGAGCACGTGGAGGGCTTTGCCAAGGAGTGTGCCGTTGTCACCCATCATCGCCTGGAAAAGGGCCCCTCCGGCGGGCTGGTGCCGGCAGGCCCCTTGACCGAGCCGCTGGTGGTCCGGCCTACCTCCGAAACCATTATCGGCGACTCCTTCTCCAGATGGGTCAGCAGTTACCGGGACCTGCCCCTTCTCATCAACCAATGGGCCAATGTGGTCCGCTGGGAGATGCGTACCCGGACCTTCCTTCGAACGAGCGAATTCCTCTGGCAGGAGGGCCACACGGTGCATGCGAACCGGCAGGAGGCCGAGGAGCGTACCCGGATGATGCTCGACGCGTACACGAAACTGGCCGAAACCTACATGGCCATGCCCGTGATCCCTGGGGTCAAGAGCGCCTCGGAGCGATTTCCCGGCGCTGTGGACACCTACTGCATCGAGGCGATGATGCAGGACAGGAAAGCCCTTCAGGCTGGTACCTCCCACTTCCTGGGCCAGAATTTTGCCAGGGGATCCGAAATCCGGTTTCAGTCCGCGGACAGCCGCGAGGAGTACGCCTGGACCACCTCCTGGGGGGTTTCCACCCGGCTGATCGGCGGTCTCATCATGACCCACGGAGACGACGACGGGATCATTCTGCCGCCGCGGGTGGCCCCTGCCCATGTGGTGCTCATGCCCATCATTCGGAAGGAGAGCCAGCGGGCGGAAGTCATGGCTTATGTGACGCGGCTGGCCGATGCCCTGAGGGCGAAGCCCTATCACGGGCAGCCGGTCCGGGTGGAGATCGATGATCGGGAGACGGGGGGCGCCCGGACCTGGGAATGGATCAAGAAGGGAATTCCGATCCGCATCGAGATCGGCCCCAGGGACATGGCTGGCGATGTCGTCTTTTTCGCGCGCAGGGATCGGGCCCACCGGGACAAGACCCGCATGGACCAGGCGGCCTTTGTGGCGGATATCGGCTCCCTGCTCGATGATATCCAGAGGAGCCTTTTCGACCGGGCGGCGGCGTTTCTGAAGGAACACACGCGCCCCATGGAGGAGCGACAGGATTTCTACGACTTTTTTACTCCCCTGAACCATGAAAAACCCGAGATTCACGGCGGTTTTGCCCTGTCCCACTGGTGCGGTGACCCGGGCTGTGAGGCGGCCATCAAGGAGGAGTTGAGCGTGACCATCCGGTGCCTTCCCCTTGCAGCCGAAACGCAGTCCGGCCGATGTATATACTGCGGCAGGCCGAGCGAGGGCCGGGTCGTTTTTGCAAAGGCGTATTGAGACAAGGTTCGGCGCCGGGCGGGGAAATGTCGGGAGATGGGAAACAGGGGACTATGATCCGGATAGAGGACATCATCGATCGCCTGCTGGACAACAATTCCCAGGCGGACGTGGCGCTGGTGCGACGCGCCTATGACTATTCGCTCAAGGCCCATCAGGGGGCGCCGCCGGTGGCCGGGGCGCCTCCCCTGTCCCACTGCCTGGAGACCGGCTGGATACTGGCCGGAATGAATCTCGATCCGGTGAGTGTGGCCGCCGGCCTCCTGCACGATGTTCTGGAAGGGAGCGACAGCGATCCGGATTCCCTGGGTAATTTGTTCGGTCCCGAGATGGTACGGATCGTCTCGGGCGTCAGGAGGATCGGCAGACTTCCCCTGGATGCCGCCCTTCGCGCGGGGCAGGCGGACAATATCTGCAAGATGATCCTGGCCATGGCCGATGACCTGCGGGTCATCCTGGTCAAGCTGGCCGACCGGCTGCACCACCTGCGGACCCTGGATGCCCACGGAGAAGCGCAGCGCACCCAGGTGGCGGCCGAGGCCCTCAACGTCTATTCCCCCATCGCCGCTCGGCTCGGTATCTACTGGATCAAGACGGAGATGGATCTGACGGCCTTCCGGTGCCTCAATCCGGAGGCTTACGCGGATATCGAAAACCGGGTCCGGAAAGACCTGGCGGCCCGGGAAAAGCACATCCGGAAGGTCAAGGGGCTGGTTCAGAAGAAGATGCTGGAAAACCATCTGCCCTGTGAGATTCAGGGGCGATACAAGAATTTTTACAGCATATACAGCAAGATGAAGTCCCAGCGTCTTCCCTTCGAGGAAATTTACGATATCATCGCCCTTCGAATCATCCTCGACGATATTTCCCAATGTTACGAGACGCTCGGGTACATCCATTCCATGTGGAAGCCGATTCCCCACAAGCTCAAGGATTACATCCGCTCCCCGAAGCCCAACATGTACCAGTCCCTGCATACGACCGTGATCGGACCCTATGGCGATCGGCTGGAAGTGCAGATCCGCACCTGGGAGATGGACCGGGTGGCCAATTCGGGCATCGCGGCCCACTGGAGTTACAAGGAGGGAAGGGCCGCGGACGAGAAGATGAGCAGTGTGTTCGGTTGGATTCAGAACCTGGTGAAAAATCGGGCCGATTTTCAGAACCCGGAGGAATTTCTCGAGAATGTGCGCATCGATCTCTTCCCGGACGAGGTGTATGTTTTTACTCCGGACGGTGAGGTCAAGGCCCTTCCCAAGGGCGCGACACCGGTGGATTTTGCCTATATGGTTCACAGTCAGGTGGGCAATTCCTGTACCGGCGCTAAGGTGGACGGCCGGATGGTTCCCCTGCAATACGAGTTGAAGAACGGCCAGACCGTTTCTGTCTTAACGACCAAGGGGCATCATCCCAGCAAAGACTGGTTGGCCTTTGTGAAAACCGTCAAGGCCAGATCCCGTATCCGCCAGTGGATCAAGGCCCAGAATATGGAGCGGAGCCTGTCCATTGGAAGGGATATGCTGGAAAAGGCGTTCAGGAAACTGCGTCTGAACTTCAGCGCGCTGGTCAAGACGGATCAGATGACCGAGATCCTCAGCGGGTTCGGCGTCAGCAAGGTGGACGATCTGATCGCGGGGGTGGGGTATGGCAAGATAACCGCCCTTCAGGTGGCCCGGAAGTTTGAAATCCGGGAACCCCCCGAGGAGGAAACCGTCTCCATTCTGAATAAAAAGAGTCGTCGTTTCCGGAAACGGAAGGATGGCTCGGGAGTCCTGGTCAGGGGAATCGATGATATCGTCGTCCGGTTCGGCCAGTGCTGCCGGCCCCTTCCCGGCGATCCCATCATGGGCTACATTACGCTGGGGCACCGGGTAACGGTTCACCGGACCACCTGCGCCAATGCCCGCCGGGTAAATCCGGACCGCCGGGTCGAGGTCTCCTGGAGCGCGCAGAACTCGGAAACCTACCCCATCAAATTACGCGTGCGCTCCGATAACCGTTCCGGCCTTCTGGCGGATGTGGCATCCGCCATCAGCAAGGAGGGGGCGGATATTCTCAGTGCGGACGCCGATACCCACGGCGCCCGGGCGGTGTTGAATTTTACCGTCGCAGTGACTGGCAAGACGCAACTGGAGGCGGTGATGGCGGCGATCAAACGGGTTAAAAAGATTCAGGGGGTGAGCCGCATGAGCGGCTGACCGGCCCTTCAGGCGGCGGGCTTGACGACCTTGCCCGACCGAATGCAGCGCGTGCAGACGGTAAGGGTCCTGACATTCCCGTTGATGCTGGCGCGAACCCGCTGGAGGTTGGGGTTGAAGCGGCGCTTGTTGACATTGTGGGCATGGCTGACATTGCACCCCACCAGGGGGGCTTTCCCGCAGATTTCACACTGTTTTGACATTTCTCGTCTCCAATCCTAATCGTGTTCAAGGCGCCGATCCGGCGCCGGCGCTGATTTTTAATCGGGTTGCACAGCCATCTGGCTGGGCGAAGCAGGAGATGGTACGCTATAACGAGCCTCGTGTAAAGGATTTTCATCATGCCTGGATGGCGTTTTGGCCAGGGCCACCTGGCATCGGGTGATATAGCCGAGGGCCTCGTATTGCACGCCCACATCCGGGTACATATTCAGCAGGCCCTTGAAGCGATTCAGGGCCGCCCGGTAGTTTTTGGCCTTCAGATAGAATTTCGCGACATACATCTCATGGCGCAGGATGCTCTTCTGACACTGCTTGGCAGCGGCCTTGGCCGGTTCCGTGTAGGAGCTGCCGGGGTATTGCTTCAGCAACCGCTGGAAGGTATCGTTGGCCTTTATCGCATCGGTCTGATCTCGGTCGATTCCCCTCATCTGGTCCATATAGCATTTTCCGGTCTGATAGAGGGCATAGGGAATTTCCGGGTTTCTGGGGTGGAGCGTCACAAATTTTTCGTAGCCGCTGATGGCCTCTTCATATTCCAACTTGCCATAGTGGGCATCGGATATCCTCAGCTCGGCGGTGACGGCGTGTTTGCTGAAGGGATACCAGTCCCTGAGTCTGGAAAACAGGTCGATGGCCTCCGAATAGTTTTTTTTGTGCAGCGCGACAAGTCCCGCCTTCAGCAGCTGCTCTGCGTTTCTTTCCTGGGGCGCCTGTGGGGCGTTTTTCCCCTGCGTTTTCTCATCCGTACGATGTGAGGTGGTGGCGCAACCGCAAAGAACCAGTGCCGATACCAGACATAGTGAAATTATACGTTTCTTCATCATTGGATACCTTCAATAAATTGCCGGGCCGAATAGGCCGCCATGGCGCCGTCGCCCACTGCGCCGGCGATCTGGCGGGTGGGGACGGCGCGGATATCGCCTGCTGCAAAGATTCCCGGCAGGGACGTTCTCATCTGCTGATCCGTTTCGATGAACCCGGCCCCGTCCGTTGACACCAGATCCCCCCAAAAGGCCCCGTTAGGCTCGATACCGATCCAGATAAAGCAGGCCGACGCCGGGAGTTTTCGGCTTTCACCGGTGATGACATCCTGCAAGGTAAGGCCCGTCAGGACCTCTTCCCCGTGGATTTCTTTCAAAACGGTGTTCCATACAGGCTCGATCCGGTCGTTGGCCAGGGCGCGCTCCCGAAGGACGGCCTCCGCACGCCAATCGTTCCGCCGGTGGATGAGGTAAACCTTTTCCGCGAACCGCGTCAGAAAGATGCTTTCCTTGATTGCCGTATCGCCGCCCCCCACGGCGGCAACGGTTCGGCCCCTGTAAAAGGGGCCGTCGCAAACGGCGCAAGAGGACACCCCCCGCCCCCAGAACTCGTTCTCTCCGGGTACTCCCAGCCGTTTCGGCGCTGCGCCCGCGGCGATGATGACTGCGTGGCAACGAAGGGACCGCTGGCTGAGGTGCACCGTTTTTTCAGGTCCTTCTGCCTCCAGGGAGAGGACCTCGTCGGTTTCCACCTGGAGGCCGAATCGTTCGGCCTGTGTCTTCATCAACAGGGAAAGCTCCGGCCCCCCGATTCCCTCCGGAAACCCCGGATAGTTATCGATTCGTTCCGTTGTAACCATTTGCCCGCCCGGAACGAGTTTTTCAACCAGGAGCACATTCAATTTTGCCCGGGCCGCATACAAACCGGCGGTAAGCCCGGCCGGCCCACCGCCAATGATCAACAGATCGTAGTCCACAGGCTACCTGTCCAACGAAATCGTTAAAGGACTTTCTTTACCGCCTCTTCCAACTTGGACTTGGCGACCATGCCGGTAATCTGCTCGGCCACATCGCCTCCCTTGAAAAAAATCAGCGTTGGGATCGCTTTTATTCCATATTTTCCAGGGGTAACGGGATTCTCATCGACATTGCACTTCATGAATTTCATCTGCGAGCCGAAAACGCCCGCGAGCTCTTCCACGATGGGCGCGATGGCCCGGCAGGGCCCGCACCACGGCGCCCAGAAGTCCACCAGCACGGGTTTGTCGGATTGAAGCACCTGTGAATCGAAATTCGCATCATCAATTTCAAGCAAACCTTCTGCCATTGTAGATATCCCTTTCGGTTAAATTAAATAGGTTTCATGTCGGCTCATTTATATGCGTTCATCACCCCCTTGTCAACAACGAGCGCGACACCTTTGACTTTCCGGGCATACTGCATTTCCTCACCCGCCAAGCCGGGTGATTTGGTTCTGATTTGGATAATTTTAAAA